>NZ_JASEYC010000013.1:0-147293 GCF_035064245.1 Citrobacter sp. R-1.5.2 | reverse complement strand
ATCGGTGGAGCTGCATGACAAAGTCATCGGGCATTATCTGAACATAAAACACTATCAATAAGTTGGAGTCATTACCCACCATTTGCGCTGTTTTTTTACGTTCGCCTTTACTGCACATAAAAAGACATACACAGCTCAAATAACCGCTAATTAATATCCTCAAAAAATATCAGCGGCCTACGCATTAATATTTTGTATAAAAAATTAATTGTTTATTTGAATTTCTAACATTTGTTAATACTACAGGGTCATACCATGAGTAGTTTTACATTATTTCCCAAAATACGTACCGGTCTTGAATGGCTTGCCGGGCACAGTGATGCGGTAATTCAATTTGGCTGGAACATCGTCGCTGCCGTCATTTTGTTGTTTGTCGGTAAATTTATCTCTCGCCTGCTCTCCCGCGGGCTGGAAAAATTACTCCTCAAGCGAAAAGTCGACATCACCATCATCCAGTTCTTCACTGCTCTCGTCCGTTACATTACCCTCGCCTTTTTCGTTGTCGCCGCACTGGGCCGCGTCGGTATTGAAACATCATCCATTATTGCGGTTATCGGTGCTGCGGGATTGGCTGTCGGCCTGGCGTTACAGGGGTCGTTATCCAACTTTGCCGCTGGCGTCTTGTTGGTCTCCCTACGTCCATTTCGCGCCGGGGAAGTCGTACAGATTGGCGCTGTTACCGGAACGGTAGAAAAGGTCCACATTTTCTCCACCACGCTTCTCACCGCCGACAGCAAAGAAGTGGTGATCCCAAACGGTAAGATCATTTCCGATAACATCATTAACTATTCTCGCCACCCGTTTCGCCGTATCGATCTGGTCATTGGCGTTGGTTATCAGAGCCGCATCGCTGATGTCAAACGCGTTATCAATCGGATCATCGAACTGGATCGTCGTATAGATCAGAAACGTGGTGTGACCGTGCGACTGGGAGAGCTTGGCGCCTCATCGCTGAACTTCTATGTTCGTGTATGGGTGCGCAATGCTGAGTACTGGAACACCTATTACGACCTGCTGGAAAGTATTAAAGAAGCGCTGGACGACAACCATATCGACCTGCCCTATCCGCAAATGGATATTCGTGTGGAAAATGTTGCATCCAAAACGCAGCCACAGTTGCAGTTGGTTGATTAGCCCCCTACAGAATAGGCGGTATTCATATCGTCCTGAATTCAATTTCCCGACCATAGATAATAAAAAGCCCCCTGATTTACAGAGGGCTTTATTACATGTTATTGGCTCAGTAGCCGATAACAGGGAGAGGGATTATTCCCACTCAATGGTCGCTGGTGGCTTACCGCTGATGTCATACACGACGCGGGAGATACCGTTAACTTCGTTGATGATGCGGTTGGAAACGCGGCCCAGGAAGTCATACGGCAGGTGTGCCCAATGCGCGGTCATAAAGTCGATGGTTTCTACAGCACGCAGGGAGACAACCCAGTCATACTTACGGCCATCGCCCATTACGCCAACGGAACGAACCGGCAGGAATACGGTGAACGCCTGACTTACTTTGTTGTACAGGTCAGCTTTGTGCAGTTCTTCGATGAAGATAGCATCCGCACGACGCAGCAAATCGCAGTACTCTTTCTTCACTTCGCCCAGCACGCGAACACCGAGCCCAGGACCCGGGAATGGGTGGCGGTACAGCATGTCATACGGGAGACCCAGTTCAAGACCAATTTTGCGCACTTCGTCTTTAAACAACTCACGCAACGGTTCAACCAGGCCCATCTTCATCTCTTTCGGCAGGCCGCCTACGTTGTGGTGAGATTTAATAACGTGTGCTTTACCGGTTGCCGAAGCAGCGGATTCGATCACGTCAGGGTAGATAGTTCCCTGCGCCAGCCACTTCACATCTTCCAGCTTCAGCGCTTCTTCGTCGAATACTTCAACGAAAACACGGCCGATGATTTTACGTTTGGCTTCCGGATCGTTCTCGCCTTTCAGCGCATCCAGGAAACGCTGCTCGCCTTCCACGTGAACAATATTCAGGCCGAAGTGATCGCCGAACATATCCATCACCTGCTGAGCTTCGTTCAGACGCAGCAGACCGTTATCCACGAAGACACAGGTCAGGTTTTTGCCAATTGCGCGGTGCAGCAGCATTGCGGTAACGGAGGAGTCAACGCCACCGGACAGACCGAGGATCACTTTGTCATTACCAACCTGCTCACGAATACGTGCAACAGCGTCGTCGATGATTTTTTCCGGCGTCCACAGCGCTTCACACTGGCAGATGTCACGCACAAAGCGCTCCAGCATGCGCATACCCTGACGGGTATGGGTGACTTCCGGGTGGAACTGCACACCGTAGAAGCGTTTTTCTTCATGCGCCATGATGGCGAACGGGCAACTGTCGGTGCTGGCAACGGTAACAAAACCTTCCGGAATCGCAGTCACTTTATCGCCGTGGCTCATCCATACGTCCAGCAGAGGTTTGCCTTCTGCAGTCAGGGAGTCTTCGATACCACGGATCAGCGCGCTATCGGTCTGGACTTCAACCTGTGCATAACCGAACTCACGCTCGTTAGAACCTTCAACATGTCCACCCAGTTGCATTGCCATGGTCTGCATGCCATAGCACACACCAAAGACCGGCACGCCAGCATTGAACACGTACTCTGGTGCACGTGGGCTGTTTGCTTCGGTGGTACTTTCCGGACCACCGGAAAGAATAATACCGCTTGGGTTGAATTCGCGAATTTGTGCTTCCGTAACATCCCATGCCCACAGTTCACAGTAGACGCCCAGTTCACGTACGCGGCGTGCAACCAGTTGAGTGTACTGCGATCCGAAATCGAGGATGAGAATGCGATGTTTATGAATATTGTCTGTCATTGACGCTAATTCCGAGGCAAGTGAAACAAATTCGCCCGGCATAGAGCCGGGCGCGGAAACTTATCAGGAGCCCATGCGGTAGTTAGGGGACTCTTTGGTGATGGTCACATCGTGAACGTGACTTTCCTGAATACCCGCACCGCTGATACGGACAAATTCAGCCTGAGTACGCAGCGCGTCGATAGTACCACAGCCGGTCAGACCCATACAGGAGCGCAGGCCGCCCATCTGCTGGTGAATGATCTCTTTCAGGCGACCTTTATACGCCACACGACCTTCGATACCTTCCGGAACCAGTTTGTCAGCAGCGTTATCGCTCTGGAAATAACGGTCAGAAGAACCTTTGGACATCGCACCCAGGGACCCCATACCACGGTAAGACTTGTAAGAACGCCCCTGGTACAGTTCGATTTCCCCCGGAGACTCTTCGGTACCTGCCAGCATAGAACCCACCATGACAGCAGCAGCACCTGCAGCAATCGCTTTAGCAATATCGCCAGAGAAACGAATACCGCCGTCGGCGATAACCGGAATGCCTGTCCCTTCCAGTGCTGCAACCGCATCAGAAACGGCGGTAATCTGCGGAACGCCCACACCGGTAACGATACGGGTAGTACAGATGGAGCCAGGACCGATACCGACTTTAACCGCGCTACAGCCTGCTTCGGCCAGAGCGCGCGCGCCAGCACCCGTAGCAACGTTACCGCCGATGATCTGCAGATCAGGGTATTTTGCACGTGTTTCGCGGATACGCTGCAGAACGCCTTCAGAGTGGCCATGAGAGGAGTCGATCAGCAGAACATCAACACCGGCGGCAACCAGCGCATCAACACGCTCTTCATTACCTGCGCCTGCACCAACCGCAGCACCCACGCGCAGACGACCATGCTCATCTTTACAGGCGTTAGGTTTACGTTCTGCTTTCTGGAAATCTTTTACGGTGATCATGCCGAGAAGATGGAAGCTTTCATCAACAACCAGCGCTTTCTCAACACGTTTTTCGTGCATTTTTGCAAACACAACATCACGCGCTTCACCTTCGCGTACGGTTACCAAACGCTCTTTCGGCGTCATGTAAACGCTAACCGGCTGGCTGAGGTCGGTCACAAAGCGTACGTCACGGCCAGTGATGATACCGACCAGTTCGTTGTCTTCCGTTACAACCGGGTAGCCTGCAAAGCCATTACGCTCGGTCAGTTCTTTCACTTCACGCAGCGTGGTGGTTGGCAGTACGGTCTGCGGGTCGGTCACCACGCCAGATTCGTGTTTTTTCACACGTTTAACTTCTTCGGCCTGGCGCTCGATGGACATGTTTTTGTGGATAAAACCGATGCCGCCTTCCTGAGCCAGGGCAATTGCCAGGCGTGCTTCCGTCACGGTGTCCATTGCCGCAGAGAGCATAGGAATGTTCAGGCGAATGGTTTTCGTCAATTGCGTGCTGAGGTCAGCTGTATTCGGCAGAACGGTAGAATGAGCGGGAACGAGGAGGACGTCGTCAAACGTCAGGGCTTCTTTAGCGATACGTAGCATGGGCAATATCTCACCTGGGAGGTTATTAAATATTGCCGCGGCATTATACAGAGCGTAACCGATTGCATCCACACTTTTTTGCAAAAAAACCTTGCGCTCCTCTGTGAGCATGTTACTTTCGATTGAATAACCTGCTGATTTAGAATTTGATCCCGCTCACATGTTATCCTCTCAAACCACCTCAATTTTTACCGTAAGCCGCCTAAACCAGACGGTTCGTCTGCTGCTTGAGCAGGAAATGGGACACGTGTGGATCAGCGGCGAAATCTCGAATTTCACCCAGCCCTCGTCAGGCCACTGGTATTTCACGCTTAAAGATGACACCGCCCAGGTACGCTGCGCAATGTTCCGCAACAGTAACCGTCGGGTGACATTCCGCCCGCAGCATGGACAGCAAGTGCTGGTACGCGCCAACATTACGCTGTACGAGCCGCGCGGCGACTACCAGATAATCGTCGAGAGCATGCAGCCTGCGGGCGAAGGTTTGTTACAGCAAAAATATGAACAGCTGAAGGCCAAATTACAGGCTGAGGGGTTGTTCGATCAGCAATACAAACAACCGTTGCCCTCACCGGCCCATTGCGTCGGGGTGATCACCTCGAAAACCGGGGCTGCGCTGCACGATATCCTCCATGTTCTGAAGCGTCGTGACCCTTCCCTGCCCGTGATAATTTACCCAACCGCCGTGCAGGGTGATGATGCACCGGCCCAGATCGTACGCGCCATTGAACTGGCTAACGCACGTCAGGAGTGCGATGTTTTAATCGTCGGGCGTGGCGGCGGTTCGCTGGAAGATTTATGGAGCTTTAACGACGAACGCGTGGCACGGGCAATATTTAACAGTGCCATTCCGGTCGTCAGCGCCGTCGGTCATGAAACCGATGTCACTATCGCTGACTTCGTCGGCGACTTGCGTGCACCTACGCCGTCTGCGGCTGCCGAAATTGTCAGCCGCAATCAACAGGAGCTGTTACGCCAGGTTCAATCTGTACAGCAACGCCTGGGAATGGCGATGGATTACTACCTTGCCAACCGTACCCGTCGCTTTACCCAGATCCATCATCGCTTGCAACAACAGCACCCTCAGTTGCGTCTGGCACGCCAGCAGACCTCACTTGAGCGTCTGCGTCAGCGGATGAACCTCGCACTGGATAATCAACTAAAACGCGTAGCATCACGTCAGTTGCGTATTACCCAGCGATTGAACCAGCAAAACCCGCAGCCTCGGATTTATCGTGCCCAGACGCGTATTCAGCAACTGGAACATCGTCTGGCACAGAACATTCGTACACGGCTGAGCGATCAACGTGAACGTTTCGGCAATACGGTGACGCATCTGGAAGCTGTCAGCCCGTTAGCCACGCTGGCGCGCGGCTATAGCGTGACCACAGCCAGCAGCGGCCAGGTACTAAAACAGGCCAGGCAGGTAAAAGCAGGTGATGTCATGAAGACACGACTGGAAGATGGCTGGGTGGAGAGCGAAGTCACGACTGTAACCCTGCAGAAAAAGTCACGCGCCCGTAAGGCGCGTTAAGTTTTCCTACTCCACGCAGGTGGCAAAACCTGCTGTTTTCTTAGCGTCGATATACGAATTCACCGAGCCATTGGTCTGGTTAACGCCGCAATAGTTACTGCCGCACTTGGTGCCCGACAGATAGGCATAGCTTGATGTCGATGGCCACCCTGAGCTGCTGAAGACGGAAACCAGTGCTTTCAAATCATCCAGCGACGCTGCCTGGCTCAGGCTACCGCACTGCGCCGCTAAATCCCATGTACTGGTATCCACCGTATGTGCCAACGCCCACTCTTCTTTGTTGAGTAAAATAAATAACGGCGGTGTTACGCCTGAAGGCAACTCTGCCACCAGCAGCGGGCGATGTAACATTTTACCGTTAGCGCTTACTGTATCAGGCATATGTCCCCAATAATGAGCCTTATCAGTATCCGGGCTGGTTGGTACCGTGAAGATGGTATCCAGCGACGATTGCAGCCGGGTATCGCTCACTAATGTCGCAGTCAGCGTTGTTTTCAACCCCAGGCTCTTGTCCTGACTTAGCGTAAAGGTTGCCTTGCCCTCCGTGCCAGTCGTTCCTGTAAAAACACTGGCGGCAGTTGTCATATCGCTGATATCACTTGCTGGAGTCAGTTCTCTGAGAACAAGGTTATCTCCTCCCATATCAGCTTCTACATCACCATCAGTAATCACTACGCCCGCCCGGTTCGTCGAATCGCTACGAGAAAGTGTGAAACTCGCCCCCGACACCGGATTACCACTACTGTCTTGTACGGTAACCGTTAGTGGCATGGCATCGCCTTTTTCTGCCACAGCGGCATCTTTTGTCGCCTCCATCGCCGTTGAGCTCAACGTAATCGACGATGCCGTTATACGGGGATCAACCAGACACACCTGTGCAGCCGTGGCACCTGAGCTACTTGTTGAACTGTTACCACCAGTGCTCAGCTGAACAAACTGATAATTCCCGGTGCCTGCCTCGCGATCGGCCGCCCACCAGGACTTATTTGCCCCAATCGGCCAACCGTAAACCGTCCCGATACCACCGGAAGTCCTCATGTTATCGATATACAGCGTTTGCATATCAGCCACCAGCGGCTGATAGGCTAAATCGCAGCCTGTTGCACCCGCTTCCTGTGTCTTTGCCGCAGTAACCAGCGGCCAGACTTCGTTGTTATAGGTATATGTTGAACTGTACGATGACATCTCTGCGGCCAACAAAGGACGGCGGAAGGTCACTCCCGCGCTATTCGTCGCCGTTTCCGGCATATGGCCCCAGTAGTTTGCTTTATCCGTATCCGGGCTGGTCATCACAGTGAACACGGCAGGTAATGACTGCCTGCTCTCGCTCAAACCATCGATCATCGCCTGCAGCGGCGTGATAAATCCCGCACCGTTATCCTGACTGATGTCCAGCGTCAACGTACCATCATCCCCGGTAACCGTATAATATTCGGCGCTGCTGGTACGCCCCTCTTCATGGTTAATCTGCATCATGGCGGCATCGCTGCTGTTAATGTCTTTACTGGCACGTCCTGTACTCTCGCCTCGCGCAAAAATCACTGGCGTATTTCCGACAGGATTGCCCTGCGCATCCAGTGTCGTTATCACCAGCGGAATAGTTTCACCCACCCTGGCTTTAGCGTAACCCTCACTCGCGATATACAGCGATGATGTCAGCGTGAGATGTGTCGCGACGGCATGCGCATTTTGCAAACAGGAAAAATAGAGTTTTTCACTCCAGAGTTGCGAAGTAATGCCGTTATCACGGAGATTGAGCGATTTCACATACCGATTTTCACTGGTTCGGCTGAGATCGACCGTGCTGTTTTGATAGTTTTTTTCATCCAACGGCCACCCCTGCTGTGTATTCATTGCCCCGCCCGGCCAGGCCTCATAGAGCGACTGCAAATCGGCAAGAGCCGGGACATACTCAGCACCACAGATGTTGGTAATGCCATGATAATCTGCGGTTCCCCAGGTTTCGTTGTTCTCTTTGCTGCTGCCGGCAACACTGTCAGAGATCTCAGCGAGCAACAGCGGGCGCTTGAATACTGTACCGTTAGCCGCGGTTGTCGTTTCCGGCATATGTCCCCACATCGCTGCTTTATCACTGTCCGGGCTGGTTGCGACGGTAAAAATAGTATCGATGCTGTCACTCACACTGGCATTGTCATACAGCGAAGCGGTAATCGCGACTTTCGTACCGTGTGTATTTGGACGGGTAACATTGATGATTTTGCTGCCGTCAGCGCCCGTCAGTCCGCCGATTTTGGTAGAAGTATCGTTAAGCGATTCACCATCAATCACGACGGGTGACACAATACCGTCGCCACTGCCGGCTGTATGCTGAACCCCCTGGCGGGTGTAGCCGTCTCCGCGACGCAATACAAACGGCGTATCCGGTAGCGGTTCACCGCTGGCATCTTTCACTGTGACCCTGAGTTGCAGGGTATCGCCTTTCTTCACCTTTGCCGCCTGCTGAGCATCGCTCCATTCAGTGGCATCAACCACCTCAAGGGTAATGGTGGTGGCGACAGCGTTGTCACTTGCCAGACAGCTGGTATAAATGGATGCGCTACCGTCGTTCCCCTCATTACCGCTGGCAAGGGAGAGCGTTTTCCACGCCGTCGGGCTGGCAAATGTCGCTGACCAATACGGCTCAGTAACTGGCCAGCCCTGGATGTTGTGTATTGCACCATTGCTATTAGCGCTATAGAGCTCGCTTAGTTGGTCAAGTCGCGGTAACCGCATTGTCGCACAACCACCGACGCCCGTATTACCGGCTGCATCGGCATGGGTAACCCGCGCCCAGGTTTCGTTATCTTCTTCCTGAGTGCGCGTTGCATTGACTTCCGCCGCCAGTTTGGGTCGTTCAAACGTCAGGTTACCGACGGTAATGGTATCCGCCATATAGCCCCACATCTGCGCATCTGCTGTATCGGGGCTGGTAGGAACCAAAAACTTAACGCTGCGTGATACCGGTGTAGTGATGTACGAGTTAACAGGTACAACGGTGAGTTGCGTCAGTAGTCCCACGCCCTGCGGTTGCTCTATCACTATCGACGCATTGCCCTCGGAATCGGTCATCCCTTCATAAGTCATGGATGACTCAGAAGAACCGTAGGTTTCGCCCCCCATAACCAACGCGCCGTCAGTGCTGTCGCTGAAACCTGTTGTCAGGCCGTTGCGGTTTTTACCGTGTGTCATCGTGATCGTAAATTTGGCACTCGGCACCGCCAGGTTGTTCAGCGCATTCACGGAATGGACATGCATCGTAATCGGTTCGCCCACTTTTGCTGTAGCCTGACTGAGGGTCGCATCGTCGTTGAACCAGACCTCCAGCCGGGTCACCAGTTCATTACCCGAACAACTGAGGTAGTTCGCTTCCATACCGCTGAACAGTGTATCAGCACCGTTTACCAGATTGACATGCGCGGTCTCTGTGCCATCAGTATCAGCAGAGATATAGCTATGGCCAGCTGTTGGCCAGCCATAGTGCGTCGCCATCGCATTGCCGGAATGTGCCTGATACAGCGAGTCCAGTGACAACTGCCCTGGTACCTGATTAGCACCGCACTGGTTGGTTGCCGCCGTCACCGAGTTGAAAGTAGCCCAGTCTTCATGGTTTTCCACCGTCGAGCCCGTCTGCGCCGTCGCTTCAGACGCCAGCAACGGGCGCTTATAGATATTGCCGGCTTCAACCCCCCCCTGCATATGGCCCCACATCCGCGCCTGCGAGACATTTGGACTGGTCACTACGGTAAAAATGACGTTAGCCAAAGCTTCAGTACCGTCGGTCAGCGCCACACGCAGCGGCGTCATCACGCCAGCGCCGTTATTCTGTGTCAATTCAACGGAAAGCTGACCGTCTGCACCGGTAATACCATGATAATGTTCCGGTGTCCCTGAACCTTCGATGCTCGCCAGCACCGGATTATCATTCCAGCCATAGCTCTCGCCCTCAGCTTGTGCCTGGGCATTCGTCTGCCCTTTTCGGTTCTGTTCATCACCCAGATACAGATCAAAACTGCGGTACGGTAGCGCTTCCCCCGTTACGTTATCGGTGACGGCAACCTTCATATTGATTGACTGGCCCACGTTAACCTTCGCCGCATTGACTGTGCTGTCCATGCTATCCAGCGTAAGCGTGACAATTGGCGTCACCTCAGGCGAGGCCTTATCAACACAGCTCACCACGGAGGTGGTGCTATCTGGCTCATCAGCAACGCTACGGCTGAGCATATTGACGCCCAGATGGTTCTGGCTCAATGTCCCTGTCGAAGACGACCAGTATTCGTTGGTTCCCGCCACTGGCCACCCCAGAGAAGTGACCAGGTCGCCGCGGGCAATTTTTAACCCCATAAGCTGACGCGCATCCGGCAGAATGTCACAGCCGTTATCCGCTCCGCTCCAGGTAAACAACGCCCAACTTTCATTGTTAGCCGCCACAACCCCATTTTCGCCATCTGTTTCCGCCGCCAGCTTTGGCCGTGTAAACGTGTACGTCTCCCCATCAATCGTTGCACTGGCACTCTCGGTCATATGGCCCCACATATTAGCGTTAGCGCTGTCCGGGCTGGTTAACGTCGTGAAAATCACATCGATATCAGCTTTTAACGTTACGGCATTCGTGGGATAAACCGTCAGTGGCGTTTTCACGCCAGGACCATTGGTCTGCGTAACCGTGACGGTAGCCTTTCCGTTAGCATCAGTGGTACCGTGATATTCAGTGCCCGGCGTAGTCAGTTCAGTATCCCCCACGTGCACAGGTGCGTTATTGTTGACCTCTCCCTGGCGATTCAACGCGTCACTACGGGTGATAACAAATGCCGTATTACCAACGGGCTCCCCCTGACAATCACGTGTAGTAATGCTCAACGTAATGCTCTCTCCAGCCTTCACCTTCGCCGCCTGCAACGTATCATCATAATGATCGGCCGAGATCGATATTGGATCGCCGGCCGCCGCTGCGATGGAAATCGGTATCTTCTGACTCAGCAACGAGACGGTATTATTAAATGGGGTGCCGGTCGTGGTTTGCAGATAGAGCGTGGTGGCGGTATCGGCATCAATTTGCGGCCAGACGACAAACTGCCGTCCAGCCATATTTTGTGCACAAAAGGTCTTATTGGCGGCAGGCTGTGGATCCAGCGGCTCGTCCGGCGTACTGGCATCTGCCCAGATGAGTTCAACGACAGGCATCTGACTTGCCCAGCGTAATGGTGGTATAGCGAAAATATCGCCTTCGGTGTCAACAGGGTTCACCAGTTGCAATGCACTCGGCGTATCATCAGTGCTGAAGTCACGGGGCATCGCACTAAAGCTGACAGTGTTTGTGTCCTCCGGATTAAGCAAAACACTCCCCTGATAAACCGGAATTGTCGCGCCATCGGCCTGCGGGACAGTACCGTTGATGGCATCTGTGGCACTGCTCAGTTCCTGCCAGGCACCGCTTTTCAGCGCCGCAGAGGCGGGCAATGCCATGCAGTCAACAAACAGCAACATAGCCAGTAAGAAACGATACATTTTATAACGACGCAGATTGCCATCCATGAGCGATATCCACTTGTAATTTCTGGAGATTTTTCAACACCTTTTGCTTAGCGTGCGGCTAAGCAAAAGGCATGGAAAAGGCCATCCCCTGCGGGAATGGCCTTGGTGAGTATTACTTGCGTTGGTAATCGATTGACAGTCCGTAACCCTGGACACCATCGTTGCCAAGGGTAACACCACCGCTCTCGCCGTTGTCGAATGCCGTTTTCGCCTCAGCATTGGTGACAGGAATAACCAGATCGCTGTTGTTGAAGCTTTCGTTGACGATACCGCCCGCCGCGCCAAGCTGCAGGCTGGTCCCGGTAAATTTCCAGCGATAGTTATAGCTGCTGGTAACATCTTCACCGGTATCATAAGTATTGTTGCCGTTTTTATCTTTCCACAGCAGAACTTTATAGGTGGTATTGGTTTTGAGTTTGGTGGACGTATTACCCAGCAGGTTCGCCGTTGTTCCAGACTCATAGATAGCCACTTTCACGTTATCATCAACAACCGGGCCTTCCGGAATATCATCGTCGTCCGCACCGCCGCCCGCGTTGGTGGAAAGGTCATTCAGCAGTAAGACTGTCGCGACATTCGGATCACCGGTGGTTGTGGTTGGCGTAATCTTGATACCAAGATAATAATCAGCATCATCGGCCTGGATGGTGTAGGTGTCCTGGCCCGTCGTTCCACTAATCTCTTCAGCATCCGAGCCGTCCTGGTTCTTCGAACGCACCCAAATAACAGTGGCTTTGGTGGCAGTATTGCCCGTATCCAAATCGCCTTCTGTATCACCAATCGCCCAGTTGACTGTTACCTTATCGCCAATATGGAACTGCTTATCACCGTCGCCGGAGCCAATAGTACGACTGCCGCGATCGATAGTGACTACAACGTGGTTCTTATCAGTTTCCGCAACCTTATCTTCCGCCCGAGTGATCCACGGAATCGTCCCCTGGATAGACCCTGTGCTATCAGTCAAAATCTGCCATTGACCGCTTTTTAAATTGCCGTCCGCCGCCATTGCCGGAACCGAGCAGTATCCTGCAACCACCAGCGCCAGAGCGACCCTGGTCAATCGCCTATTAAATAATACCTGCATTAAGACTCTCCTTTTTCTTCAACAATCAGCGGTAAACTCACTGACGCTATTTCTGGCTATACATCACCCGTATGCCGTAACCCTGAACGCCATCTTCCTCATTGGCAGTAAATTTTTGTGCCGCCTCTTTATTGGTTATTGGCAGCACTAAATCTTCATTACGAGTATTGGCCAGCGCCCCGGTATGTCCGTTGGTGCTCTGCCCGATAAATTCCCACTGGTAGTCGTACCGCGTCATTTCATCCTCCACGAGCTGCTCTGACATTTGGAACACGCCATCGTTGTTTTTGTCGCGCCAGAGGACGAAACGGTAGGTATTGTTAAGTATGGGGTGGCGGTCTTCCTTGCCCGCCAGATTCGCCGGATTTACCGCTTTTAACTGATAGATGATGGCCTTGAGGTCAGTGGTGCTCTCACTCAGGAAAGTAATATCGACATAGTTGCTATCGCCATAAGCATCCTCTTTGACCTTCCAGCGGAAGGCTCCCGGCAGCGTACTCGCCAGGGTGATTGTCCCTGCAGTTTTATCGCGGCTGGTGATGAATACACAGGGTGTTGTTGTGGTGCAGGCCGTCGACCCTAATGTAACTTTGTTGTCGTTACTGTCGTACAACTCAGGAGTCATTGCCTTATCGACCAGTTCGTTGCCATTGCTGTCGGTACTTTCACCAAAAGAATCCGTTAGCAGTACCCCCATTACAACACCATCTACGCCATCTGCCAGTGCGCTGGCAGCATGGCTACGATCGGTACGATCGGCATCAGCAATATTATCGACAACGAGCTCAATCTGACGATTCTGCTGAACCGTTATTTCCGCAACGCCCGAATTCTGTTTATTGCCCTTTTCATCTTCCAGGGTAATACGTACTTTCCAGGTGTTTTGCGCTAGTCGTGCTTCTTCTGTGCTGGCATTCACCCATGCAGGAAGCACCAGATTCCAACGGTTGTTGTTGCCTTCGGTGAGCGTATTGGCTTTGACCACGGGCATAACCAACGTGCGATTCGCATTGTTTTTCGCCTGCCACGATGCCGTCACTATCTTGTAGCGATGGTTGATTAACGCGTTGATCGTCCATTTACACTTTTCCAGCCCCACTCCCGCTTCAGGCTGATCCTGGATGATGCATTCGGGGTGTTCATTGGTTGTATCCGCCTTCAGCCACAGGGTGACATCAAGAGGATCTTTCTCGCGATACTCAAGAACAATAAAGTTATTACGATCAACAAAATCGGTACGACTCCCGATTAACGAATGTTGTGTTTTTACATTTTCCGGATCAAGTTGTGCTGCTATCGGTGTACCAAACTGATACGTCAATGAAGCACGCATACTTAAGTCAGTGTTGTCTCCGGTACCCGCTTTATAATCGGTACTCAGCGTAACCAGAGGAACTGGCGTGTAGCTAAGACCAACCGTCAGTGCATGCGGATCTTTTTGCAGATTATCGGTCCCGAACAACGCCACTTCATCGCCATAATACTGTTCATAAATTAGTTTTCCGCCAAGTTGCGGATAAAAGGGTAACCACGCTTCAGTACGAACATCCCATCCCCGTGCCGGGCGTTCTTCGTAGAATTCAAAATCTTTAGAATCTTTCCAGCCTGACAGCGGATGGTAATAGTTACCGGAAAAACGCAGAAAATCGGTCCATGCTTCACTGCCTAAACCCAGTCGGCGATGACCACGCGTAAAATCGTAGTCATAAAACATGTTGCCGCCCAGTAGCCAGTTTCCAACATTCTGCCGCACACCAAACCCCAGATTACCAATAGTACGATCTTCTTTACGCTGGGCTGAAAGCTGGCTAAAAAGCAGCGTCTGCTGGTTATCATACCAGGGGACAAAATAATCCAGACTACTGCCTTCCAGATTACCCCCCTCGCCAATCGCCAGATTAGTACGCACCTTGCCATAAGGTGACAGGAGTGATTCAACGCCAGATTGTGCAGATGACGTGATTTGTCCCTGAAGATAGCTTCGAGCCTGAGATTCAAGGGCTTCTGGTGTCAGGTTATCGAACCCTTGAGTGGCAGAATTAATAAAATAGTCGGCACCTTTATCCGTATATGCTTTGCCGCTATTATCCTGTTCCGTTTTTTTCGCAGAATCGCTCGCTAAATCAGGCAATGCTGATTCACTGAGTTCTCCTGAAATAGTCGATGCATTAGCACCTGAAACTGAAATAGCCACACAAGGTAGCCACAGCAGAATAAAAATGCGCATCCATTGCGCCATACGACAACCATCCTTGAGTTCATCGCAGTGATTAATATAATATTATTTACGGTGAAAAAAAATAACAGAACCCATTTCATCATTAATATCTATTTAATATGCCAATAGATATTAATGACTCAATGAATACTGTCTTATTCAATGGTAGCAAACGTAAAAACAGACAATCAAATAAGAAGTTCTTAACTCACTTTTAATTATTTTTAATCAAGAACGCCACGCGTTTCTTAGAGATAAGCCCGTGCCCATTCTGGCAGAAATAATCGACCGCACCGCAGGCTTTTAACACCTGCAGCGGCTGATGGCACTCCGGGCAATGCGCTTCAAGCAGAATATCTTTATTACAGTTTTCGCAATATGCCACGCCGTTTTGAGGCTCCAGCGAAGTATGACAATCAGGGCAGATAATAGACATGGTGACTCCTGTACGGGGAATTCATTACTACCCTGATGTTAACACGGTGCACTTAATGTTGCCCGCGCAACTGCTGCTGTAGCATTAACAAGCGCTCCACTTCTTCCAGTCGGCGCTGCGTTGTCCGCCCGACTTCCTGCGGGCTACGTTCAAACAAACTTTGCCCCCCCAGGATATGCTCTGCCAGGCAGTGCGCATAAACCGCCCCCGCAAGACTACAGCGCAAAACAGTATCGCCCTCAATAAGTTCCAGCACATCTTCTGCACCGCGCCGGTCATGGCTAATGATTCGCCCATCTCTCAGATACAGGCGCAGACCTTTTTGCCCTCCCGCAGGTCCCGCATATTTGTTGAGCCAGATATCCAGCGGAATACCGCTAATCTGCCCCTGAAGATGAGCTTCACCTTCTGCCGTGGTCAGGTCACCGCGGGAGATATCACGCCCCAGACGGTCTTTCGCGGTTATCACCTGCAGCACCATCTCATCACTTCCCCCGAGGTAGCGAACCGTTTCACGCAACATTGCCAGCACATGCGTACCTATATCCAGAATCACACCATCCGGGTGTCGAAGCTCGCGCGCATCCGGCTCACCGGTGGCAAAGTTGAGCGCGACAGGTTCCCCGGCGGTGTTAATCCCGCTTGGCTCCTGCAAGAATCCTTCAATTTTAACAATGTCCGAAAAGTGGGTAACCAGTGCCGGTTGTGGGTTATCGCCCAGCCACAACGCTCCGAGTTTCCCCAATGCCAGCTGCATTGCGCCATTACGCGCCATCCAGTGGTCTAGCGCCAGTACACGATCAGCGACGCCGGGTTGAACCAGCAGCATTTTCAGTTTTTCAATTTGGGAAAGCGTGGCGACAATCGGTTTTTCGACCACGATACGTGCGATGGGCGAAGCGAGCGCCTGTTCCAGCACTTCAAGATGGTGCAGGGATGCGGTGGTGATAAACAGGGTATCAAGCGGTGTTGCAAGAAGTTCAGCAAGCGATGCGCAGCGTGTCACATCTGCAGGCTGTTTTGCGGGTTGCACATCAAATCCCACACAGCGGAGTGAATCACCGAACATGTGACGTAATGCGGGCAAGTATGCCGTTTCAACCACCGCGCCAAGCCCCACAAACCCTAACAGCATACTCTTACCTCGTAGATTGAATTGCCGGAGCAGAATGCCCGCCCCGGCAATGTCGAGGTTTTATCAGGCGCTGGTAACCGGTTTAGTCTGTGCATTCTCCAGCATACGGCGCACCGGAACAATGAGGACTATCAGTACCGCAGCACAGATTATCAACGCGATGGAACAACGTGCAAACAGATCCGGCAGCATATCCAGCTGATCGGCTTTCACGTGGCCGCCGATCAGGCCCGCAGCCAGGTTACCCAGTGCACTTGCACAGAACCACAGTCCCATCATCTGACCGCGCATTCTTTCTGGTGCCAGCAGCGTCATTGTCGCCAGGCCAATCGGACTCAGGCACAGTTCACCAAGTGTCAGCATCAGGATGCTGCCCACCAGCCAGAAAGGCGAAACGCCTGCACCTCCATTATTCAGCACGTTTTGTGCTGCCAGCATCATCAGGCCAAAACCCGCTGCGGCACACAGAATACCGATAACAAATTTAGTGATACTGCTCGGGCGAATATTCATGCTGGCAAGCTTCGGCCACGCCCAGCTAAAGACCGGGGCCAGCAGAATGATAAACAGCGCGTTAATCGACTGGAACCAGACAGCCGGGATTTCAAAATCGCCGATCATACGGTTAGTGTAGTCGTTAGCGAACAGGTTAAACGACGTTGGCTTTTGCTCAAATGCCGACCAGAAGAAGGCAGCGGAAACCAGCAGAATAAAGCAGACCAACAATCTGGCGCGCTCTTTACGGTTCAGCCCAGCAAATACAAACAGGTAGATGAAGTAGAGGGCTACGGATGCCGCAATCACATACACCAACACGCTGGCTACCGCGACCGGGTTAATCACAATCACACCTTGAGCTATCAGGGTAACAATGACTGCCACACCTACCGCCAGCGCCAACAACCACGTGCCTACGCCCTTTCTTTTGACTACCGGGCTGTTCCAGGTAGAGTCCAGCCCGACTTCGCTGTCGTAGCGCTTCATCGCCGGAACGGCAAACACGCGGAAGATAATCAACGCGACCAGCATCCCAATGCCACCGATACCAAAACCCCAATGCCAGCCATGAGACTTAATCAGCCACCCGGAGATCAACGGAGCAATGAAGGAGCCCATATTGATACCCATGTAGAACAGCGAGAAACCGCCATCACGACGCGCATCGCCTTTTTTATACAGCGTCCCAACCATTACCGAGATACAGGTCTTGAACAGACCTGAGCCGAGCACGATAAACATCAGGCCGATAAAGAACAGGTTGTCACCCATGATGGCAGAGAGCGCAATCGACAGATGGCCAAGGGCAATCAGGATAGAGCCATACCAGACAGCTCTTTGCTGACCGAGCCAGTTATCCGCCAGCCAACCGCCCGGCAGCGCGGCAAGGTACATCGTACCGGCAAAAATACCGACAATTGCCGATGCATTTTCACGCGCCAGCCCCATACCGCCGTCATAAACGGTAGCAGCCATAAACAGGATCAGTAACGGACGAATGCCATAAAACGAAAAGCGCTCCCACATCTCAGTGAAGAACAATGAGCCGAGCGGATAAGGATGACCGAAGAACGTTCGGCTTTCTTTTTGATTAACAGAGGATTGCATAATTCTCCCGAAAAATATGTCGTGTGCTTGTAAACACCGTGATGTACGCCGGCCAGTTACGTAGCTGGTCGATTTTTTACATACGGCGAAGAGTTATTTAACCATTTGATAACCTGACAGTAGTTTTGTCTAGTACCAACCGGGTGACTTTAAGATGAAAATTCGACAATTGTCTACTTTCTTAGATTTAAACTTGGTAAAAAGCGAATAGTCATTGACAGCAAACAGACAGGTACAGACTAAAAAGGGCGAAAAAAAGCCCGCGATTTACGCGGGCCTCTATCGCCATCAGCAAGGGTTACTTGCTTTTTTTGATGTGCTTAATCAAACGCTTACGCTTACGCATCTGCGTTGGTGTCAGTGTATTACGTTTATTCGCAAACGGGTTTTCCCCTTCTTTGAACTGAATACGGATTGGCGTCCCCATTACTTCCAGTGATTTGCGGAAGTAGTTCATCAGATAGCGCTTGTATGAATCCGGCAGGTCTTTCACCTGGTTACCGTGAATCACCACAATCGGCGGGTTATAACCACCGGCGTGAGCATACTTAAGCTTCACACGGCGACCACGCACCAGCGGCGGCTGATGGTCTTCTACCGCCATGGTCATAATGCGGGTCAGCATCGCGGTGCTAACGCGGCGGGTTGAGCTGTCATACGCTTCGCGCACGGATTCGAACAGGTTGCCTACGCCGCTGCCGTGCAGCGCGGAAATAAAGTGAACGCGGGCAAAATCGATAAAGCCCAGGCGGAAGTCCAGGGTCTCTTTTACCTGTTCTTTCACTTCCTGCGTCAGGCCGTCCCATTTGTTGACGACGATAACAAGTGAGCGCCCACTATTGAGGATAAAGCCCAGCAGCGAGAGGTCCTGATCGGAAATCCCTTCGCGTGCGTCAATCACCAGCATCACCACGTTGGCATCTTCAATTGCCTGCAACGTTTTGATTACGGAGAATTTTTCTACCGCTTCGGTAATTTTACCGCGCTTACGTACACCCGCAGTATCAATCAGCACATATTCGCGTTCATCACGTTCCATCGGAATATAAATACTGTCGCGCGTGGTCCCCGGCATATCGTAGACCACAACGCGGTCTTCACCGAGAATACGGTTAGTCAGTGTGGACTTACCTACGTTCGGGCGCCCGACAATGGCCAGTTTGATGGGCAGATCCTGTGGATTGAAATCATCTTCAGGCTCTTCTTCACCGTTTTCTTCGGCTTCCAGTTTCGCCCAGTATTCCGCATCTTCATCTACTTCTTCCTGCGGCGCGACATCGTCCATCCACGGTAGCAGAACGTGTTCCAGCAGGCTAAGGACACCACGACCATGAGACGCCGCGATAGGGTAAATTTCACCCAGTCCCAGTGAATAGAAATCGACAACGGCCTGATCCGGATCGAGTCCGTCAGTTTTGTTGGCAACGAGGAAGGTTGGTTTCTGGCGCGCACGCAGATGCTTGGCAATGGCTTCATCTGCCGGCATCAGACCAGCACGCGCATCCACCATGAACAGCACAACGTCTGCTTCTTCGATAGCCAACAACGACTGCTCAGCCATACGGGTTTCAACACCGTCTTCGGTGCCATCAATACCGCCAGTATCAATGCAGATAAACTCGCGGCCTTCAATTTCCGCACGACCGTACTTACGGTCACGAGTCAGACCCGGGAAATCCGCAACCAGCGCATCTCGGGTGCGAGTTAGACGGTTAAATAACGTGGATTTGCCAACGTTAGGGCGCCCGACAAGCGCGACCACAGGTACCATGTTTAAAGCCTCATTTAAAAAATCATCAGACAATGGACGCTATTTTTGCGCCATTGTTAAAAACAGTAAAACGGCCCCTGCACCAGGAGCCGTTTTTCAAAGCGAGCGGCCAGGACGATTAACGCGTAATGGAGTACAACGTACCGTCTTTCGCCTGGATCAGCAGTTTACCATCAGCAGAAACCGGCTCGGTCAGGAAACCTGAGCTGTCGACCTTCTGCTGAGCGACAAAGCGACCATCTTCAACGTTAATCCAGTGCAGGTAGCCTTCGCTATCGCCTACAACCAGGTTACCGTTATACAGAGCCGGAGACGTCAGCAGACGGTGCAGCAGATCGCTTTGCGTCCACAGCGTCACCCCGCCATCGGTCGTCAGCGCCAGCACACGGTCATTCTGATCAACCAGATAGATACGATTACCATCAACGATGAAATCATTCACCGAGCCGAGCTCACGTTTCCACATGATCTGGCCGCTGCGCAGATCCAGCGCCGTCAGGTTACCATTATAAGCCAGTGCGTAAACTACGCCATTGACGATAACCGGCGTGGTATCAACGTCGCTCAGACGATCGATTTCCGTTGGGCCTGTCGCCTGAGAGATACGCTGCTGCCAAATCATCTGGCCTTGCTGCATCAGCACGGCGCTCACGCGACCATTATCGCCACCCACAATCGCAGCGCCAAAGGCGGTCGCCGGAGCAGATTCACCACGTAAGGAAAGTGATGGCATGTCGAGGTTCACAGTCCATTTGATGGCACCGTCAGCTTCGTTCAATGCCTGCAACTGACCGTTACTGGTATGGATCAATACCACGCCATCGCTCACCACCGGGCGAGACAACGCTTCACCGGCAACTTTCGTTTGCCATGCAGTTGTACCGTCACTGGTGTTAAGCGCATAAACCTGTGCTTTTTCGCTGCCAATATAAACATGGCCGCCCGACACGGTTACACCGCCAGAAAGCTGAGCAGATGCACGGGAGAACCAACCGTCTTTCTCACCCAGATTAACAGACCAGACTTCTTTGCCGTCGTCTGCGTTCAGCGCTTTCACCACACCTGCGCGATCGGCTGCATAGACCACGTTATCCGCCAACGCAGGATGAAGGTTGGAGTAGAAATCACCAATACCGTTGCCTACAGAAGTGCTCCAGGCAGTAGACGGGGTAAACTGGTTTTCAACCACCGGTAACGGGGACATCTTAACGACATCTTCTTCACCACTAAACAGTGAACAGCCGCTCAATAGGGTAACGGAAAGCAGCCCTGGCAGAAGTAATTTACGCAATTGCATCGGGTCCCTCTCAGATGGACAAATTATTGATTTTCATCTGCATCATTTCGCTCAGAGCAGGAGAGGCATCGCTTTTCACACCCGCTTCCCATGCGCTACGCGCACCTTGTTTGTCGCCTTTGCTCAGCAACGCTTCACCACGCAGATCGGCCACAATTGCCGCCCACCCTTCACCTTTAATGGTATCGAGTGTTTTCAGCGCGGTATCAGCCTGCTTAAGCTGAACCTGAACACGAGCAAGACGCAGATTAAGCACCGCTTTGAGATTCTCATCGCTGGTGGCGGCCAGGCCTTGTTGTAACTGGGCCGCGGCTTTCTCTAGTTCGTTTTGGTCAACAAACTGCTGTGCCAGTTCCATTGACGCTAACGCGCCATAGGTGTTTTTGTTTTCCGCTGCAAATTTCTCTGCGGCAGGAATGCTATCAGGCTTACCTGCGCTAACCGCAGTCACCGTATTTTGATATGCCAGAGAAGCAGAGCGTGCGGACTCCGTCTGATGACTGGTCCAGTAACGCCAGCCGACCAGCGCGCCAACCCCTAAAATTACCCCAACAACCAGCGCTTTGCCGTTTTCAGCAAAGAAGCGTTTTACCGCATCAACCTGGTCGTGTTCGTTCTCGTAAATTTCCACGCTGTCCTTCTCCTTAGCCCAGTAGAGTGCGCAAATGCGTGGCAACGCTATCCTGCGCTACTGCCGTTTGCTCACCAGAGCGCAAATCCTTCACTACAACGGTACCGTCAGCCACTTCGGACTCACCCAGTACCAGTGCAACGCGGGCGCCCCACTTATCGGCGCGAGCAAACTGTTTCTTAAAGTTGCCGCCACCGTGGTTAGTCATCAATTTCACACCGGGAACGTCATCACGCAGACGTTCAGCAAGCCGCATTGCGGCTGACTGCGTATCCGCACCTGACGCAACCAGGTATATATCGACAACAGGATCTGCGTTAAATTCCGGATTAACTGCCTGAACTAACAAAACAAGTCGTTCCAGACCCATAGCGAAGCCTACCGCTGGCGTGGCACGACCGCCAAGTTGCTCAACCAGACCATCATAGCGACCACCTGCACAGACGGTACCCTGTGAGCCCAGGCTGTTGGTTACCCACTCAAATACGGTGCGGTTGTAATAGTCGAGACCACGAACCAGACGCTGATTAACGGTATAGGCAATACCTGCGGATTCCAGCAGTTTGCACAGCCCCGCGAAATGTTCGCGAGAATCATCATCAAGATAGTCACCCAGTGCAGGGGCATCGTTCAGCAGCGCCTGCACGTCCGGGTTTTTGGAGTCGAGAACACGCAGCGGGTTGGTGTACATGCGGCGCTTGCAATCTTCGTCCAGTTTTTCTTTGTGCTGTTCCAGGTAGGCGACCAGCGCATCACGGTAGTTAGCACGAGCTTCAAGCGAACCAATAGAGTTCAGCTCAAGGCTAACATGCTGGGAAATACCCAGTGCACGCCACCAGCGGGCAGTCAGCATAATCAGCTCAGCATCAATGTCCGGGCCTTGCAGACCAAACACTTCGACACCCAACTGATGGAATTGACGATAACGACCTTTTTGCGGACGTTCGTGGCGGAACATCGGCCCGATGTACCACAGACGCTGTTCCTGATTGTACAGGAGACCATGTTCGATGCCGGCGCGTACGCAGCCCGCAGTGCCTTCAGGACGCAGGGTCAGGCTGTCGCCATTGCGGTCCTCAAAGGTATACATCTCTTTTTCAACGACGTCGGTCACTTCACCGATCGCACGTTTGAATAACGGGGTCTGCTCTACAATCGGCAAGCGGATTTCACTGTAACCGTAGCTGCCGAGCACGTTTTTGAGAGTGCCTTCAATGCGCTGCCAGATGGCGGTTTCGCCAGGCAGATAATCGTTCATGCCGCGAATGGCTTGAATGTTTTTTGCCACGTTTATTCTCTTTATGGATATAAAAATGAACCCTCAGCGCTAACCCGAATAATACGGGCGCCATGCGGGTTCAATCATACACGGGAAGCACGCCGCTTCCCATCACGTTATTATTTTTCAAGCTGCTGCACGTCAATGCGTCGCGCTTCGTCCAGGATACTCGCTTTGGCGCGAATACGGGCTTCGAGCTGCGTGATCATGTCATCGTTGTCGAGTCTGTCTTTACGCACGCCGTCTTCATACAGGCCGCTTTTCTTGTTGCCGCCCGTTACGCCCAGCGTGGAAACCAGTGCTTCGCCAGGACCGTTTACCACGCAACCGATGATCGAAACGTCCATTGGCGTAATGATATCTTCCAGGCGTTGCTCCAGCGCGTTAACGGTACCGATAACGTCGAACTCCTGGCGTGAGCAGGTTGGGCAAGCGATAAAATTAATACCGCGAGCACGGATGCGCAGTGATTTCAGAATATCAAAGCCCACTTTGATCTCTTCAACCGGATCTGCCGCCAGAGAAACACGCAGCGTATCACCGATGCCTTCTGACAGCAGCAGTCCCAGACCGATCGCAGATTTTACCGCACCACTACGTGCGCCACCGGCTTCGGTGATCCCCAGATGCAGCGGTTGATCAATCTGTTTTGCCAGCAGACGATAAGATTCTACAGCGAGGAAAACATCAGACGCTTTCACGCTAACTTTAAACTGATCGAAGTTCAGACGATCGAGATGATCCACATGACGCATCGCAGATTCCAGAAGCGCCTGCGGCGTCGGCTCACCGTATTTTTCCTGCAGATCTTTTTCCAGCGATCCGGCGTTTACACCAATGCGGATAGGAATGTTTTTATCACGAGCGCAATCCACAACCATGCGAATACGCTCTTCGTTACCGATGTTACCTGGGTTGATACGCAGACAATCGACACCGTATTCCGCCACTTTCAGCGCAATACGGTAATCAAAGTGAATATCGGCAACCAGCGGGACATTAACCTGCTGTTTGATAAGCTTGAACGCTTCTGCAGCATCCATTGTCGGTACAGAGACACGAACAATATCTGCGCCTACACGTTCCAGCGCTTTGATCTGATTAACCGTCGCTTCCACGTCCGTGGTACGCGTATTGGTCATAGACTGTACGGCGATGGGAGCCCCATCGCCGATCGGCACGTTCCCAACGTAAATGCGTGTCGATTTTCTACGTTGAATTGGAGCCTGATTATGCATTAAAAAATCTCCCGCATTGCCGTCTGTTACTGAGCCGGTGATTGTTCGGCATTAACGGTCAGACGCGCAACCTGGTTAGTTCTGATAAAACGACTCAGGTCGACAGGTTTACCCTGGAACTGAATCTGCACTGCCGCCGGAGCACCAATTTTAAGCTTGTACGGTGCCTGACCGGTCAGATTCAAATTGCCATCTTTACGCTGCATGCCGCTAAACAGTTTTTTACCGGTTGCGTCGGTCACTTCCAGCCAGCAGTCAGCGGTGAAATTCATCACCAGCGCATTAGGATCGGCAGCCGGGGTTGTTACACCCGCCTGGTCAGTCGGCAGTGGCGCCGCTGTCGCGGGTGCAGTAGGTGTGGTCGTTACAGTATCAACATTGGCCTGAGACGGAGCCACAACGGCGTTTTTATCTGCGTCAGGAGCCGGGGTCGCTGCAGTATCCGGCGCTTGAGCGGCATCAGCCACTGCGCCACCATCCGAAGCCGGTGTATTGTCCTGGCTTGCGGCAGCGCTGGTATCCAGCGGTACACTCTGTGCGTTATCTTTACCGGCATTCAGTTCAGCGGAAGATTGATCGGCCATCGTGGTGATTTCTTCCTGCTGTGCTTTATGGTTCTGCCACCACCAGGCACCAGTCAGTCCGACAACGACAAACAGTACCAGCCAGGTAAAGGTCATTAGCCAGCCGTCACGCTTCTTGCGGCGCTTACCGAGCGAAAAACTCTGCATCGGCGCAACTTTGGCAGGGCGAATCGGAGCCTGTTTTTCCAGCCCTGGCAACAGTTCTTCTTCAGGAATATGCACCAGACGCGCATAAGAACGGATATACCCGCGCAGGAATGTTGAAGCGAGATCGGCTGGTGCCTTATCTTCTTCAATATCGCGTACCGTGGAGACCTTCAGGCAGAGTCGTTCCGCGACCACCTGTTGGCTGAATCCGAGTTGTTCACGGGCATTGCGCAGACGAACGCCGGTGGATAGTGCTTCATTTTTGTCGTGCGTGGCTTCAGTATTCATTCGCTACAGCTGCGTAAATTTGGGTTCTGGCGCCGGCGAGCCACAATGCTCACCCACACCGCGAAACATCTGGTCAGTTAACCTTCGTCAGACAGTATAAAACGGTCAGACTATCAATGACAAAACAGCGTAAACCTGAGGGTCTAAACTCTTGTTGCACCGCTACATACTGCCTTAAAGTCGACTAAAACGCACCGTTATTATTGATCAGACGACGACAACAAAGGACCTTATGTAACTTACATTGCACTACGGTACATTATTTATACCGTAGTGCATTCGGCATCAAACGGTTTTGATATCGATAGCATCGCCCTGCATACGCTTGCGCAGAGTACGCTTGGTACGGTCGATAACGTCTCCCGCCAGCTGACCACAGGCTGCATCGATGTCATCACCACGTGTTTTACGCACGATGGTCGTGAAACCATAGCCCATCAACACTTTAGAGAAACGATCGATACGACTGTTAGAGCTACGGCCATACGGCGCGCCCGGGAACGGGTTCCACGGAATCAGGTTGATCTTACACGGCGTGTCTTTCAGCAGTTCTGCAAGCTGATGAGCATGCTCAGTGCCATCGTTGATGTGATCCAACATGACATACTCGATGGTCACGCGGCCCTGGTTCGCATTGGATTTCTCCAGATAGCGGCGCACTGCCCCGAGGAACGTTTCGATATTGTACTTTTTGTTGATAGGTACAATTTCGTCACGAATTTCATCATTTGGCGCATGCAGAGAAATCGCCAGTGCGACATCAATCATGTCACCCAACTTATCCAGCGCAGGGACAACGCCTGAGGTGGACAGCGTAACGCGACGCTTGGACAACCCGAAACCGAAGTCATCAAGCATAATTTCCATCGCCGGAACGACGTTAGTCAGGTTAAGCAGTGGCTCCCCCATCCCCATCATCACCACGTTGGTGATGGGACGTACGCCTGTAGCTTTCACCGCGCCGACGATTTTCGCCGCACGCCAGACCTGACCAATGATTTCCGACACACGCAGGTTACGGTTAAAGCCCTGCTGCGCCGTAGAGCAGAATTTACACTCTAATGCACAACCAACCTGTGAAGAAACACACAGGGTCGCGCGATCGTCTTCCGGGATATAAACCGTTTCAACACGCTGATCGCCAACCGCGATGGCCCATTTGATAGTGCCATCAGAAGAACGCTGCTCTTCCACCACTTCCGGGGCGCGAATTTCAGCCACTTCTTTCAGTTTGTTGCGCAGCACCTTATTGATGTCAGTCATGTCATCAAAATTGTCGCTGCAATAGTGGTACATCCATTTCATGACCTGATCGGCACGAAACGGCTTTTCGCCCATCTCTTTGAAGAATTCGCGCATCTGCTGACGGTTCAGATCCAGCAGGTTAATTTTTCCATTTTTATTTGGAACCGCAGCAATGACGACTTCAGAGGTGTTAACTAATTCAGACATAATTTTTTCCGGCCTCGTTGTTACACGTTATGGCCCGTGGAGGGTTAAAAAGAAACGCCCCGGTAAGCGGTCTGCTCTTCCGGGGCGTTGCATTGTACAAAGTCTGGCGCAGGGATGCCACGTTTGCACGAAGCATTAGCGAAAATAATATGTAAATCGCTAATTCATCTCCAAAGGATTTCGCGTCGCAGGAAGGCGGCAAGTTCGAGCATCCCCGGGAGCATAGAAAACTATGTGACCGGGGTAAACGAACGCAGCCAACGCATCTGCGACGTGAAAGACGCAGGAGATTAGCGAGTGCGCGGGCAAACCTCGCCTTCACCGAAGAAATAGGCGATTTCACGGGCTGCGGATTCAACGGAATCGGAACCGTGGGTACCATTTTCGGTGAAGCTGTCCGCGTAGTCGGCACGCAGCGTACCGGCCAGCGCATTTGCCGGATTCGTTGCGCCCAGCAGATCGCGATGACGCTGTACGGCATTTTCGCTTTCCAGTACGGAAACGACGATTGGACCGGAGGTCATGAATTCAACCAGGCCATCAAAGAACGGTTTGCCGTCGTGCTCAGCATAGAAGCCACGCGCCTGCTCAACGGTCAGGTGCAGCATTTTAGTGCCGACAATTTTGAACCCTGCTGCTTCGAAGCGCGCAAAGATGCTCCCAATAACGTTTTTTGCCACCGCGTTTGGTTTGATGATGGAAAAAGTACGTTCAATAGCCATGATTACCTCTGAAAAAAGATGTTCTGTTATGGTTTACCTGGCGCGGATTATAAAGAGCATCCTGGCCGTTGACTATTGACGAAGGTAACATTTCTTTAAAATAAGATGATTTTTAGCAACAAAACATCTCAACCTGGTCTATTGCAAAGAAAATCTCACCGTCGCCACTTGCCCCGCGTCATCCATCACCAGGAGTTGGTAATCCCCTTTTACTGTGAGTCGCAGGGTAAGACGACGCCCGCGCTCATCCAGTCGTTCACCGTTAAGAAACCACCAGCGCTCACCTGTCCCACCGCTGGTTTGCACCGGTAATGAAGCCTGTTGAATACCGGGTAAACGCTTCACAATCGCGCCATCGCGCACACCTGTCAACTGCAGCGGTAATGAAGCATCCTGCCCCAGCGGCGGACAGATTGTAGAAACCGGCGGTAACCTCGCGCCCCGACGCTCTGATTCCGGCAGCCAGGGTTCCAGCGGCAATGGCCAGACGATTAATGTTTGCTCACGAGCCTGCGAGCAATCCGCTGCAACGCGTTTTCCCTCATCGTCCAGCCAGACAGGAAAACGAATGCCACTCACGCCTTCTTGTTCGGGTAATAGCAACGTTGGCGGTTGGCTACCGTCCAGTAGCCACGTGGCTAAACGACGACGACAGTTACCATCACCATTCGGCAGAGATTGTCCACCAGGCCAGCACACCACACCGCGGCTAACCGAATCAGGACGCGGATCCTCCGGCTGAGCGCTTCCCCGCGCCAGCAGCAAATTATTCACCTGATTTAAAAGAGGAACGGCGCTGGCAAAACCAAACTGCCCGACCACCGGCGTACCGTCGGGTCGGCCGGTCCAGATACCTATCACATAACGTGAATTAACGCCGATTGCCCATGCGTCACGATAGCCATAACTGGTGCCTGTTTTCCATGCCAGCGGAACCACTCTGCTCAGCGCGTTATCCGGGAGAGGTTGCGCTTCGTCAGCCATAATCCGACGAATAATCCACGCCGCGCCTGCTGACATCAACGGGCGCTCCAGCAGTGGATCTGTCGGCTGCAAACGCAGTTTGCCCGCCTTACCATGACGGGCAAACGCACTGTATGCTGCCGCCATATCTTCAAGTCTCGCCCCCGCACCGCCCAGGATCAACGACAGATTCGGCGTAGCTCCTGCGGGTAGGTACAACGGCAAACCCACATTACGCAATTTTGCGGCAAAACGCTTCGGTCCATAAGCTTCAAGCACCTGAACTGCGGGTAAATTTAGCGAACGTACCAGCGCTTCACTCATGCTCACCGGGCCATGAAAGCCACTATCAAAATTCCCTGGACGATAATCCCCGGTACGACGCGGCACGTCCTGAAGCAACGAAGCCGGGTGAATCAATCCGTCATCCAGCGCCAGGCCATAAACAAATGGCTTCAGCACCGATCCCGGAGAACGAATCGCGTTCACCATATCCACATGACCAAAGCGGGAGTCGTCATTCATATCTACCGACCCCACCCAGCCACGCACGCTCATATCGGTATGATCGACCACAATCATCGCCAGCGAAGTGCGCGCAGGAAGCCGCCCCTTCCAGTTTTGCGCCAGCTCTTCCAGTTGACGTTGCAGCCCGGCATCCAGCGTGGTCACTATTTTGTCACTTCGACTTTTTCCCAGCATCATGCGCGAGAATAAGGGCGCTAACTGTGGCATCTGTCTGGGAGCTAACCAGACTGGTTCTTCACGCGACTCCTGTACCTGCTTCGCGGGCCAAATCCCTTGCGTCGCCATACGCTCAAGCACTTTATTGCGCGCAGCTTCGGCGCGATCTGGCCAACGATCCGGGCGCAGACGACTCGGCGCTTGCGGCAGAACAGCCAATAGTGCGGCATCAGAGTAACTCAATTGTGCGGGCGATTTGCCCAGATAGGCCCAACTTGCTGCCCCCACCCCCTGAAGCGTGCCGCCAAACGGCGCACGGTTCAGATAGAGCGTCAGGATATCGCGCTTGGAAAGGTGCCACTCCAGCTGCAACGCGCGCCAGAGCTGGCGGAACTTACCGCCAAAGGTGCGTGGGTGGGGGTCGAGTATACGTGCTACCTGCATGGTGAGCGTACTGCCGCCCGAGACGACACGCCCGGATGAGAGGTCCTGCCACGCCGCGCGCAGCACCGAAAACGGATTAACACCGGGATGTTTCCAGAACCAGCGATCTTCATAATTGATTAACGCGTCGAGGTATCGCGGCGAGACCTCATCAATTGTGACCGGATAGCGCCAGATACCGTCCACATCGGCAAAACGCCATAGCGGTGTACCATCGTACGCCACCACGACACGCGCAGGATCGACTTCATGAAGCGGCAGCGGCCAGATTTTATCTGCCGACCAAACCGCCGCCACGAGTAATAGCATAACGGCGACCAGCCAGAGCCAGCAGCCGCGTTTCCCCAACCGGTGCATCATTTACGGTCTGACAATCAGTGGCCCCTCTGCCGTTCCGGTCGCACGCCACTGCGGAACATACATTGATTCCACCTGCGGTACAGGAATCTGATAGGTCCCCGGCGTTACCGCCCGCGCCAGATACACCAGCGTGACCGGTTGTCCTTCGTTGACTGCCACCGCCGCAACAAAACGGTCGTCGCGGAACTCCACATGCTGAATATCCGCCTGCTGCATCTGATTGAGCAGATTCGCCACTTCGCTACCGCTATCCTGCAGGCTGGCGCTACCGTTGGCCAGATTCTGGTTTTCCAGTTCCAGTCCGGCGGGCAGCAGATCAACGACTAACGCATCAGGCACGTTCTGGCTGGCTTTCACCGTCAGCCAAACCAGCACCAGTTCGCCGCTGCGCAGAGAGTCCAGCGATTTGCTGTGACCATCCAGCCCCAGGATCTGACGTTCAATATACAGGACGTTGCTGGCAGGCGTCGGTGAGGTTTGCGGATACCCGCTGACATCCAGACGCAGCCACAGCGGAAGATTACCGGTATTCGTGACGCTCAGCGTGGACAGCTCGTCGGCATCCAGATTCCGGGTTTGTGATTTCTCACCCGCTAACGGCTGTTCAGAGAGTGATGTTTGCGCCTGCCACGTGCCAGGTAAATCCTGTAGCGTACGCGCGGCAAGGAACAACGCATTATTTTCCTGAGTAGAGAGCCAGCGCTGACCAAAGGCCTGTTCTGACAACGTATTCAACAGCGTATTCTGCACGTCAGGTTTGAGCTTATTCTCTTCCAACAATGCCAGCATCAGCGCATTATCGCGCAGCTGACTACCGTAATCCGCCATCCATTGCTGCGCATCGCGGCGTGGTGTATTCAATGCCAGCGTCAACGCCTGTTCACTGCGATTCGCATCCCCCATGTTTTTCAGCGCAATACCCAGTTGCAGCAGCGGCAAACCAGACGCCGCTTGTGCACGACGCTCCCAGATTTCGCGTAGTGCGCCGAGCGGGGCTTTCTGCTGGCGAGCCAGCACCAGTGCTGCGTAAGCCTGTACTGCAAAGCGACTTGCTGAGGTATCGTCGGTATAGCGAATCGACATCATGCCCGGATCCTGCAAATAGCGCAGCAACCGTTCATTCCCCCGGTTAATCACCTCTGTCGGTACGCTATAACCTTGTTCGTTTGCTCGCACGAGGAAGTCCATAACGTAGGCCGTCAGCCAATACTCTTCCGGCCCGTTCTTGTCCCACAATGCAAACCCCCCGTTATCACGCTGCATCTGCAGCAACCGGGAAATCCCGATCTCTACTGCCGCACGGCGTTTCTCATCGCTGTCGCCCGCTATGCCCAACGCTTTCAGCTGCGCGGCATTGGTATATAACGACGGGAACAGTCCACTGGCGGTTTGCTCGAGGCAACCGTAAGGATAGGCTTTCAGTTCACGGATGTAGCGCGCCAGATTTAGCGGCGGCTTACCGCTGAACAACAGTTGTCCCTGCACTGTAGCCGCTGAAAAATTAACCAACTCTTCACCTGGCAATTGCCAGGTTTCACCCGGCTGGAGCGCAACACCGTTATTGACGGTTTGCGCCGGGAACGCCGGACGCACGCCGATCTTCCATTGCTTGTGTGAAGCAGAGAACGTTTCGCCAGGCAGTTCCAGACCTGAAATCTCAGCCTGAATTTCACCCTCGCCAAATCCCTCCCGGGCACGCACTGGAACAAACAGCGTGGTACGTACGCCTGGTGCCAGATTCACGGGTGCCGGATCTTGCCCCATCAGTTCCAGTAATCCACTGGCGGCAAGCTTGATATTCAGCGTCTGCGGTTTGTCTGTCAGGTTAGTTACATCCAGCGTCAGTCGCGACGTATCGCCCCCGGCCAGGAAACGCGGGGTATTCAATTCAGCAATCACCGGGGCGGCAACGACCGCTTTACTTTCGCTACTGCCAAAATCATCCGCCGTCCAGGCCTGCGCCATTACCCGCAGCTCGCCGTTGAAATCACCAATCGGTAACGTCACTGTGCCTTCACCCTGCTCGTTGAGCGTAACCGGCAGAGCCTGTTGTGCGACGATATTGACGTGATTGACAGGTGGTTTTCCGCCGCGTTTTAACTCATCGCCATCGCCGCCAAAACGCAGTGCCGCCAGACGCCCCTGACCTTCGATCACCTGGCCGTAAATATCATAAATATCCGCGCCGTAGCGCTTTTGCCCGAAAAATGCCTGCCACGGGTCTGGCGTGACGTAATCCGTAATATTCAGGACCCCGCTGTCAACGGCAGAGACCAGCACATTCACCTGCTTTGGCACTTCACCATTCTTAATACTGGCCTTAATTTTGACGGTCAGCGGCTGATTCGGGCGTATTTTCGCCGGGCTTTCCAGCGCCAGCGCCAGCCGACGATTCTCATCCCCCAGCGGTAAATGCAGCAGTCCAACCGCACGTTTAGGCGTTGCTGAACGGGATTTGTCACCAGGGCGGATCACCAGCGCACTGAGATACAAATCATGGCGGTTCCAGCTTTTATCGACCGGAATAGAGAGCTCAAGACCATCTGCAGGCACCTCGATTTCTTGCCACCACAGCGGACCCTCACTCGATTCCACCATCGCATAGCCTTTACCCGCTGCTGGCGCAGCAATGTGCAGCTTCATGGTATCGCCGGGACGATAATTAGGTTTGTCCAGTTTCAACGTCACGCGATCGGGACGGACCGCTCCGCTACCGTCGCTGTTATCCTGCCAGCTATAACCCGCCCAGAAGCGTACACTGCTGACCGTATCGTTTGGCGCTTTAACCTCGAGGCGGTATGCGCCCCACTCTACCGGGAAGCTAACTTTACCGGTTTCATCGGCCTTAAGATCCAGCGTCTGCTCACCCTCAACCAGATCTTTTTGGTCAAACTGTGATTTCCAGCCCTCGCCATCAGACCAGTTCCAGTAATAATCCCGACGTTCACGGATCAAACGCACCTGCAAACCGGTTACCGCTTTTTTCTCGCCTTGCGCATCGGCATACACGATATCGAAAGCGGCATTGCTGTCTTCATCAACGATGGGCTGATTTACGGTGGTATCGGTGCGGTAGTCATACACGGCTTTCGCCGCAAACTGCGGACGAATACCCGGCAGCGTATCCGCAGGCCAGATAGCTTGTTCTGCCCGACGGGTCACCGGACGGCCACCCGACTCCAGCAGACTGGCCTGCAAAATTACCTGCAGCGGCGAATGCGTTTCTTGCCACTGGCTACTGGCAATGACCTCGCCGCGACCTTGTTCATCTAACGTAAGCTGAACTTCATCGAGGCTACGGGACAGATTTTCTTCAGCAATATTACCGAACTGGAATCCTGGTAGCGCCTGCACCGCTTCACGCAGCGGCCGCAGGAAAAGCTGGCCTTGCAGGGCGTTACCGTTGGCAGGTGCGCCATACAGGTAGTAGCCCACAACGGAAAACTTCACGTCATCCGCCGGCGCCACGGGCGTCTTTTCAGCAGCGAGATTGAGCGCCATTCGTTCCGGCATAAAGTCTTCGACGTGGAAATCCCACATCCGCGACTGGTTATCACCGGTATTAGCCCGAATATGCCACATACCAGTTGGCGCACTGCTGTCCAGCGGCCAGCTAAAGCGATACAGACCGTTTTCAGGTTGGCTGACCACCGAACGTAGCACCTGCCCGTCGGGCTTCACGACCTCCAGCTTAATGGGCTGATCGGGCAGTGTTCTTCCGTCACTATCACGCAGTAATCCGTTGAGGATCACCGTTTCACCAGGACGATAGAGATCGCGCGGACCAAACATAAAGAACTGCTTGCTGTAGCCCGGCGCACCGGCAATATCAAACTCGGCCAGATCCAGCGCCGGGAGTTTCAAATCCAACAATGTGGTTTGCCCATCTTTTCGCGCCAGCAATAAAGCCGCATCTTTATCAGTTTCAAGCTTTACATGCCCCTGCGCATCACTGGTGGCTTGCGCCAATGTCTGCCCTTTCTCATTGAGTAAGGTGATATCAATCCCTTGTTGCGCAGCACCGTTTTCCAGGCTTTGTGTGAAAACATCCAGTTGGTTGTGGTAACGGTGGACAGAAACACCGATATCGCTGAGCGTAAATAACGTCGCGGCATTGCTGTAGTTGTAATGCCCAGCCTGATTCATCACCGCCACGTACACGCCCGCCTGCTGCAGCGGCTTGATATCGCTCAACGGCAGCAACAGTTTCTCTCGGGTATTACGCGTTGGATTGAGATCAAAGCGCCCGGTATACACCAGTTCCGCCATTTTCAGCAGGTTATCTGATTCCCAGTTGGACAATGCGTTACGGTATTCCCACTGGCTGACAAAGGCACCGAGCGATTCAGGTTTCACGCGAAAGAAGTTCACATCAACGCTATCAACGTTCAGCGTCATCACCGGTAATCCTTCGATCACTTTGCCCGGCAGCAGCGAGCCACGACTGGCAAACCCTACGCTTGGCTGAACGTCGCGGGTGGTAATATTTTTTTCATACTCAATACCAAACGCCGCTTTATTCAATGCCAACAAGTCACGCTCAATGGTGACCACCAGCTCGCGGTTGGGTTCAAGGTGGCGTAAACGCAGCTCTTTCAGATTCGGCGCCAGCTCCCAGGCCCCGTCCACTTTGCCGCTTTTTTTATCGACAACGTGCACGACGCGGGAAAAATCTTGTTCGGGATTGAGAGGAATAGAGAAAGTCAGGACCAGGGTTGCTGCGCCATCAAGCTGAACTTCAGAGGCATCCAGCAGTGTGAGCGACTTGCCCTGACTCTGCTGTATCAGCTTTTGTAATTGCGCCGGATCTTTTACCGGTGCGCTCTGCGGGGCTGGCGCATCATTTTTCGCCGCTGTTGGCGGCTTATCGTTATTATTATCGCACCCTGCCAGGGCCAGCATCAGCATGCAGGCCGCTACGCGAATATATTTCATTTTTCATCCCTGGCCGCAGTGGCCTGTTAGCTACGTAGTACAACTATTATGCGTCAGATTTCTTACGGTGGAAGTCGGCAAGCGAATGATATTGTCTGAATTTTAATGATTAATGTGGTTCGGCCTGACAAATCAGCCTCTTTTACTTGTCGCTTTACAGTAAACATCCGACAATTTGCCGAAACCTGGTAAAAATGGAGATGCCTATGACTACCGCCTTCTTTGTCGCTGCCGACTGGCTTGTCGAACATATTGACGACCCGGAAATACAAATTCTTGATGCCCGGATGGCACCTCCAGGCCAGGAAGATCGCGATGTTGGCGAGGAATATCGTGCAGGCCATATCCCTGGCGCTGTCTTTTTTGATATTGAAGCCCTCTCTGACCACACCTCCCCCTTTCCGCACATGATGCCGCGCCCGGAAGCCTTCGCCGTCGCCATGCGCGAGTTAGGCGTGCACCAAGATAAGCACCTGGTGATATACGATGAAGGTAATCTGTTCTCTGCCCCGCGGGCATGGTGGATGTTGCGGACATTTGGCGTTGAGAATGTCTCAATTCTGGCTGGCGGTTTGGCTGGCTGGCAGCGTGATGAGCTCCCCCTGCAGACAGGAAACGTTGATTTGCCCGAAGGTGAATTTGATACAGCATTCGCGCCTGAAGCGGTTGTACGCGTGACCGATGTGCTGCTGGCCAGCCATGAAAAAACGGCACAGATCGTCGATGCCCGCCCGGCGGCACGTTTTAATGCCCAGGTTGATGAACCTCGACCAGGCCTGAAACGCGGTCATGTTCCAGGAGCACTGAACGTGCCGTGGACAGAACTGGTACGTGACGGAGAGTTGAAAACCACCGATGAGCTGGATGCGATTTTCTTTAGCCACGGCGTGAGCTTTGACAGACCAATCATTGCCAGTTGCGGTTCCGGTGTGACGGCTGCCGTCGTCGTGTTGGCGCTTGCCACGCTGGAGGTTCCTGATGTGTCCTTGTATGACGGTGCGTGGAGCGAATGGGGATCGCGGAGTGATTTACCGGTAGAACCGGTATTATAAAGCTGGAAATGTCGAATGGCGCTTCGCTTATCCGGCCTACAAAATAGCGCACATCCCAGGCCGGGTAAGACGTATACGTCGCCACCCGGCCTGGTCTTTTAGATAATCCGATTCTGCTTAAAGTCGCGCAGGAAACCGCCCCAGCGGCGTTCATAGAACGGTGCAATGTGCTCGGTAATAAAGTGGCTGACGCCCTTCTCACCTTTCTTCACCTGGCAAATATCAATGGGTTCATCGCCCGGTAACGTGTCAGTTGCAACGCTGCCAGTAGCATGAATAATCTCTTCGATATCGCCATCGGCTTCAATACCAATCAACAGGTTCGGCTGAGCATCCGCGCTCTCTTTAATTGAGCAGAGAAATGCACGCTTCACCGGTTTAATGGTTTTAAACAGTGTGGTCAACGAGTCAATCATCTGTGCGGGCGGTTCGGCAACTTCGGAGAGAATTAGCGATTCACCGCCTTCCAGTACTTCCTGGGTACTCAGAGGGTTGCCTTCTTCCCCCATCAGCAGACTGATTTCGCGTGGCATAAACTCTTTGCCCGTTGGCAGCTTAGCATTGAGAAACAGTGTTTCGCCGAGCGTCATTTCAAACAATGTGCGCACCGGCATAACGACGAACGCTTGTTCATCTTCCACGGCCTGTTGTAAAGCTTCCAGAGAGGTGAAGAACGGAATCACCGTCGTGCCGTCTTCTTTTTCCCAGTGCTGCAGATCCAGCGCACTGTCTTCTACGACCGCCTCACCTTCTGCGGCAGTACCCGGTACCCAGACAGTAGACTCCAGCAGCGTGCGGAAAAAGGCCGGACGGTGCGCTGGCTCTGTCGCTGCTTGTTCCAGCAACGTTTCTAATTCGTTTTTTGTTTCAAACATAGGATCACAATAGAGATGCATGTAGGGCGGGCAAGCGAAGCGCCCCCGCCGTTATCTTGCCGGATAGCGCTAACGCTTATCCGGCCTACATAATTAAGCGGTTAACAAGTTCGCAATTGTGCGCACACCCAGACCAGTTGCGCCAGCAGACCACTGCTCAACCGGCGCTTTGCGATAAGTTGCAGAACAGTCGATGTGCAGCCAGCCTTGCTGGTAGTTTTCCACGAAATGGGACAGGAAGCCCGCCGCAGTGCTTGCGCCAGCCGGGTAGGCCGCGCTGCCGGTGTTATTCAACTCGGCAAAGTTAGACGGCAGCTGGTTACGGTGGAATTCCGCCAGGGGCAGACGCCAGAACAACTCATTTTCTTGTGCAGCACTTGCCAGCAGGCGAGCAGCCAGTTGGTCATCAAAGCTGAACAGCGCGTGGTAATCATTACCCAGTGCTGTTTTCGCGGCACCTGTCAGCGTGGCAGCATCAATAATCAGCTCCGGTTTCTGCGCACTGGCGTCAATCAGGCCATCCGCCAGAACCAAACGACCTTCTGCATCGGTGTTCATCACCTCAACGTTTTTACCGTTGCGATAGTGAATAATATCGCCCAGTTTAAAGGCATTACCGCTAATCAGGTTATCCGCACAGCACAGATACAGTTTCACGCGCTTGTTCAGCCCGCGAGTAATAGCAAATGCCAGTGCGCCAGTTACGGTTGCCGCACCGCCCATATCGGACTTCATTGAATCCATAAATGCGCTTTGTTTGATGCTGTAACCACCTGAGTCAAAGGTGATGCCTTTGCCGACCAGACACGCATAAACCGGCGCTTCTTTATCGCCAGTTGGGTTGTAGTCCAGCGCCAGCAGCACCGGCGGACGTTCAGAACCGCGTCCCACCGTATGCAGTCCCATGTAGTTCTGCTCACGCAGATCTTCACCTTTTGTGATGCGGTAAGAGACGTTATCGCACGCGACAGAGCACAGCAGATCAACCGCGCGCTGCGCCAGCTGTTCCGGGCCGAGTTCTTCCGCCGGGGCATTGATGGTGTCACGCACCCAGTCGATAATTTTCAGACGGTTATCCAGCTCTTTGCGCTGTGCCTCGTCCAAAGCAGCCCACTCAACTTTGCGGCTGCCTTTCGGCCCTTTATAGCCCTGCCAGAATGCCCAGCTGCGCTCGGTATCCCAGCCTTCACCGTCCAGTTGAACGTGTTTAATCCCCAGACCGTCAATTTTACGCGCGGCACGCTGGATAAGGCCCAGATCATCTTTTCCGTTCAGGTGCAGGGTAATACCGTCATTATTGATACTGTATGTTGCTTTTTCACCCCAGCGGGCATCGGCAGGTTGCGTGGAAAGCGTAATTTTCATGGCTTCTGTCATTTTATTTATCCTTATTTTCGCGCATACAGGAAAACGGGCCACCCGTGGGCAGCCCGTTGACTTATTCGGCTTCGTCCAGCCAGACCAGCAAAATGGCCTCAAGGATTTTTTCGTTCGATGCCTGTGGATCATCATCGAACTCTTCCAGGTCACAGATCCATTGGTGCAGATCGGTGAAACGAACGGTCTTGGGATCGAGATCGGGGAACGCGTCGTACAACGCCTCACCGATTTCGCGGCTATCGGTCCACTTCAGTCCCATACTACCCTCTGTTAATGCTCACGTGCATGATTGATTGTGTAACGTGGGATTTCGACCACTAAATCGTCCTCAGTGACCCGCGCCTGACAGCTCAAACGGCTCTCCGGCTCCAGACCCCAGGCTTTATCCAGCATGTCGTCTTCTTCTTCTGTGCTTTCCGGCAAAGAATCAAAACCTTCACGTACGATGCAGTGACAGGTCGTACAGGCACAGGATTTCTCACAGGCGTGTTCAATCTCGATGCCGTTACGCAGGGCAACGTCGAGAATCGTTTCGCCAGTCTCAGCTTCCAGAACGGCACCATCGGGACAGAGATCCTGATGAGGCAAAATAACAATCTTTGGCATATTAAACCTCGTCCACAGAATGGCCTTTCAGCGCGCTACGGACAGATTTGTCCATGCGGCGAGCGGCGAAATCCTGGGTTTGTTTGTCTACGTTTTTAATGGCTTGTTCTATCGCGTCAACATCGTCGCCCTGTGCAACCTCGCTCAAATGCGCGGCGGCGGCGTCGATAATCTGACGTTCTGCGGCGCTTAACAGCGCGGCATCAGCAGCGAGCGCACCGAACAGGCTTTCCAGTACACGTGCTGCTTCGACTTTTTGTTCTGCCAGCATACGCGCTTTTACATCCTGCTCGGCAAAACTCATCGAATCCTGAATCATAGAGGCGATTTCGCTGTCCGTCAGACCGTAGGACGGTTTGACCTGGATGGAGGATTCAACGCCGGTGGATTTCTCCATGGCGGTCACACTCAACAGGCCATCAGCATCCACCTGGAAGGTCACGCGGATATGCGCCCCACCCGCAGGTAGTGCCGGGATGCCGCGCAGTGCAAAACGTGCCAGCGAACGGCAGTCCTGCACCAGCTCACGCTCGCCCTGCATCACGTGAATCGACATCGCCGTTTGCCCGTCTTTAAAGGTGGTAAAGTCTTGTGCCCGTGCCACCGGAATCGTGGTGTTACGCGGAATCACTTTCTCCACCAGACCGCCCATGGTTTCCAGTCCCAGGGACAGCGGGATAACGTCCAGCAACAGCATTTCGCTGTCCGGTTTATTGCCAACCAGAATATCGGCCTGAATAGCCGCGCCGATGGCAACGACTTTATCCGGATCAATCGAGGTCAGCGGCGTACGGCCAAAGAATTCGCCGACGCGTTCACGCACCAGCGGCACGCGCGTTGAACCACCAACCATCACCACTTCCAGAACGTCTTGCGCCTCAACGCCAGCATCTTTCAGTGCGCGGCGGCAAGCCAGCAGCGTGCGCTTAACCAGTGCGGAAATCAGTTCATTAAAGGTTTCACGGGTGATTTCACCCTGCCATCCCGCCACGTTAACGGTGACAGAGTCCGCATCGCTGAGCGCGATTTTAGCGGCAATCGCGGCATCCAACAGTTCACGCTGTATGCGGTTGTCGCTGCGATCGGCAACGCCCGCCTGCTCACGGATGTAGTCGGCCAGCAGATGGTCAAAATCGTCGCCACCGAGTGCGGAATCACCACCGGTCGCCAGCACTTCAAACACGCCACGGCTCAGGCGCAGAATAGAAATATCAAACGTACCGCCGCCAAGGTCATAAACGGCAATGACACCTTCCTGACCTGAATCCAGGCCATAGGCAATCGCGGCAGCGGTCGGTTCATTCAGCAGACGCAGTACATGCAGGCCCGCCAGACGCGCAGCATCTTTCGTGCCCTGACGCTGAGCATCATCAAAGTAGGCCGGAACGGTGATCACCACGCCATCCAGTTCGCCGGACAGCGCTTCGGTTGCCCGCGCGGCTAGCGCTTTCAGAATGTCAGCAGAGACGCGTACTGGATTGAGTAAGCCAGCAGCAGTTTCAATCATCGGCAGACCGTTCTCACTCGCCTGGAACGTATAAGGCAAATGCGGGTAGCGCGCCTGAATATCCGCCAGCGAGCGGCCCATCATGCGTTTTACCGAACTGACGGTATTTGCCGTATCCAGCGCCGCGTTAGCACGCGCATCGTAACCGACTGAGTAGCCCTGCTGCTGATAGTGAACCACTGACGGCAACAGGTGGCGACCGTCGTGGTCGGCCAACGTTTCGGCCTGGCCGCTGCGTACAGTTGCAACCAGGGAGTTGGTGGTGCCTAAATCGATGCCTACCGCCAGACGACGCTGGTGCGGCGCAGCGCTCAGACCAGGCTCACTAATTTGTAATAAGGCCATTTTCGCTTCCGGAAATTAAAAATCGAGCAGTTTTTCTTCGAGTTGTTCTGCACTGCTTCGCAGTTTATCGAGAAAACGCAGCTTACGCACGGTATCTGCCGCCGCGTCCCACGTCTCGCTATCCAGCTGTTCTACCATCAATTGATGGCGAACATTGTACATGTCGCTGACACGTTTCATAAACGCATCCAGTCGTTGACTGTCTTTTGCCTGTTCAATTTCGTCCAGCTCTTCACGCAGCTCCAACTGTTCCATCAGGAAAGCAGTGTCGCGCACCGTGTGCTGTTCACTTCTGATATCAAAACCGTGTAAAGACAGTAAGTATTCGGCGCGCATCAAGGGATGACGCAGCGTTTGCCAGGCCTGGTTGATAGTGGCGGACTGCGAAACTGCAGCAAGTTGTTCCGCCTGAGAACCGCTGGCGAATTTATCAGGATGATACTGACGTTGTAGATCCTGAAAACGTAGGCTCAGCGCCTGAGTATCGAGCTGATAACGGGCCGGTAAGCCAAAGAGGGTGAAGTAGTCCATAACATTCTCAGGGCATCGATTCTCTGTTGTTCGATGAGGCAAAACCAGAGAGTCAGGTAAAACAAACCCCACGCGCAGGCGACCACGGTGGGGTTATCAGTAAGCGCGTTACACGTGGAAGCTTTCGCCGCATCCACATTCGTCTTTCACGTTCGGGTTAGTGAACTTAAACCCTTCGTTCAGACCTTCTTTGACGAAGTCTAACTGCGTACCGTCGAGGAATTGCAGGCTCTTTCCGTCGATCACGACTTTTACGCCTTTGTCTTCAAACACGGTATCTTCAGCCGCCGGCTCGTCAACAAATTCCAGTACATAGGCCATACCTGAGCAGCCGGAGGTTCTCACGCCCAGACGCAGACCAAACCCTTTACCGCGGTTTGCCAGGAAGGTATTTACACGCGCTGCTGCACTGTCGCTTAAGGTAATCGACATAATAAAACCTCAACTCTTAATTATTTTGCTTCACGTTTGCTTTTGTAATCCGCAATCGCGGCTTTAATCGCGTCTTCAGCCAGAATAGAGCAGTGAATTTTCACCGGTGGCAGTTCAAGTTCGTCGGCAATATCGGTGTTTTTAATCGCCTGTGCTTCATCCAGAGATTTCCCTTTTACCCATTCGGTAACCAGAGAGCTGGAGGCAATAGCGGAACCGCAGCCGTAAGTCTTGAAACGCGCGTCTTCAATGATACCCTCATTGTTGACTTTGATCTGCAACTTCATCACGTCGCCACAGGCCGGTGCACCCACCATGCCGCTGCCCACGTTCTCGTCGCTGTTGTCAAAAGAACCCACGTTACGTGGATTCTCGTAATGATCGATTACTTTTTCGCTGTAAGCCATGATGAATTCTCCTTATCGGTACCGATTAGTGATGTGACCATTCAATGCTGTTCAGATCCACGCCCTGCTTGAACATTTCCCACAGCGGAGAAAGGTCGCGCAGACGGCCGATGGAGTTACGAACCAGATTGATGGCGTAGTCAATCTCTTCTTCGGTAGTGAAACGACCTAAAGAGAAACGAATTGAGCTATGTGCCAGCTCGTCAGTCATCCCCAGTGCACGCAGCACGTAGGAAGGTTCCAGGCTTGCAGAGGTACATGCAGAACCGGAAGATACCGCCAGATCTTTCAGCGCCATAATCAGCGACTCGCCTTCAACAAAGTTGAAGCTGACGTTGAGAATGTTCGGTGCGCCATGCTCGAGGTCACCATTGAGGTATACCTCTTCCATGTCTTTCACACCGTTCCACAGACGGTTACGCAGACCGCGCAGACGCGCCATCTCGGTTTCCATCTCTTCTTTGGCGATACGGTAAGCTTCACCCATACCGACAATTTGGTGAACAGGCAGCGTACCGGAGCGCATGCCGCGCTCGTGACCGCCGCCGTGCATCTGCGCTTCGATACGGATACGCGGTTTACGACGCACATACAGCGCGCCGATACCTTTCGGGCCATAGATTTTGTGGCCAGAGAAGGACATCAGGTCCACTTTCAGCTGGCTCAGGTCGATAGGCAGTTTACCTACACTCTGGGTTGCATCAACGTGATAGATGATGCCACGCGCGCGGCACATTTCGCCGATCGTCGCAATATCCTGTACCACGCCAATTTCGTTGTTCACGTGCATGATGGACACGAGGATGGTGTCATCACGCATCGCCGCTTCAAGTTCTTTCAGGTCGATAATGCCGTTACGCTGCGGGGCGAGGTAGGTGACTTCGAACCCTTCGCGCTCCAGCTGACGACAGGTGTCCAGCACGGCTTTGTGTTCGGTTTTGCTGGTGATGATGTGCTTGCCTTTTTTCTGATAAAAGTTGGCTGCACCTTTAATCGCCAGGTTATCGGATTCAGTCGCACCGGAAGTAAAGACGATTTCACGCGGGTCAGCGCCCACGAGGTCGGCAATCTGGTTGCGGGCGATATCTACCGCCTCTTCAGCCTGCCAGCCGAAACGGTGTGAACGAGACGCTGGGTTACCAAAGTTTCCGTCCAGGGTCAGACACTGCATCATTTTCTCGGCAACACGCGGGTCCACCGGCGTGGTTGCGGAGTAATCGAGATAGATCGGTAATTTCATTGCTCTATAAACTCCGTACATCGCTTCAATGCAAGGAATCAGGCAACCGGCTGGATGTACGACCGAGTTAACGGGGCGTCTGGCGTCCCGGCCTGATTCTAAAATACTTTTATTATGCGCGTAACTTAACGTCGATCGCGTCTTGAGCACGATTAGTGCGTGGAGCGTCATGCGTGTGCTGGCGACCAGACACATCGAGGACTTCCTGATTATTTACCAGTTCGTCCAACGTAATGTTATTGAGGAAACCGGTCAGGCGGTCGCTAAGATCGCGCCACAGCGCGTGGGTCAGGCACTTATCGCCGCCCTGACAACCGCCTTTACCCTGGCAACGGGTCGCATCTACAGACTCGTCAACAGCGCTAATAACTTCACCTACTGCGATGCTGCCTGCATCTTTACCCAGCAGATATCCGCCGCCTGGTCCGCGTACGCTGGAAACCAGACCGTTTTTACGCAAACGGGAGAACAACTGCTCCAGATACGACAGGGAAATGCCCTGACGCTCAGAAATATCAGCCAACGGTACCGGGCCCGTTTCGGAGTTGAGCGCAACGTCCAACATTGCGGTCACGGCATAACGCCCTTTTGATGTCAGTCTCATGTCTTACTTAGCCTCAAACTCGCCCCTGCCCGGGGTTTTTTATTGTAAAATGGGGGTATTGCATAGCAGGGGCAAGTCTGACATTCCCGACTAAATCAGTCAACTATTTACTTGACTAATTTAGTCAGGTATTTTGCGTTCCGTGCGGTATTCGTTTGCCGGATGGCGCTTCGCTTATCCGGCCGACAAATCGTGCGGCCTGTAGGCCGGATAAGCGAAGCGCCATCCGGCGTAAAGACAGGTTACTTCCCTTTATTCTGCTGTTCAATCGACGCTAAAATCCCGCGCAGAATATTCAGTTCCTGGCTCTCTGGACGTGCGCGAGTAAACAGACGACGCAGCTTGTTCATCACCTGCCCCGGATGGCCTTCACGGATAAACCCGGTCGACAGCAGTGTCTGTTCCAGATGACCGTAAAAACGCTCTAAATCGTCGACCAGTGGATACTGGGTTTCTTCATAGTCAGCTGCTTTACCGCTTTCCTGCGTTGCCAGCCAGGCCATGCGGACTTCATAAGAGATGACCTGAACCGCCATCGCCAGATTGAGCGAACTGTATTCCGGGTTCGCGGCAATAGCGACGTGATAATGGCATTTTTGCAGTTCTTCGTTAGTCAAACCAACGCGTTCACGACCAAAAACCAACGCCACCGGCGTATTTGCCGCTTCAGCAACGCTTTTTAAGCCACACTCACGCGGATCCAGCATCGGCCACGGCAACGTGCGGGAACGCGCGCTGGTTCCGACAACCAGGCTACAACCCGCCAGTGCTTCATCGAGCGTATCGACGATTTGCGCACTGCCAATCACATCACTGGCGCCAGCCGCCAGAGCGATAGCCTGGGAGTCCGGTTTTACTAATGGATTTACCAGCCACAGATTGGTTAAACCCATCGTTTTCATTGCGCGGGCAACAGAGCCCATGTTGCCAGTGTGAGACGTTTCCACCAGCACGATTCGAATATTTTGCAGCATTGTATTTCTTCGGCTAAAGATTATTCGCCCATATTATCATAAAACGAAGACATAATCCGAACTCGCTGCTATACTCTGCGCCGTTTTCCCGTTCTTTAACATCCAGTGAGAGAGACCGATGCATCCGATGCTGACCATCGCCGTGCGCGCAGCGCGCAAGGCGGGTAATGTAATTGCCAAACACTACGAAACCCCAGACTCTGTAGAAACCAGCCAGAAAGGCAGCAATGATTTCGTGACTAACGTCGATAAAGCCGCCGAAGCGATTATTATCGAAACGATCCGCAAATCTTACCCACAGCACACCATCATCACCGAAGAAAGCGGTGAACATGTTGGTGAAGATTTGGATGTTCAATGGGTTATCGATCCACTGGATGGCACCACCAACTTCGTAAAACGTCTGCCGCATTTCGCGGTATCTATCGCAGTACGCATCAAAGGTCGTACTGAAGTCGCTGTTGTTTACGATCCAATGCGTAACGAACTGTTCACTGCGACTCGTGGTCAGGGCGCACAGCTGAACGGCTACCGTCTGCGCGGCAGCACGGCTCGCGATCTGGATGGCACCATCATCGCCACCGGTTTCCCGTTCAAAGCGAAGCAGCACGCCGCTTCTTATATGAAAATCCTCGGCAACATGTTCACCGAATGCGCGGACTTCCGTCGCACGGGTTCTGCTGCGCTGGATCTGGCATACGTTGCCGCTGCACGCGTTGATGGTTATTTTGAAATTGGCCTGCGCCCGTGGGATTTTGCCGCAGGTGAACTGATTGCCCGTGAAGCTGGCGCACTGGTATGCGACTTTACCGGTGGTCATAACTACATGGCGACTGGCAACATTGTTGCTGGTAACCCGCGCGTCGTTAAAGCCATGCTGGCTAACATGCGTGACGAACTGAGCGATGCGCTGAAGCGTTAATCTGCTGTGGTGCCGGATGCGACGCTTTCGCGTCTTATCCGGCCTACAATTCATACTATACCGTTCTAACCTAAAACGGTCTTATCCCCCGCCCCACCGGCACCGCACTCATCCACATCACCACCGCAGCGGCAATCAGCACCATGCCTCCGGCTACTGCCAGCGTTGTCCAGCCAATCTGCCGCCACAGTACCGGCGCGTTATTGCCACTGACTTTCACCGCCAGCGAGCGGAAACTGTGCACCAGTAAAGCTAAAGATGTGATCGTCAGTGACGTTCCAGCCGCCATGGCCAGCGCCGATGCCATCCCCCAGTTAAACACGCCAACCACTTTGCTAAACAGCAGCACCATGATGGCTCCGGAGCACGGGCGCATGCCCATAGACAGAATTATCATCAGTCGCGCACGCCAGTCATCCCCGTGTTGTATCTGCTCAGGGTCTGGCAAATGTTGATGCCCACAACCACAGCCATCATGATGGATATGCTGCGGCGCAAAAGCGGTAAACGTCGGGCGACGCAGCAACTGGCGCAGCTTTCTCAGCGCACGAACGCACAGCAGCACCCCCAACACCCCCACCAACGCATAACTTCCTTTCTCCAGCCAGAAACTGCTCATATGCAATTGCCGGGCCGGTAGCTGCAGTACCGTAAGCACCACTATCACCAGCCCAATTGCGACCAGTCCCTGTAACAACGAAGACGCCAGCGTCAGCCCGATACTCGACTTCAACTTCGACGGATGGGTCGCAAGCCAGGTGGTAATAACAATTTTCCCGTGTCCCGGCCCCAGCGCGTGTAGTACCCCATACAGGAAACTAAACAGCAGCAGCGATCCCCCGGCCCGGGTCGGATTAGCAGCAACCGCTTTGAGCAACCCACTCATCTGCTGATTAACATCCCGCTGCCAGACAATACTTTTCACCATGACCTGCGGCCAGATCTGCCATAGCCACAGTATGCCGCCCGTCGCCAGTAGCAAAAACAGCGCCAGCGGCCATAGGCTAAGCCAACGACGTCTGACCGTGTGTGGTCGATAAATTACTGACATTGTAACGTCACCGTCTGTGCAAACTGTTTACCTAATTCCATATCCTCCGGTGGTGCATCTTCTTTATCCAGCGACTGTGCAAAACTCAGCGTTTGTTCATTCGGTGTCGGCGTATGCACGGAAATCCGGCATTGCTGGCGTAGGGGCTGTGCCAGAGAGGCATCACTGTCTTTGTCATAGCTCATATCGACGTAGTAGGTCGGATCGAACGTTGAAATACTATATTTTTGTCCGTTCAACGGCTGCGGCTCTGCCAACGGCAGCACAAATGTCAGCACCGCCTGATGATCCTCACGTTCCATACCATATTCCGTCGGCCGATTTTTAAACTTTACCTTTTGTCCCGCATGCCACACTTCAGTGAAATAGTGCTGCCCAAGGACGTTGGCCATCACTTCTGCCGCCAGTTTTTTCCAGATCTCATCACCCGGTTTGGCATTCCCCGCATCATAAAGCAGATCAGCCGAGGTGATTTCATCCATCGTCCAGCGCATTTTCAGCGCTACAAACTGGTTATTTTCACTCACTATCTCAGTTTTCAGATGGATAAAACTGTGGGGATGCGCACCGACATTAAAAGACAGGATAGCCAGGATCAACGTGACAATGATGCGTTGAACGCGTTGCATGAGTTCTCCACGGTAACAATACAGGCCGCCACAATGATAACGTCCTGGGCGAAAAGAGTGGTGAGCATATCATCGAACGGAAAAATGTTGAGCACCCTTTTCCGGTATCGATTCAGTTCTCAATTTCGACATTTTATTATTTTCCCGTCACCGTAAAAACGACGATCCATGGCTTCAATTTACGTCAAATGATGCATAGATGTTAATTATAAGTTTCATATTAATGAATTATTAACAAATATAGCGTCAGATAAAATCCAAATCTCATCAAATTTAACCAAAAATTAACTTAAAATTCTCCAATAATTAACAAAAATAGGCATAGATCACATTAATCAAACTTATGATTCATTCCCTCTTCCATTCGTTGTTAACTTCACGCCGTAACATGCCCTGCCCCCTACTAAAGGTACAACTATGAAATTCAAACTCGCATTACTCAGTGCAACCCTGGTTTCTGCATGCATGTTGTCCGGCACGTCGTTTGCGGCGGAAAAATATGAAATTGCTGTGGTTGCCAAAGTCACCGGTATTCCGTGGTTTAACCGAATGGAAACCGGCGTGAATGAAGCAGCAAAAAAACTCGATGTAAATGCTTACCAGACCGGCCCGTCAACACCGGATCCGGCTCAGCAGGTAAAAGTCATTGAGGATCTGATCGCTAAAAACGTGAATGCGATCATCGTGGTTCCTAACGATGCCAAAGTCCTCGAACCTGTACTGAAAAAAGCACGCGATAAAGGCATCGTGGTCCTGACGCACGAATCTCCGGACGAGCACATCGGCCAGTGGGATATCGAAACGATTGATAGTGAAAAATACGCGCAGGCCAACGTCGATGAACTGGCGAAAAATATGGGCGGCAAAGGGGGATATGCTATCTATGTAGGTTCGCTGACCGTGCCGTTGCATAACGCATGGGCTGATTATGCAATTAAGTACCAGAAAGAAAAATATCCGGAGATGTTCGAAGTCACCTCCCGTTTACCCGTCGCGGAAAGCATCGATAAGTCCTATGCCACCACGCTGGATCTGATGAAAACTTACCCGCAGATGAAAGGCATTATCGGTTTCGGCTCACTGGGTCCTATCGGTGCAGGCCAGGCCGTTCAGAAAAAACGCGCCAAGGATAAAATCGCCGTCGTCGGTATCGCAATGCCGGCACAAGCAGCGCCTTACCTGATGCGTGGCGACATCAAAAAAGCGCTGCTGTGGGATCCGAAAGACGCGGGCTACGCGCTGGTAACGGTTGCCGATCAGCTGCTGCAGGGCAAAGAAGTCAACGCCGATTTGAGTATCGATGGTTTAGGGAAAGCCGATATCGACACGGAGAAGAAAGTGATCCGCTTTAACAAGATCCTCGAAGTCACCAAAGACAACGCACAATCACTCGGTTTCTAAGGCCTTAGCCAACACCAGGGAACCTTAACGCCGACCGTCTGGTCGGCGCTATCTACCAAACTAACACTCAGCGTCCCCCCCCGGACGCTCGCAGGGGTATTGTCCATGACAGACACCACCGCATTTATCACTCTTGAGAATATCAGCAAACAATTCCCGGGCGTGCTGGCGCTGGATAAGGTGAATTTAACGCTGAAAAAAGGCGAAGTTCACTGTCTGGCGGGTCAAAACGGTTGTGGTAAAAGCACCATTATTAAAGTGATCTCCGGGGTCTATAGCCCTGAAAAAGGCGCACAAATTTCACTCGATGGTAAATTGTTCCATCACCTGACACCGCAACTCTCTTCCCACTATGGTATTCAGGTTATTTATCAGGATTTGTCGTTGTTTCCCAATTTTAGCGTCGCGGAAAACATCGCGGTCAACCGCTATCTGCCCGGCGGCGATATCTGGGTACGGCGTGGTGCCATGAAGCAGCAGGCGCTGGCAGCCATGAAGCGCATCGGCGTGAACATCGATCCCGATAAAAAAGTTGAAAAACTCTCGATTGCCGACCGACAACTGGTTGCTATTTGCCGGGCAATCGCCGCCGATGCCCGACTGGTCATTATGGATGAACCCACCGCCTCTCTGACCCGCCAGGAAGTTAACGGTTTGCTGCGAGTGGTCAACGAACTGAAGGCTGCCGGAATTTGCGTGGTGTTTGTCAGCCATCGTCTGGATGAGGTGATGGAAGTGGCGGACCGAATTAGCGTGATGCGCGACGGTAAACTGGTGGGGACATTCCCGGCCAGCGAACTCGACAGCCACGAACTGGCCTTCCTGATGACCGGACAACGCTTCCACTACAGCCCACTGCCACAAAGGCCAGCCATTGAGCAGGAACCGCTGCTGGAGCTGCGCAATCTCAGCCGTCGGGGCAAATACCAGAACATTAATCTGTCGCTGCACGGCGGCGAGATAGTTTCCATTGTGGGTCTGCTGGGAGCCGGACGTACCGAGCTCTGTCTGAGCCTGTTCGGCATGACGCATCCTGAAAGCGGTGAAATCCGCATTAACGGCCAGCCGGTTACTCTGCGCAATAACCACGATGCCATTAAGCACGGAATCGGCTACGTCTCTGAAGATCGCCTGACGCAGGGGCTTATCATGGAGCAGTCGATCTATGACAACACCATCGTCACGGTATTTGACCAACTGCACACCCGCAGCGGCTTGCTCGATCATCGCAAAGCGCAAAAGCTGGTCGCTGACCTGATCCGCGAGCTGAACATTAAGGTCTCCGATCCACATCTGCCGGTTAAAACACTTTCTGGTGGGAATGCCCAACGTATCGCCATTGCTAAATGGGTGGCGACCAATCCGCGCATCCTGATCCTCGACTCGCCTACCGTTGGCGTGGACATTGCCAACAAAGAAGGCATTTATCAGATAGCCCGCGACCTGGCGGAACAGGGGATGGCGGTACTGATGATTTGCGATGAAATTCCGGAAGCGTATTACAACAGCCATCGCGTGTTGGTGATGCGCCGCGGCAAGCTGGTAGCGGAATTTAACCCCCATCACTGTCGTGAAGAGGAGATTGCTGAAGTGGTCGAGGTCATCAATGAATAGTCTGCGTTTCTCCCGTTTAATCGGGCAACATGAGTTCTGGCTGGGGCTTCTGGTCGTGGCGCTTGCCGTCGGGCTGAGCATCAGCACCGATGAGTTTTTGTCGCTGGGGAACCTGACGGATGTGGCCACCAGCTACGCGATTCTTGGCATCCTTGCCTGCGGTCTGTTTGTGGTACTGATTTCCGGCGGAATCGACATCTCCTTCCCGGCGATGACCGCCATTGCCCAATACGCGATGGCCAGTTGGGTGATCGGCCACGGCGGCAACTTCGCACTGGCGCTGGCGATTGCGGTTGCAGTGGGTCTGCTGCTCGGACTCATCAACGGTTTCCTGGTCTACTGGCTGCGCGTTCCGGCGATCATCATTACTATCGCCACATTGAACGTTTATTACGGCCTGCTGGTTTACACCACTAAAGGCACCTGGCTGTATGGCTTCCCCGACTGGTTTATGAACGGCATTAACTGGTTCTCGTTCACCGCAGCGGACGGTTACGACTACGGTTTGACCCTGCCCTTGCTGTGTCTGGCTGCGGTGATCATCTTTACCGCCGTACTGATGAACTATACCCGTCTTGGCCGTCAGGTATACGCCATGGGCGGCAACCGTGATGCGGCCTCGCGTCTGGGACTGAACCTGCTGAAACTGCATTTCTACGTCTATGGCTACATGGGCATTCTGGCGGGCGTTGCCGCCGTGGTGCAGGCACAAATCACTCAGTCTGTGGCTCCCAATTCACTGCTTGGTTTTGAGTTGACGGTGCTGGCGGCGGTGGTGCTCGGCGGAACCAGTATGAGCGGCGGACGCGGTACGTTGACCGGAACCCTGCTCGGCGTGGTCCTGCTGGCCTTCTTACAAAACGGCCTGACGCTGCTCAGCGTCTCCTCTTACTGGCATACCGTGTTCAGCGGCGCCATTATCCTGGTCAGCATCAGCGCCACGGCCTGGAACGAAAAACGCAAACTGGCAAGGGAGCTTTGAGATGAAAACAATCGCCAGATTTTTACCCGGTGATGCCATCATTCGCCTGCAATGCGTCATTATTGTGGTCGTCGCACTGGTCTTCTCGGCCCTGCTCGGCAGCCGTTTTTTCAGCGTCGCTAACTTCCAGTCCATCGGTTCGCAGTTACCGATCCTCGGCATGCTGGCCCTGGGGATGGGCATGACCATGCTGACCGGCGGCATTAACCTGTCGATTATTGCCGGGGCGAACGCCTGCTCGCTGGTGATGGCGGCGATTATCGTCACCCATCCGGATAACCCGCTGTTTTTGGTGCTGGCACTGCTGGCAGGCGCTGCCGTCGCGGTTGCCATTGGTACCCTGAACGGTGCGCTGATCGCCTGGGTCGGTGTATCCCCCATTCTCGCCACGCTCGGCACCATGACACTTATCTCCGGGCTGAATATTCTGCTGTCTAACGGGACGGTCATCTCCGGCTTCCCGACGGCGATTCAATATCTTGGCAACGCAACGATTGCCGGGCTTCCGGTGGCGCTGCTGCTCTTTTTCCTCGTGGCGATCCTGCTGTGGGTACTGCTCGAACACACCACATTAGGGCGCAGCCTGTATCTCGTCGGCTCCAATGAACAGGCAACCCGCTACAGCGGCGTGAATACCCTACGAGTACAAATTTCCGTGTACGTCATTTCGGCACTGCTCGGCTGGGTCGCCGCCATTCTGATGATGGCGAAATTCAACTCGGCGAAAGCCGGATACGGCGAATCCTACCTGCTGGTCACCATCCTTGCCTCCGTACTCGGCGGCATCAACCCGGATGGCGGCTTCGGGCGCATTATCGGCCTGGTGCTGGCACTTATCGTGCTGCAAATGCTGGAAAGCGGCCTTAACTTGCTGGGGGTCAGTAGCTATCTGACGATGGCGCTGTGGGGCGCGGTGCTGATCCTCTTTATCGCATTACAGAATCGTAAAGCCTGATTTCAGGAGAAAAAATTATGGCAAGTTACTTTATTGGTGTGGATGTCGGAACCGGAAGCGCCAGAGCAGGCGTATTTGATCTTAACGGCAGGATGGTCGGTCAGGCCAGTCGGGCCATCGAGATTTACCGCCCGCAGGCCGATTTTGTTGAGCAGTCCTCCGATAACATCTGGCAGGCAGTGTGTAACGCGGTTCGCGATGCCATCAACCAATCAGATATCAACCCGATTCAGGTGAAAGGGTTAGGCTTTGATGCAACCTGTTCTTTGGTGGTGCTGGATAAAGAGGGTAACCCCCTGACCATCAGTCCCTCCGGACGTAGCGAACAGAATATTATTGTGTGGATGGACCACCGCGCCATTACCCAGGCCGACCGCATCAACGCCCTTCATCATCGGGTACTGGACTACGTCGGCGGCATTATCTCTCCGGAAATGCAGACGCCAAAACTGCTGTGGCTGAAACAGCATATGCCCAATACCTGGGCCAATGCAGGTTACTACTTTGATTTGCCAGACTTCCTCACCTGGCGTGCGACCGGAGACGACACGCGTTCGCTGTGTTCAACGGTCTGCAAATGGACCTATATGGGCCATGAAGACAAATGGGATGCCAGCTACTTCCGCCAGATCGGGCTGGAAGATTTACTGGAGCACGATGCGGCCAAAATTGGCCGCTACGTAAAAACCATGGGTGAACCGCTCGGTCATGGGCTGTCAGCACGCGCCGCCAGCGAAATGGGGCTGATTCCGGGGACGGCAGTCAGCGTATCGATCATCGATGCGCACGCTGGCACCCTCGGCACACTCGGCGCCTGCGGCGTTTCCGGCGAAGTGGCGGATTTCGACCGTCGTGTCGCACTGATTGGCGGTACCTCCACGGGCCATATGGCCATTTCCAAAGAGCCGCGTTTTATCAGCGGCATCTGGGGTCCATACTACTCTGCCGTTCTGCCGGGGTATTGGCTCAACGAAGGCGGGCAGTCAGCGACCGGGGCGTTAATCGACCACGTCATTCAGTCGCATCCGTGCTATGAAACACTACTGGCACAGGCGAAATCCCAGGGACAAACCATTTACGAAGTGCTGAATGCGCTGCTGCGTAAAATGGCCGGTGAGCCGGAAGATATCGCCTTTCTGACCCGCGACATGCATATCCTGCCCTATTTCCACGGCAACCGCTCTCCGCGCGCTAACCCAACGCTCACAGGGGCAATCACCGGGCTGAAGCTATCCCGCACGCCAGAAGACATGGCGTTGCAGTATCTGGCGACTATCCAGGCCATTGCCCTGGGGACACGTCATATTATCGAGACGATGAATCAAAGTGGTTACACCATCGATACCATTATGGCCAGCGGCGGCGGTACAAAGAACCCGATCTTCGTTCAGGAACATGCTAACGCCACGGGTTGCGCAATGTTGCTGCCAGAAGAGAGCGAAGCCATGCTGCTGGGTGGCGCGATGATGGGCACCATCGCGGCAGGTGTTTTTGACACCCTCCCGGAAGCGATGTCGGCGATGAGTCGTATTGGTAAGACGGTCACCCCACAAACTAACCGTATTAAGCAGTACTACGATCGCAAATACCGGGTATTCCACGAGATGTATCAGGACCACATGAAATACCGCGAGCTGATGCAGGAGGACGCATGAGTAACGCCTGGTCTCAGGCCACCAGCGTATTTCAGCTCTATAGCGATGCCCTGGCGAGTCTGGGGCAGCATCTGACTGAACCTGTCTGGCAGTCGTTGATGGCGGAGCTACGCGGTTGCCGGGGGAAAATCGTCGTCACTGGCGTGGGCACCTCCGGCATTGCAGCGCGTAAAGTGGCGCATATGCTTGCCTGCGTGGAGCGTCCGGCGATTTACCTTAATGCCACCGACGCCGCACATGGCGATCTGGGGTTTTTACGCGCCGATGATCTGGTCATCATGCTGTCACGCGGGGGCAATTCCGATGAACTCACTCGGCTGCTACCCGGTCTGGCAGCGAGAAATGTGCCTATCCTGAGCATCACTGAAAACGCCGCTTCAGCCATTGCTAAAGCATCGAGACTGGTGATTTCCACCGGCGTACAGCGCGAAGCCGATCCGCTAAACATGCTGGCGACCACGTCAATAATGCTGGTACTGGCAATCTTTGACGCCGCCTGCGCCTGCCTGATGAGCGAAAGCGGCTACTCAAAAGAGACGCTGTTATCTGTGCATCCAGGCGGTGATGTGGGGTTAACGCTGAGCCGCGGGCAGACGTGATGGAGAACATGTAATTCCGGCTCAGGGTTCCGTTCACCTCAGCGCTGTCATTTCTCTGAAATTCAGATACCCGTGAACGTGTAAGGGAGGCTCACCGCCGCCTCCCTTACATCCCAGGCTCCCGGCACGGAAAATCGTCGCTGCGCGAGCTATTCGTCTTATGCCGTCTGCCTGTCGGGTCGGGGTCGAGCCTGCGTCCCTGCAGGCCGTCCCCTCTGCCCGCATCCCTGCGGGCAGCCCCGGTCAGCCGTCAACGCCTCATCGATTTTCAGCCGGACCAGGGTGTCGCTTCAACTCTCTGACTTTCAGTTAAATCTGTTTTGCTGTTCAAACATGTTCAAATAAAAATACAGGTGGTCAGGCGTGGCGGGTCCGGCTGAAAATTGCCGACGTGTTTCCGTAAGGCCGGGAGAACCCGCAGGGATGCGGGTTCAGGGTGCGTGCGACAGGGATGTTGCATCGCGCCCGGCCCGGTAGCCTGGAGGAATAAGCGGAGGGAACCGCGGAGCGGCAATTTTCCCGCCGGGAGCCGGGATTGTTAAGGGTGCGGCGATAGCACCCTTAACACGTTCACCGGCGTTCAGGGTGCAGAAAAGCGATGAACATGAGGTGAACGGAACCCTTTCTCTGAGAAAGCATATTCATATGCTCAGCAAACATATGTTAATGCCGAAGCGTTAACAGGGCGTCATTGCGCAATCTGCCGATTTTTATATATCTAAACAAAAGATAAAACAGTGAAAAAGCGGATTAACGCGCTGCGTTCAACTACCGCTATCTGTTCCGCACGTTAAAAATTCTGTGACGCTCTCCAGCATTCCTGGCGGAAAGCATTCCATTCTCCATTTCAATAAGCAAACTTTAGCTATTCTTATCAAACATACTTACGGGAGATCCTACAGATGATGTCAACGCTTGCCCCGCCATCTGTACTATCCGCTCCCCAGCGCCGTTGTCAGGTGCTTCTGACGCTTTTCCTGCCAGGGCAAGTTGCCACTGCGCAGACTTTCAGCACGCTGAACGGGGTCGATGATGCCACGGTTCGGGAAGATATTATCGGTGCCGGACTCGAAATCCAGCGCTATCACCGACTCGCCATTACCACCGCTCATAATGGACATTATGCAATAGAAGGAACCCCGCTCAATCAGCGTCTGTGCCTGTTACAGTGGCTGCGCCGTGGCCTGCGGATTTGTCCAACATTTATTGCCCAGCAGTTTACCCCGGCGTTAAAAATGGAACTTAAGCAACGTGGTATTGCGCGAACGCTGTATGACGACACCAATCTGCATGCGCTGATCAACCTGTGTTCCCGACGCTTGCAGAAGCCGTTTGAGTGCCGTGATATCCAGTTCCTGCGGCTTTATTTACAGTACTGCCTGCTACAGCATCACGCAGGGATCACCCCGGAGTTTAATCCTCTGCAACAACGCTGGGCGCAAGTTTGTGCCGAATACCCACTCGCTGAGGAAATCGGCCGCCACTGGCAACGACACGTTATGCAGAGTGCGCCGCTGGGGGAATCGCTGTTTATGGCGCTGCTGTTTTCGATGATCCGCATCCCCGACCCGATTCGTGATAACCACCAACAGGATCGTCGTCTGCGCCTTGAGATTGCCCGGTTAGTGCTGCGTTTTCGTGAATATGGCAACGTCCGCTTCAGCGATGAACAGGGGCTAAATGACCAACTGTATGTACATCTGGCTCAAGCACTGAACCGCAGTCTGTTCGCCATTGGTATTGATAACACCCTGCCGGAAGAGTTCAGTCGGCTGTATCCCCGGTTAGTACGCACCACGCGTGAAGCGTTACACGGATTCGAAGAGGAATACGATGTGCGTTTTTCCGAGGAAGAGACTGGGCTGGTGGCCGTCATTTTCGGTGCCTGGCTGATGCAGGAAAAGGATTTACACGAGAAGCAGATAATCCTGCTGACCGGCAATAACGAACAACGTGAGGCACATATAGAGCAACAACTGCGGGAACTGACGCTGCTGCCGCTCAATGTAAAGCATATGCCAATGCAGGACTTTCAAAAAGAAGGTTCACCGCGTGGTGTGGCGCTGATTATTACACCGTACACCACGCCGCTACCGCTGTTTTCACCACCGTTGATTCATGCGGACCTGGCGCTTACGCAACATCAGCAGCAACAGATCCGCAAAATCCTCGAATCATGATGCCGCTGGTTGCGCCACCACTTTTGGTCGCAAGACAATCGCGGGAAGCGCCACCAGCGCCATCACCCAGAATACGCCACTGCCCAGATTTTGATACAGGTAGCCGGCGAACACGGTCATGATGGCGATACTCCCCCCCATCGCCACCGCGGAATAAACCGCCTGCAAACGAATGACTTCGCTGCCCTGCCGCGTCGCGATATAGCGCATCGCCGCCAGGTGACAGACGGTAAAGGTTCCGCAATGCAGGATCTGCACCACAATCAGCCACGGCAGTTCGGTACTCCAGCCCATCAATCCCCAACGCACCACGCCGCAAACGGCAGAGAGCAGCAGCAGATCGCGAGCGCTAAAGCGACGGAATAGCTTGTGGCTGAGCGCAAAAATAATCACTTCCGCCACCACACCGAGCGACCATAAGTACCCTACCGCCGAGGCAGAATATCCAGCCGACTGCCAGTAGAGGGCACTAAAACCGTAATAGGCCGCATGAGCCCCTTGCAGCAGGCTTACGCAGGCGAGAAAACGCCAGCTTTGGGCTATCAACGTGCGCCAGGCCGGCCATCCCGCACTCTCCTGCTGACGGTTTTCCCCCGCAGGCTGAACGCTCGGGCGGATCATCATCCCCAGCAGCATCGACGCGACCCCAAGCGACAACAGTACAAGGATCATCCGGTAATCAAACAGGCTCACCAGTTTACCGGTTAGCGCGGAGCCGATGACAAATGCCACGGACCCCCATAGGCGCACCCGACCATAATCCATGGTTATTTGTTTTTGCCAGGTGTTGGCCAGCGCGTCGGTCAGCGGCACCAGCGGTGAGAAAAACAGGTTAAAACCGACCATCACCACCATCAGCCACGCCACGTTAGTGCCCGCCCAGAAAGCCAGCGCAAAGACCAGCGTCAGGAGCGCCAGGATACGCAAAGCAGAGATCAGGCGAGAGGGATCACTCACGCGCGGCGCAATCAGCAAACTCCCCAGAAAACGAGCAATCAGCCCAGCGCCCAGCAGCACACCAATGGTTTCCGGCGTCAGCCCCAACCCTTCGAGCCAGACGCTCCAGAAAGGCAGAAAAATACCGTAGCTAAAGAAATAGGTGAAATAACTGAGCGCCAGCCAGCGCGTGGAATGCAGAGCCATGAATCCCTCCCGTTTGGAGGCGATAGTCTGGCGACAAACGCAGGCTGGCGCAAGAGAGCATTAACAGACAAATAACATGATTTTCGCCCTATTCGATACAAATTTGCAGCGAAAAATGGCAACGTTCCCCCTGAGCCAGAACCTGCAATCCCGGCTGTCCCTGCATGTGGTGGGCTTTTACCGGATGCGTCTGCGGCTCAAGACACAAGAACGACTCACCCGACATTCTGAACAGAATCAACCATGGAGTTTGCGCTAAAATCGTGACCTTTATCACATCGCGTTGAATGACGGCCCGCCCACTCCAGCCCGAATAGCCAACGTTGAGCCGCTGATGGGGATTGGCTATCTGTATGTGGAATCACAACTGAGCGAACAGTAACGATTACTCCGTCAGACTCACCTCTAAACGTTCCTGTACCGTGGCGATAAAATCAGCAAGCGCGGGTTTTATCGTCCCCTTTTTCCACGCCATCAGCAGTGAAATGGTCGGGATATCGCCGACAATTGGCCGGAAAACCACCTGACCGGTATTAAAATTATTCATATAACCGGGTATCAAAGTTACCCCCAGTCCCATACCGACCAGGTTCATGGTCACCAGAATATTGGTAGCCATCTGTACAATATTGGGCTGGCTTTTTTGCTGCTGGAACCAGTTTTTGACAATCATCGCTAACGCACCGGAATAAGCAGGATCGGTGCTGACAAAATTTACACCGTTCAGTTGCTGTGCCGATATTGCCTTTTCACTGGCTAACGGATGGTTAGCCGGTAGCACCACCACCAGCGGCTCATGGAAAAGTTCCAGATAGTCCAGTTCCGGGCTGTAAACCGGATGGCGCATTAAGCCCACATCCAGCTCCCCACGCAGGATCTTCTCTTCCTGTTCCGTAGTTATCAGACTCACCAATTCAATGTGTGTATCCGGTTGTTTTAAACGAAACAAAGGCAGCACCTTAGGCAGCAGATTTACCTCTGCTGAAGGAACAAAACCAATTGTAAAATGCTTATCTTCCTGCACCGTTTTACGGGCGCGAATTTTCGCGCTCTCCGCCTGTTCGAGGATAGCCAGCGCATCCTGTAAAAAGCACTCTCCCGCCGCTGTCAGAGCCACTTTTCGCTTATCGCGTACCAGTAACGGAACACCCACACAGGCCTCCAGATCGCGGATCTGGCTGCTCAACGACGGCTGAGAGGTATGCAGCTTTTCTGCCGCACGGGTGAAATTCAGCGCCTGAGCCACCGCGACAAAATAGCGTAAGTGCCTCAGTTCCATGCCCTTCTCCTTGTTATCGAAAAAATGTCTCAACTGGTAGAAATTTACTATTTCACAGATTGATAACTAACCAGCAACATCCTTATGGCACAAAAAAAGAAGGTCAATACATCTTAGCTTTCAGGATTAAAAAATATGACCACACCCTCAAATTTAGACATCTACCAACTGATTGATACCCAAAACGGTCGCGTAACGCCACGGATTTATACCGACCCTGAAATTTACCAACTGGAGCTGGAACGGATCTTCGGACGCTGCTGGTTATTCCTCGCGCACGAAAGCCAAATTCCAAAACCGGGTGACTTTTTTAACACCTACATGGGCGAGGATGCGGTCGTGGTGGTGCGTCAGAAAGACGGCAGCATCAAAGCCTTTCTCAACCAATGCCGCCACCGCGCAATGCGGGTCAGTTACGCCGACTGCGGTAACACCCGTGCCTTTACCTGCCCATATCACGGCTGGTCATACGGTATTAACGGCGAGCTCATCGATGTCCCGCTGGAGCCACGCGCTTACCCACAAGGGTTGTGCAAATCTCACTGGGGCCTGAACGAAGTACCCGGCGTGGAGAGCTACAAGGGGCTGATCTTCGGCAACTGGGACACCAGTGCGCCTGCACTACGCGATTATCTCGGCGACATCGCCTGGTATCTGGACGGCGTGCTTGACCGTCGCGAAGGCGGCACTGAAATCGTCGGTGGTGTACAAAAGTGGACTATCGACTGTAACTGGAAATTCCCCGCCGAGCAGTTTGCCAGCGACCAATATCACGCCCTGTTTAGCCATGCTTCTGCCGTTCAGGTACTGGGCGCGAAAGATGACGGCAGTGATAAACGCCTGGGGGACGGACAAACCGCCCGTCCGGTGTGGGAAACCGCCAAAGATGCGCTGCAATTCGGTCAGGACGGTCACGGCAGCGGATTTTTCTTTACCGAGAAACCCGATGCCAACGTCTGGGTCGACGGTGAAGTCTCCAGCTACTATCGCGATACCTATGCAGAGGCCGAACAGCGGCTGGGCAAAGTTCGCGCTCTGCGACTGGCGGGCCATAACAATATCTTCCCAACGCTGTCATGGCTAAACGGTACTGCCACGCTGCGTGTCTGGCATCCACGTGGCCCCGATCAGGTAGAAGTGTGGGCATTTTGTATTACCGATAAGGCCGCGTCAGATGACGTCAAAGCGGCATTTGAAAACAGCGCTACCCGTGCCTTCGGCCCGGCTGGGTTCCTTGAGCAGGATGATTCAGAAAACTGGTGTGAAATTCAAAAGCTGCTGAAAGGCCACCGGGCGCGCAATACCAAACTGTGTCTGGAGATGGGATTGGGCCAGGAAAAACGCCGTGAAGACGGTATTCCGGGGATCACCAACTACATCTTCTCAGAAACCGCCGCGCGCGGCATGTACCAGCGTTGGGCCGATCTGCTCAGTAGCGAAAGCTGGCAGGAAGTGCATGAGAAAACCGCCGCTTACCAGCAGGAGGTGATGAAATGAGTACCTTAGTCTCCCTGGAGCTTCATCATCGCATTGCGCAGTTTCTCTACCATGAGGCCAGCCTGCTGGATGACTGGAAGTTTCGCGACTGGCTGGCACAACTGGACGACGACATTCGCTACACCATGCGTACCACAGTCAATGCCCAGACCCGCGATCGTCGCAAAGGCGTGCAGCCGCCGACGACGTGGATTTTCAATGACAACAAAGATCAGCTTGAGCGCCGGATCGCCCGCCTCGAAACCGGTATGGCCTGGGCGGAAGAGCCGCCATCGCGCACTCGTCATCTGATCAGCAACCTGCAGATCAGCGAAACGGGCCAACCCGACGTGTTCGCGGTGCGCCTTAACTACCTGCTGTACCGCGCGCAAAAAGAGCGAGATGAAACCTTTTACGTTGGCATGCGCGTAGACAAAGTCCGTCGTCTGCCGGGTGATGAGTGGCGTTTACTGGAGCGTGAGATCGTGCTGGATCAGGCGGTGATCACCTCCCATAACCTGAGTGTCCTGTTCTGATGAGCCGTATTTATGCCTGCCCCGTAGGGGATTTGCCGGAGGGTGAAGCTCTCCGGCTCGACACGTCGCCCGTCATCGCGCTGTTTAACGTCGGCGGCGAGTTTTATGCCATTAACGATCGCTGCAGCCACGGCAATGCCTCGATGTCGGAAGGTTATCTGGAAGACGATGCCACCGTGGAATGCCCGCTGCATGCGGCCAGTTTTTGTCTGAAAACCGGCAAAGCGCTATGCCTGCCCGCCACCGATCCGCTGACTACCTATGCCGTGTATGTGGAAGGTAGTGATGTGTTTGTTGATATTCCCGGAGGGGCCTGATGAGCGATTTACGCGACAACATCATCTTTATTACTGGCGGTGGTTCTGGCCTCGGTCTGGCTCTGGTCGAACGCTTTATCGAAGAAGGTGCAAAAGTTGCCACGCTGGAACTGTCGACAGCCAAGGTCGCCAGCTTGCGCCAGCACTTTGGCGAACACGTGCTGGCGGTAGAAGGGAATGTCACCTGTTATGCCGACTATCAGCGGGCGGTGGATCAGATCCTCACGACGTTCGGCAAGCTGGACTGCTTTATCGGTAATGCCGGGATTTGGGATCATAATGCTTCGCTGATCAGTACCTCCGCCGAGGCGCTGGAAAGCGGCTTTCATGAGTTGTTCAACGTTAACGTGCTGGGCTATCTGCTGGGCGCGAAAGCCTGCGCACCGGCACTTATTGCCAGCGAAGGCAGTATCATTTTTACCCTTTCCAATGCCGCATGGTATCCCGGCGGCGGCGGCCCGTTGTATACCGCAAGCAAACACGCCGCAACCGGACTCATTCGTCAGTTAGCCTACGAATTAGCACCGAAAGTTCGTGTCAACGGCGTAGGGCCGTGTGGTATGGCAACCGACCTACGCGGGCCGCAGGCGTTGGGTCAGAACGATACATCAATTATGCAATCACTGACGCCGGAAAAAATCGCCGCTATCCTGCCGCTGCAGTTTTTCCCTGATCCGGCAGATTTTACCGGTCCATACGTGATGCTGGCATCAAAGCGCAACAACCGTACGTTGAGCGGCGTGATGATCAATGCCGATGCTGGCCTGGGTATTCGCGGTATTCGCCACGTTGCCGCCGGACTGGATCTCTGAGGAGGCGTTATGCACAACAAAATTATTGCTATCGTCGGCGGTGGACAGGCCGCAGCGATGGCGGCGGTAGCACTGCGCCAGCAAGGGTTTGACGGCGAGATACATCTGTTCTCCAATGAGCCGCATCAGCCGTACGAACGCCCTCCATTGTCCAAAGCCATGCTGCTGGACGACACCCCGCAGCTACAGCCGGTACTCAACGCGGCCTGGTGGCAGGAAAATAATGTTCATCTGCATCTGAACGTGACTATCCAGACGCTCGGTCGCCAGACACATCAGCTCGAGCTGGCTGACGGCCAGGTTTATCCGTGGGATCAGCTACTGATTGCCACGGGAGCGGCTGCCCGCCCTCTTCCACTGCTGGATAAACTGGGCGATCGCTGCTTTACCCTGCGCCACGCAAACGACGCGACTCGTCTGCGAGATGCATTACTCCCCGGTAAATCGATTGTGATTATCGGGGCGGGCACCATTGGTCTGGAACTGGCGGCCAGTGCGACCCAGCGCGGCTGCCGGGTAACGGTAGTGGAGCAGGCTCCAACGGTGATGGGCCGCAATGCGCCTGCCCCAGTGCGTGACTATCTGCTAGCACGCCACCAACAGGCGGGTGTGCAGGTACGGCTCAACAGCACCATCGAGCACGTCGAAAGCGGTGAGTTACTTACCCTGACGCTGCAAAATGGTGAAAGCGTCACTGCCGATGCGGTGATCTACGGAATTGGTATCGTGGCGAATGACGCACTGGCCCGCGATGCAGGACTGGAGACGGCGAACGGCATTATCGTTGATACCGCTTGTACCACCTCCGATCCGGCGATTTTTGCTGCCGGCGACGTGGCACTGACGTGTCAGCCCGACGGTTCGTTGGCGCGTGTCGAAAGCTGGGAAAATGCCAATATCCAGGCACAAATTGCCGCTGCCGCAATGCTCAATTTACCGTTGCCGGAGAAGACACCTGGCTGGTTCTGGACTGACCAATACCAGGATAATTTGCAGTTTATTGGCGAAATGCAGGGAGATAGCTGGCTTGTACGCGGTGATGCTGATGCGCAGAAAGCGATATGGTTTAACCTGCAGGATGGCGTGATAGTCGGCGCAGTAACGTTGAATCAGGGACGAGAAATACGTTTATTGAGGAAATGGATTCAGGCCAGTAAAAAGCCGCCAATGGCGGCTTTAGTCGATGAAGCAATCGTGCTTAAGTCGATATAACGGCTGGAGGATGCTGCGTTTATCCGGCCTACAAATCACTCGTATGTAGGCCGGATAAGGTGTTTACACCGCCATCCGGCAATCCGTATTACTTACGCGTAAACCGGGAAGCGTGCACAGATATCCAGCACTTTACCTTTCACACGCTCAATAACAGCTTCGTCATTGATGTTGTCCAGAACGTCACACATCCAGCCAGCCAGTTCTTTCACTTCTGCTTCTTTAAAGCCACGACGAGTCACCGCCGGAGAACCAATGCGGATACCAGAAGTCACAAACGGGCTCTTCGGATCGTTCGGCACGCTGTTTTTGTTAACGGTGATGTTAGCACGGCCCAACGCGGCGTCAGCTTCTTTACCAGTCAGGTTTTTATCAACCAGATCCAGCAGGAACAGGTGGTTTTCAGTACCGCCAGAAACCACTTTGTAACCACGGTTCAGAAACACTTCCACCATCGCTTTGGCGTTTTTAGCAACCTGCTGCTGGTAAACTTTGAACTCTGGCTCCATCGCTTCTTTCAGCGCTACCGCTTTTGCCGCGATAACATGCATCAGCGGGCCGCCCTGCGCACTTGGGAACACCGCGGAGTTCAGCTTTTTGTACAGCTCTTCGTCACCGCCTTTCGCCAGGATCAGGCCGCCACGCGGACCCGCCAGGGTTTTGTGGGTGGTGGTGGTCACAACGTGTGCGTGTGGAACCGGGTTCGGATAAACGCCTGCGGCAATCAGACCCGCAACGTGCGCCATGTCAACAAACAGGTACGCGCCGATGCTGTCAGCGATTTCGCGCATTTTTGCCCAGTCAACCACACCGGAATAAGCAGAGAAGCCGCCGATGATCATCTTCGGTTTGTGTTCTTTGGCCTGCTTAGCCATGTCTTCGTAGTCAATTTTACCGGACTCATCAATACCGTAAGGGATGATGTTGTACAGTTTGCCGGAGAAGTTTACCGGGGAGCCGTGAGTCAGGTGGCCGCCTTGTGCCAGGTTCATACCCAGAACGGTATCACCCGGTTGCAGCAGTGCGGTATAAACAGCGAAGTTAGCCTGAGAACCTGAGTGCGGTTGGACGTTAGCGTAATCAGCACCAAACAGCTCTTTCGCGCGGTCGATCGCCAGTTGCTCAACGATATCAACGTATTCGCAACCGCCGTAATAGCGCTTGCCCGGATAACCTTCAGCGTATTTGTTGGTCAGCTGAGAACCCTGTGCCTGCATAACGCGCGGGCTGGTGTAGTTTTCGGAGGCGATCAGTTCGATGTGCTCTTCCTGACGTACTTTTTCCTGCTCCATAGCCTGCCACAGTTCGGCATCATAATCGGCAATGTTCATTTCACGCTTTAACATCCGCATCTCCTGACTCAGCTAACAATAGAATTTCGGCCTAAAAAGGTTGTCCCTAGGACTTCGGCCAACAGTATAACCGAATCATTCTTCGATAACAGGTCTTGACAAAGGATTTTACGCAAACGATTACCTTCGCGGTACACAAGGCTTTTTGGAACAAAGCTCTGCTGAATTTCAACGGATTTCTTTTCAGGTTTGTGATGCAGATTTTTCACGTTGTAACCTTTACAACGCAAAGTTACAAAGAACCATTTACAATGCAGGGGTATTTTTTATAAGATGTATTTGACATACATCATTAAAGTCTCAGATAAAGGAAGACCGTATGCTTGACGCACAAACCATCGCTACAGTGAAAGCCACCATTCCCTTGCTGGTTGAAACAGGTCCGAAACTGACCGCTCATTTCTACGATCGCATGTTTACGCATAACCCAGAGCTGAAAGAAATTTTCAACATGAGTAACCAGCGTAATGGCGATCAGCGCGAAGCGTTGTTTAACGCCATTGCCGCGTATGCCAGCAATATCGAAAACCTGCCAGCGCTACTGCCAGCGGTCGAGAAAATCGCCCAGAAGCATACCAGCTTCCAGATTAAACCCGAGCAGTACAACATCGTGGGTGGTCATCTGTTGGCAACGCTGGATGAAATGTTCAGCCCAGGCCAGGAAGTGCTGGATGCGTGGGGCAAAGCGTATGGGGTGCTGGCTAACGTCTTTATCAACCGTGAGGCGCAAATCTACAGCGAAAATGCCAGCAAAAATGGCGGCTGGGAAGGCACCCGTCCTTTCCGCATCGTGGCCAAAACCCCGCGTAGCGCGTTAATCACCAGCTTTGAGTTTGAACCGGTCGACGGCGGTGCGGTCGCGGAATACCACCCGGGGCAGTATCTGGGCGTTTGGCTGAAGCCAGAAGGCTTCCCACATCAGGAGATTCGTCAGTACTCACTGACTCGTAAACCGAACGGCAAAGGCTACCGTATTGCCGTTAAGCGTGAAGAAGGTGGTCAGGTCTCAACCTGGTTGCACAACCACGCAAATGTGGGTGACGTTGTTCATTTAGCTGCACCTGCTGGCGATTTCTTTATGGATGTCGCCACCGATACTCCTGTGTCTCTGATTTCCGCAGGCGTCGGTCAGACCCCAATGCTGGCCATGCTGGACACGCTGGCAAAAGCGAATCATACCGCGCAGGTTAACTGGTTCCACGCGGCTGAAAACGGCGACGTGCATGCCTTTGCCGATGAAGTGAATGAACTAGGCAAAACGCTGCCACGCTTTAGCGCACACACCTGGTATCGTGAGCCAACCGAAGCCGATCGCGCGAAAGGTACGTTTGACAGTGTTGGGCTGATGGATCTGAACAAACTGGAAGGCGCTATCAGTGACCCGGCGATGCAGTTCTACCTGTGCGGCCCGGTTGGCTTTATGCAATTTGCTGCAAAGCAACTGGTCGGTCTGGGTGTGAAAAACGAAAACATTCATTACGAATGCTTCGGCCCACATAAAGTCTTGTAATTAAGTCAGCGAGTAGGCCGGATAAGGCGTATACGCCGTCATCCGGCAATCACTCTGCCTGATGCACTACGCTTATCAGGCCTACAAATTAACGGCGCGGCTTAGATTGCCGCGTCGTCTTCTTCGCCAGTACGGATACGAATAACACGCGCCACATCGAAGACAAAAATCTTACCGTCGCCGATTTTGCCGGTCTGGGCAGTACGAATAATCGTGTCGACACAGGTATCAACAATATCGTCGGTAACCACGATTTCAATTTTTACCTTCGGCAGAAAATCCACCATATATTCCGCGCCACGGTACAACTCGGTGTGGCCTTTCTGACGGCCAAACCCCTTCACTTCTGTCACCGTCATACCGGTAATGCCGACTTCTGCCAGCGCTTCGCGGACATCGTCCAGCTTGAAGGGTTTAATAATCGCATCAATCTTTTTCATGCTATTCCTTGAAAAGGTCGCCTGTCTTTTGATCAAATAAAGCTAACATAATCCGCAGATTTATTCTTTGAAATCGTTTGCATCAAGTTCATGACGAGAGAGCAACTTGTAGAATTCTGTACGATTGCGTCCCGCCATTCGTGCAGCATGGGTAACATTACCTTTGGTGATTTGCAGCAGCTTACGCAAGTAGTTGAGCTCAAACTGATTACGCGCTTCAACAAAGGTTGGCAGCGCCGTATTTTCACCTTCCAGCGCCTGCTCCACCAGCGCGTCACTGATCACCGGCGAAGAGGTTAACGCCACGCACTGTTCAATCACGTTGACCAACTGACGCACGTTGCCCGGCCAACTGGCGGTCATTAAACGTTTCATCGCATCAGTCGAAAAAGCACGGACAAACGGTTTGTGCCGTTCGGCTGACTGACGCAGCAGATGGTTTGCCAGCAGTGGTATATCTTCTGTACGCTCGGCCAGCGCCGGGATCTTCAGACTTACCACGTTGAGACGGTAATAGAGATCCTCACGAAATTCGCCCCGCGCCATGGCTTTGGGCAGGTCACGGTGCGTTGCAGAAACAATCCGCACATCAATGTCGATATCACGATTGCTACCGAGCGGACGAACTTTACGCTCCTGCAATACGCGCAGCAATTTAACCTGTAACGGCGCGGGCATATCGCCTATTTCGTCGAGAAATAACGTCCCACCTTCTGCGGCCTGAAACAGACCTTCACGATTACTCACCGCTCCGGTAAAGGCACCGCGCGCATGACCAAAAAGCTCTGATTCCAGCAGTTGTTCCGGCAACGCCCCGCAGTTTATGGCGATAAAGGGCTTGTGGCTGCGCGGACTGGCGTTGTGAATCGCCTGGGCAAACACCTCTTTCCCGGTGCCGCTTTGGCCGTTGATCAATACGCTGACATCCGATTGCGCGACCATCCGCGCCTGTTCTAACAAACGCAGCATTAACGGGCTACGGGTAACAATTGATTCGCGCCAGCTATCATCAGTAGCAGGCGCGGACTGTTCCAGCGCACCGTCAATCGCTTTGTATAGCGCGTCTTTATCGACCGGCTTGGTGAGAAAGCTGAAAACGCCCTGCTGCGTTGCCGCGACAGCATCGGGAATAGAGCCGTGCGCAGTCAGGATAATGACCGGCATCCCCGGCTGCACTTTCTGGATTTCAGTGAACAGCTGCATGCCGTCCATTTCATCCATGCGCAGGTCGCTAATGACCAGATCCACTTTTTCACGATTCAGTACCCGTAATCCTTCCTGCCCACTTTCTGCAGTTACGACGCTGTAACCTTCACTGGTCAGCCGCATACCGAGCAATTTCAACAGCCCCGGATCGTCATCGACGAGCAGCAGATGCGCGGGCTTGCGGCTTATCATGGCGAGACCTCCCCATCATCAGGCGTCGTGAGCTTATCAGTACCGTGCAACGCATCGGGATTGTAGCTGCCGGCAGGTTTACGGGTGGACAGTTGTCGTTCAATATCGGTCAGGTTTTCCAGCTTACGGGTGGTGAGATCAAGCTGGCTCTGCAAATTCTGTTGCTGTTGGCGCAGCGCATCAAGATCGCTGTCAGATGACTGCTGAAGTTTACTGTAGCGCATACGTTCTTCTGCAAGCTGTAACTGCAGCGTTTGACTACTGCGCCAGACCTGATAAAGCGGACGTACCTGGGCCGGAATTTGCGGGCTTAGCGCATCCAGACGGGTCATTATTTCACGCCTTTCAGGCGGTGTAATGTGGGCGCCATCAAGCAGGATCCCACGCTTAAAAGCACCCTGCCAGGTATCCGTGAGTTGGGTACTGGCTTCACTGCGTGCCTGAACAGGCATCAGGCGATCGGCACAATCCATGGTTCGCAACCAGTAGAGCGGGTTGGTATCTGTGGACTGGCCCGACAGCGACCAGATATCCGTACATTCGGTGGCAAGGTAATCAGCGAGTTGATGCGGCGGGATTTTCTCCTGCGAAGGATCGCCGATAATGTGATTCACCGCGTTGGGAACGCAGCCGACCAGCGCCAGGCATGGCAGACTTGCGAGTAAGACGCGGCGAATAAAATCTCGTTTAAGCATTCGGGCAACAACGTGTGGCATACTCACCAGACTTAGGTTCATTTTAGTGGTTTTTCGATGCAGATAGCGGCAGTTCTATGCGGAAACAAACGCTTTGCGCATGCTCATCAACCAGATACAGTTTTCCCCGCATACGGCGGATACAGTCTCTGGCGATACTCAGTCCCAACCCGCTTCCTTTGACTGCCCCTTTTCGCTGATGGCTACCCTGGAAAAACGGTTCGAAGATCATCGCCTGTTCTGCTTCTGGAATCGGTGAGCCGGTATTTATGACATCAATGTATACCGTCGAGCCATGCAAACTGCTGCGGATCCAAATGTTACCGGATTCAGCGCCATAGTGCACCGCATTGGAATAAAGATTGTCCAGCACGCTCATTAACAGCATGGGCTCGGCCAGACAAGCGTTCGCCGCCAGCGCAACATCAGTATGTATCATTTTGGTGCGAGCGGGCAGGCTATGTGCTGAAACAACACTTTCCACCAACGGCGCGATTTCTACGCGCTCAAGTTCTACTTCGTCATCCGCCAGCTTGCGGTTGTAATCTAGCAATTGCTCAATCAGCTTTTGTAGATTACGGCTACTGTCATCCAGAATACCGACCACCTCTTTTTGCTCGGGAGTGAGCGGCCCAACTACCTGATCGGCCAGCAACTCCGTGCCTTCACGCATACTTGCCAGCGGCGTTTTCAGTTCATGTGAGAGATGGCGTAAAAACTGATGTCGCTGTGACTCAAGCCAGGAAAGGCGCTCGCTCAACCAGATTATGCGCTGGCCAACGGAACGCAGTTCCCGGGGGCCTGTAAACAATACGCTATCGCCCAGTGAGCGACCTTCCCCCAGACGATTAATCATCCGTTCAATACCCTTCACCGGGCCGATAATCATACGGGTAAACAGCAGTACCATCGCCAGACTAACGAGAAACAGTACCAGCGCCTGCCAGCCAAAGAACTGACCACGTTCGGCAATTTCTTGTTGTAACTGCTGACCGCGCGAGAAGACCACGGTACGGGTGGCCTGCACCATGTCGGTATTCGCATTAGCGAAGGCTTCCAGACGGGCTGCCGCCTGGCTGTCAGGACCGCTGTTATTACACTGCAGTTGGGCGAGATCGTTGAGATCCTGCCGTAACGCCTGGTAGAGCTTGTTGTCCGGTAAAACGCCCGCATGCGCGTCCAGCATGTCGCTATAACGCTTACGCTGGCTCTGGTAAACCTTTGCCAGCGTCGGATCATCCAGCACACAATACTGTCGGTAGCTACGCTCCATCTCCAGCGCGGCATTGGTCATCGCCTCGCTGCGTCGGGCATCAATGAGCGTGGTTCTGTTAGTCAGCGCCGCCTGAGCGCTCAGGGCGTTCAGGCTCTGCCACGCTTGCCAGGCCAGTACGAGCAAAGGGAGCAGGATCAGCAAAAATGCCAGTGTCACCAGCTGACGTAAGGATCGAGGGAAAACAGACCAGCGCTTCAAGGCGTTACTCTCAATGGACGGGAATAAGACGATGCTAACTGAGGGGAACGTCAGATACAACAAAGCCGGGATTAACCCGGCTTTGTTATGGAATAAGGCGGTGCCTAACTCGACGTTTCGCCCGAAGGTTGATATGAGCTTCGCTAATATCAGATGTTGGACGGCAGGCACCTTGTTGTGCGTCATTCGAAGTTTATGTAGCACGTCCCGAAGGGGCTGACATAAGAAGGTGAATGAGCCACTGGTTAATATTATGCAGCATCTGTGCCAATATTCAAAACACTTTGTTAACACAATGATAAATATAAGAAATATGAATAATTGTGTAAAAATAAGGATTGAGTGTTTTTTGTGCACTCTGTCGCTAATAAGCAACACTCGCTGCACTTAAAAATAAAATCATTATAGATCAAGTTATTAAGTGTCTCTTTTTGGCGACAAGCCAACCCTGACAATGTCGGGATTTCCCGACACTTTAATTTTTCGGCATAAGCGCTGAGTTTATTGCCGGATGGCGGCGTAAACGCCTTATCCGGCCTACAAGCGCCCTTCCCCGTAGGCCTGATAAGCGCAGTGCCATCAGGCAGTCGGATGGCGGCGTAAATGCCTTATCCGGTCTACAAGCGCTCTTCCCCGCAGGCCTGATAAGCGCAGTGCCATCAGGCAGTCGGATGGCGGCGTAAATGCCTTATCCGGCCTACAAGTGCCCTTCCCCGTAGGCCTGATAAGCGCAGTACCATCAGGCAGTCGGATCGCGAAGTAAATGCCTTATCCGGCCTACAAATGCCCTTCCCCGTAGGCCTGATAAGCGCAGTGCCATCAGGCGCTCTGTATCTGGCTACAAAAAAGCCCCTCAAGAGGGGCTTCATGATGTTCGACCAGATTAACCGAGCTGTTTACGCGCATTACGGAAGATGCGCATCCACGGGCTGTCCTCGCCCCAGTTTTCCGGGTGCCAGGAGTTGCTCACGGTACGGAATACACGTTCCGGGTGTGGCATCATAATCGTTACGCGACCATTTTCAGTGGTAACAGCAGTGATACCGTTTGGAGAACCGTTCGGGTTAGCCGGATAGGTTTCGGTCACCTTACCGAAGTTATCAACGTAGCGCAGCGCCACCAGCCCTTTGCTCTCCAGCCCAGCCAAATGCGCATCGTCACGCACTTCCACACGACCTTCGCCGTGAGAAACCGCAATTGGCATCTGTGACCCCACCATACCCTGCAGCAGCAGAGACGGGCTTTGTGTCACTTCGACCAGGCTGAAACGCGCTTCAAAGCGATCGGAGTGGTTACGCACAAAGCGCGGCCACAGGTCGCTTCCAGGGATCAGTTCGCGCAGGTTGGACATCATCTGACAACCGTTACACACGCCGAGTGCCAACGTTTGCGGGCGATGGAAGAAGGTTTCGAACTCATCACGTACCCGATTGTTGAACAGAATCGACTTCGCCCAACCTTCGCCTGCACCAAGCACATCACCGTAAGAGAAGCCACCACAGGCCACCAGCGCCTGGAAGTTACCCAGACCAATGCGACCGCCCAGCAGATCGCTCATATGCACGTCGATAGCGTCAAAACCCGCACGGTGGAAAGCTGCCGCCATTTCTACGTGGGAGTTAACGCCCTGTTCGCGCAGCACGGCTACTTTTGGACGCGCACCGGTAGCAATATATGGAGCCGCAATATCTTCGTTGATATCAAACGACAGTTTAACGTTGAGGCCAGGATCGGCATCGTTGGTTTTAGCGTTGTGTTCCTGATCGGCACATTCCGGGTTGTCGCGCAGACGCTGCATCTGCCAGGTTGTTTCCGCCCACCACATACGCAGGGTAGTACGGCTTTCGCTAAACACCGGCTGACCTTGGGCGGTCAGGGTGAAACGATCGCCGGCTACCGCCTGACCGAGATAATGTACGCAATCAGCCAGACCGTTCGCCGCCAGAATTGCTTCTACCGCGTCACGGTCAGCAGCGCGAATCTGAATGACAGCCCCCAGCTCTTCATTAAACAGCGCCGCCAGATGATCATCGCCCAGAGTACCGATATCTGCTTCAACGCCGCAGTGACCGGTAAAGGCCATTTCTGCCAGCGTAACCAGCAGACCGCCGTCGGAGCGGTCATGGTAAGCCAGCAGCTTACGTTGTGCGACCAACGCCTGAATGGCGTCGTAGAAGCCTTTCAACTGCGTTACGTCGCGCACATCGGCAGGTTTGTCGCCCAGTTGACGGTATACCTGTGCCAGCGATGTCGCACCCAGCGCATTGTGACCAAGGCCAAGATCAATCAGCAGCAGCGCATTGTCTTCAGTAGACAGTTGCGGCGTGATTGTATGGCGCACGTCTTCCACGCGAGCAAAGGCGGTGATCACCAGTGACAGCGGGGAGGTCATTTCACGCAGCTCGTTACCTTCCTGCCAGCGGGTTTTCATCGACATGGAGTCTTTACCCACCGGGATAGTCAGGCCAAGCGCCGGACATAACTCTTCCCCGACGGCTTTTACCGCTTCGTACAGCCCGGCATCTTCACCGGGATGGCCAGCAGCCGCCATCCAGTTTGCCGACAGCTTAATGCGTTTGATGTCGCCAATCTGCGTTGCCGCAATGTTGGTCAGCGCTTCACCGACCGCCAGACGCGCAGAGGCGGAGAAGTCCAGCAGCGCGACAGGGGCTCGTTCACCGATGGACATCGCTTCACCATAGTAGCTATCCAGACTGGCGGTAGTGACCGCACAGTTCGCTACCGGGATCTGCCACGGGCCAACCATCTGGTCACGCGCCACCATCCCGGTGACAGTACGGTCGCCGATGGTCACGAGGAAGGTTTTCTCTGCTACGGTCGGCAGGTGCAGCACACGGTTTACCGCGTCAGCAATCGTAATATGCTCACGTGTCAGCAGCTCGCCTTTGGCTTTCAGCGTTTGTACGTCGCGGGTCATTTTCGGCGTTTTACCCAGCAGAACGTCCAGCGGCATGTCAATCGGCTGGTTGTCGAAGTGGCTATCGCTCAACGTCAGGTGTTGTTCTTCGGTGGCTTCACCAATCACCGCATAGGGGGCACGCTCGCGCTTACACAGTTCATCAAACAGCGGCAGTTGATCGGCGGCCACCGCCAGCACATAGCGCTCCTGAGATTCGTTACACCAGATTTCCAGCGGGCTCATACCCGGTTCATCACTCAGGATATCGCGCAACTGGAATTTGCCGCCGCGTCCGCCGTCACTGACCAGCTCCGGCATGGCATTAGACAGGCCACCCGCACCAACATCGTGGATGAACAGGATCGGGTTAGCGTCCCCCATCTGCCAGCAACGGTCGATAACTTCCTGGCAGCGACGCTCCATTTCCGGGTTGTCGCGCTGTACGGAAGCGAAATCAAGATCGGCATCAGACTGGCCGGAAGCCATAGATGATGCCGCACCACCGCCCAGGCCGATGTTCATCGCCGGACCGCCGAGGACGATCAGCTTAGCACCCACCACGATCTCGCCTTTCTGCACGTGATCTTCACGGATATTGCCGATCCCACCCGCCAGCATGATCGGTTTGTGGTAACCGCGCAGCTCTTCACCGTTATGGCTGTTCACTTTCTCTTCATAGGTGCGGAAGTAGCCCGTCAGCGCAGGACGACCAAATTCGTTGTTAAACGCAGCACCACCCAGTGGACCTTCGGTCATAATATCCAGTGCGGTGACAATACGGTCCGGCTTGCCAAAATCTTCTTCCCACGGCTGTTCAAAGCCCGGGATACGCAGGTTGGAAACGGAGAAACCCACCAGCCCGGCTTTCGGTTTCGCACCGCGCCCGGTTGCACCTTCATCGCGAATTTCACCGCCAGAGCCCGTTGCGGCACCTGGCCACGGCGAGATCGCCGTCGGGTGGTTATGGGTTTCAACCTTCATCAGGATATGAGCAGGCTCCTGATGGAAATCGTAGCGACCGGTCTGGTGGTCAGCAAAGTAGCGACCCACTTCAGAACCTTCCATCACCGCTGCGTTATCTTTATAGGCAGACAGGACGTGCTCCGGCGTGGTTTCAAAGGTGTTTTTGATCATCTTGAACAGCGATTTCGGCTGCTGCTTACCGTCGATCACCCAGTCGGCATTAAAAATTTTATGGCGGCAGTGCTCGGAGTTGGCCTGTGCAAACATGTACAGTTCGATGTCGTTCGGGTTGCGTCCCAGCTTAGTGAACGCATCTTGCAGATAGTCGATTTCATCTTCTGCCAGCGCAAGCCCCAGACGCAGGTTAGCGTCAATCAACGCCCGGCGTCCTTCACCCAGCAGGTCAACGCTGGAAACCGGCGCAGGCTGGTGATGAACAAACAGTTTTTCAGCATCGCTCAGCGCAGAGAAAACCGTTTCCATCATGCGGTCATGCAGAATATTGGCAACCGTCAGCCACTGCTCAGCAGTCAGCGTGGAGGCCTCAACATACCAGGCAATGCCACGTTCCAGGCGGCTAATCTGTTGCAGGCCGCAGTTATGGGCAATATCAGTCGCTTTAGAAGACCACGGGGAGATGGTACCCGGGCGAGGCGTGACCAGCAGCAGTTTGCCTTCAGGGGCATGACTGTGAAGAGCAGGACCATATTTCAGCAGACGTGCAAGTTGCGCGCGCTCGTCCTCATTCAATGGTGCATTCAGATCGGCAAAATGGACGTACTCGGCGTAAATATTGTGGACCTGGAGGTTGGCAGCCTGAAAACGTGCCAGCAGTTTGTTAATACGGAATGCAGACAGTGCAGGTGAACCACGCAGAATTTCCATCATAAGTCTCTCGTCTTCTAAGCTTTCGGTGTGCCCAAGTGGGGGAAACGGGCGTCATTATAAAGAATCTACCGCGCCGACGAAACCGTTTGCGTCGAAATAAAATCACGACTTTGTCTTATCATCAAATGCGGTCTGTTTTCTGAATAAGTTGCCAACTGACGCAAGTTTAAGCAAAATGCCGCTCATTAATGACTAATTCACTTCTTAATCAATACCACAGCACGCAGAGACAACGTACGGTTCAGAGAATTAACTAATTGAAAAAATTAAAGATTAATTATCTGTTCATCGGTATTTTGACGCTGTTGTTGGCAGCGGCCCTCTGGCCATCCATCCCCTGGTTCGGTAAAGCCGACAATCGTATCGCCGCCATTCAGTCGCGGGGAGAGCTGCGCGTCAGTACCATCGACTCGCCGCTCACTTACGCCACGCTTAATGGGAAAAAGTTTGGACTGGATTACGAACTGACCAAAGCCTTCGCCAACTACCTGGGTGTGAAGCTGAAAATCACCGTACGCCAGAACATCAGCCAGCTTTTTGACGACCTGGATAACGGGAATGCCGATCTGTTAGCCGCGGGTCTGGTGTATAACAGTGAGCGCGTTAAAAATTATCAGCCGGGTCCGACCTACTATTCCGTATCGCAACAACTGGTGTATCGGGTTGGGCAATATCGCCCTCGCAGCCTTGCCAGTGTGACCGAAAATCAGCTGACCATCGCCCCGGGACACGTGGTGATAAACGACCTCCAGCAGTTAAAAGAAAAAAAATATCCGGACCTGAGCTGGAAAGTTGATGAGAAAAAGGGCACCACTGAACTGCTTGATGATGTCATCGCCGGTAAGCTGGACTATACCATCGCGGATTCCGTCGCCATCAGCCTGTACCAGCGTGTACACCCTGAGCTGGCCGTCGCGCTGGATGTCTCCGACGAACAGCCGGTGACCTGGTTCAGCCGTCTGGACGATGACAATACGCTGTCCGCTGCCCTGCTGGATTTCTTCAATACCATGAATGAAGACGGCTCGCTTGCGCGGCTGGAAGAAAAGTACCTTGGGCATGGCGATGATTTTGACTATGTTGATACCCGCACCTTCCTGCGTGCGGTTGATAGCGTGTTACCGGATCTGAAGCCACTTTTTGAGAAATATGCGCAGGAAATAGACTGGCGACTGCTCGCGGCAATCTCTTACCAGGAATCACACTGGGACGCGCAGGCCACCTCCCCGACCGGTGTACGCGGTCTGATGATGCTGACCAAAAATACTGCCCAGAGCCTTGGGCTCACTGATCGTACCGATGCCGAACAGAGCATCAGCGGCGGCGCGCGATATTTGCAGGACATGATGAGCAAAGTGCCGGATACCGTGCCCGAAGGAGAACGTATCTGGTTTGCACTCGCCGCTTACAATATGGGCTACGCACATATGCTGGATGCGCGGGCGCTGACGGTAAAAACCAAAGGCAACCCGAACAGTTGGTCCGATGTAAAACAACGTCTGCCGCTGCTCAGTCAAAAGCCGTATTACAACAAGCTGACCTATGGCTATGCACGCGGTCACGAAGCCTACGCCTATGTGGAAAATATCCGTAAGTACCAGATAAGTCTGGTGGGATACCTGCAAGAGAAAGAAAAGCAGGCGATTGAAACACAGCGACTGGCACAGGATTACCCGGCGGTATCATCCACAGAACTGTTAGGCGAGGAGAAGTTTCCGCTGGCGGCATTCCTGTCTCAGACCTCATCAAGCTATCTGTCGCACTCCCCTTCTCTGCTATTTTCGACGCAGAAAAAAGAGCAGAAGTAGTCTTTGAAGGGAATTAGCGCAACACCCTCAGGCAATCAGATCGGTATTCACACGTTGGAGGATTTTTTCAGGGCTTTAATTTCCTGACGACGCATACGGAAAAAATCGCTGAGCAACGTGGCACATTCATCGCGTAACACGCCTTCAGTCACGTCAACCCGATGGTTCATGCCTGGATGATGCAGTACGTCCATTAACGAACCCGCCGCCCCCGTTTTCGCATCGCGCGCACCAAAAACTACCCGGCCAATACGGCTGTGCACCATCGCACCAGCACACATGACGCACGGTTCCAGTGTGACATACAACGTTGCATCCAGCAGACGGTAGTTTTGTAGCACCAGACCGCCCTGGCGCAACGCCATGATTTCAGCGTGGGCGGTAGGATCATGATGGCCAATCGGCCGATTCCAGCCTTCGCCAATCACGCGGTTGTTGAGGACCAATACTGCACCCACCGGGACTTCACGCTCATCCCAGGCGCGCTTAGCCAGCGTTAAAGCATGACGCATCCAGTATTCGTGGCTAAATTCAACTTCAGACAAAGGGGATAACTCCAGTAATCAAAGCGGGCGCATTATACACAGACGCTATCGTTTACTCTATTCGAGTTGTTGCAGCTCCCCGCGCGGCGTGACGCGCCAGCGATGCTGGCAAAAAGAGAGCAGTGGATTGTCCTGCTTGCTGTCGCTGTAACCGCTGTAAAGATGCAACGGCGCGCCAATCTGCTGTTCCAGTTGCGCCACTTTTTCATGCCCCAGACAGCGCAGCGGCAATACCCAGCCCCCGTATCCACGCGCCATTTGACTGGCGATCAAATTGACACGCGGCAGCCACGGCGTATCGAAGTAAACCTGCTCCACCAGCGACTGCGGGGAACCGGTGATCAGCCAAATATCAGCATCTGAGCTTAACAGGTACGTCGTCAGACGCTGCTGCACGACCGGAAATGCCGTCACATGCCCGCGAAACCAGCGCACAAAATCGGCCTGATGTGCCTTCAGGTGCGCTTCACTGCGGCCAAAGGTACAGCCCCACAACAGCAGGCTCATGGGCCAGCGGGCAGCTCGCCCTTTAATTAACATTGCCAGCGCAATAATCGGCAACAGGGGCAGCACCAGCAACGCATTTAGCGGTTGGCGACGCAACAGAAAACGTAAGAAACTGCCGAACATATCCTGCTGGTGTAACGTGCCATCCAAATCAAAAAAAACAACGCGACGCTGGTGACTGGTCAAACCTTATTCCTCTGGATCGTTGAACCCCAATAGCCAGGTAAACAGGAACCCGGCAATAACCGCTACCAGATAGCCTAACAGATAGAACATCACTTTTCCGGCAACAATCGTCAGTGCCAACGGCAATCCCGAGATGCCAAAGGTGATGACCGTCGCCACCTTCCAGTAGCTGATCAGCGCCCCACCAACTGCACCACCGAGACAGGCACCGATAAACGGCTTGCCTAATGGCAATGTCACACCAAAAATCAGCGGTTCGCCAATACCCAGCAATCCGACCGGTAGCGCGCTTTTAATCACTTTTTTCAGCCGTGCGTTACGGGTTTTCATCAGTACCGCAATAGCCGCACCGACTTGCCCCACTCCCGCCATCGCCAGAATAGGAAAGAGTGCGTTATACCCGTGCGCCTGTACCAGCTCTACATGGATAGGGACCAATCCCTGATGGAGTCCGGTGAGAACCAGTGGCAGAAAGGTGCCTGCCAGCACCGCCCCCACCAGGAAGCCACCGCGATCGATAGCCCAGGAAGCGCCATGGGCAATGGATTCGGCTATCCAGCCACCAAGCGGTTGCAGCGCCACAATGGCGATGGTCCCGGTAATAAGGGTGGTCAGTAGTGGATTAAGGATCAGCTCAAGAGACTCCGGCAGCACTTCGCGGAATTTACGCTCAATCCAGCACATTAGCGCCACCACCAGTAGCACCGCGATCACCCCACCGCGTCCCGGCTGCAAGGCCTCGCCAAACAAGGTAATTTGCGCCAGTTGCGGGCTGGAGAGAATGCCGGCCATCACGCCCCCCATCGCCAGCGAACCACCAAATACTTTGGCAGTATTCACCCCGACAAGGATGTTCATAATGGCAAACACGGCGCTACCGAAAATGCCTAACAGTCCCAACATATTCGGATAGTGGGTAGCCAAGTCCCCCACGATGTCCGGACGTTTGAGGATGTTAATGATACCGGTAATCAAACCGGAGGCGATAAACGCCGGAATAAGCGGGATAAAAACGTTAGCCAGTTTACGCAGCGCGTCACTCATCGGCGCTTTGTACTTCGCTTTGGCCTCTGATTTTGTCCGCTCAATATCCCCCACATTGGAACGTTCGCCGCCATCGGCAATCAGGGAACGCATGGCATCGACCACTTTCGCGGCTTTGCCCGGACCAACAATAATCTGGTGCTGCGCCCCCTGCTTCACGTAGCCGCTAACGCCCGGCAGTTGCTTGAGTCGGGAAATATCGAGCTGAGCGTCATCCTGTACTTCCACTCTGACGCGCGTCATACAGTTTTCCAGGCGCAGAATATTTTTCTCTCCGCCCACACCCAGCAGAATATCGCTGGCAAGCACCGCCGTTTTATCCATATCAGCCTCTTAGTGTTCTAACGCCGCGCGTAAAAAACCCTGATGTGCAGCCAGTTTTTCCCGGGCTGAAGTAGCATCGAGACCAGTTAGAGCCATCAAAATGGCGGGCTTAACATCAAAATCGGTCTGTTTCAGCAGAGCTTGCGCCTGGTCATACGCAATACCGGTGGCTTCCACGACCATGCGACACGCCCGGTCTACCAGCTTAACGTTGGTCGCTTTCATATCCACCATCAGGTTCTGATATACCTTGCCAAATTTCACCATTGCACCGGTAGAAATCATATTAAGCACCAGTTTTTGCGCAGTACCGGACTTCAGTCGCGTTGAGCCTGTCAGGGCCTCCGGGCCAACAACCGGTGATATGGCGATGTCCGCTTCACGCGCAATGGGGGAATCCGGATTACAGGAAATCGCCACCGTGGTGCAGCCTACGGAACGAGCATATTGCAAGCCGCCAATCACATAGGGTGTACGCCCGGATGCCGCCAGACCAACCACTAAATCCTGTACCGTAAGGTTGAGCGAACGAAGATCATCTTCACCCAGTTGCGGGTTATCTTCTGCACCTTCAACGGCCTTCAGCAATGCCCCCGGACCGCCGGCAATCAGGCCAACAACCCGTCCATGTGGTACACCAAAAGTCGGTGGGCACTCAGACGCATCCAGTACACCAAGACGCCCGCTGGTGCCCGCCCCCATGTAGATAATCCGTCCGCCCGCTTTTAACGCGTCAGCCGCCGCATCGACCGCAAGCGCAACTTCAGTCAGAGTTGCTTTTACAGCAGCGGCTACCAGCGTATCCTGTTGATTAAAACGATGAACCAACTCAAGCGTGGATAACGCATCAAGATCCATAGTCTGAGGATTGCGGCTTTCTGACACTAACGCACCGAGATTCATTTTTTGTTCCTTAGGAATTTTTAATTCATATTAATCCGTTATAATGGAATATAATATTCACCCAGGCGAGTGAAATTTTGTTTTGTAATCGCCATCACGTTTTCGCCAGGAGACAGCATGAACTGTTTGATTCGCATTCGTCAGCGTTACCCGGACCTCGCGCAAAGCGATAAAAAGCTTGCGGATTACCTCCTCGCACAGCCGGATACTGCGCGTCATCTCAGTTCACAGCAACTCGCTTTTGAAGCGGGCGTCAGCCAGTCCAGCGTCGTGAAGTTCGCACAAAAAATGGGGTTTAAAGGGTTTCCCGCACTGAAACTGGCGATCAGCGAAGCACTGGCCAGTAATCCCAATCCCCATTCTATCCCAGTGCATAATCAGATCCGCGGCGACGACCCAATGCGTCTGGTTGGTGAAAAACTGATTCAGGAGAACGTTGCGGCCATGCACGCCACACTGGATATCAACAGCGAAGAAAAGCTGATGGAAAGCGTTGCCTTGTTACGCTCAGCCCGACGCATTGTCCTGACCGGAATTGGTGCCTCTGGGCTGGTGGCACAGAATTTTGCCTGGAAACTGCTGAAAATTGGTTTTAACGCGGTAGTGGAACGCGATATGCACGCACTGCTGGCAACGGTACAGGCGCTTTCGCCGGGCGATCTCCTGTTGGCGATTTCCTATACCGGGGAACGTCGTGAACTCAACCTGGCTGCGGATGAAACATTGCGCACCGGTGCCAAAATTCTTGCCATCACCGGATTTACACCCAATGCCCTGCAACAGCGAGCAAGCCATTGCCTGTATACGATTGCCGAAGAACAAGCGACGCGCAGCGCGGCAATTTCATCGACGCACGCACAGATGATGCTTACAGATTTATTGTTTATGGCGCTGGTTCAGCAAGATTTAGAACATGCTCCGGAACGAATTCGCCACAGTGAAGCGCTGGTAAAAAAACTGGTCTGAACAAAGAATGCGCGTATAATGCCCGCCCGATTTGTGATGTTTTGAGAGTTTCCTGATGGCCCTGTTAATCACTAAAAAGTGTATCAATTGCGATATGTGCGGCAAACAGGAAAAATAACAATATATTCAATAAAATAGTAGTATGTGTTATTGATTGCGTTGCTGGTTTTTGTAGAGAAAATAATTTTAATAAAAACCCAGCAACACAAAATTTAAATCGACATAGCAACACATCGCTTGTCGCTTACATCACCGGGCAGTCATCAAACTCTGCGGTCCTGGCATTATTGATAATGTAAGTGATCACCCCGAATATAGCGTGTGAAGAATTGTAGCTATCATCGTCTACTGGCAGCGCCTCCCTTCTCCCGTTCTCCAGATTAACCAAGTGGGGCTGAGGATGAGTCCGATATCGCTTGATCCTGAATTCCCCATCTATCGCGCATATCAGCAGCGAGCCATCACAGGGAGAAAGTGACGCATCAACAACAAGTAGCGCCCCCTGGATTATCCCTTCCCTGAAATGTGAACGCGATGCCCGCATGAAATAAGTCGCTGCGGGCTGACTGATTAACTGCTGATCGAGGGAGATCCTTGTTTCAACGTAATCTGCCGCAGGTGAAGGAAAGCCCATGGCTAGAGTCCTCCGTTTGGATTGAACAACTGAAAGGTTCGGTTCTCGCCTTCCTGCGTTGATACATCGCGGAATGTTGTCACATAACACTCGATCCATTCGTTGGCCTGCTTCATCGTCCAGCTCCAGTTAACCTTGCTCAGTTCCTGGACAAACCGTTGCGTGGTTACGGTCTTCCGGCCATTTGGTTCCTGCTGTATCGAAGCATACCAGGCTATTTCAATATCGCTGCGTCGTGGCATCATCACGCCCTCTCTTGAATACCGGATAAAAACACAGTATAAATACTGTATATCCATCCAGTAAAGGAGCAATGAGCAATGTTCGTGGAACTCGTTTATGACAAAAGGAATTTTGATGGTCTGCCCGGTGCAAAAGATATCATTCTGGGCGAACTGAGTAAGAGGGTTCACCGGATTTTCCCCGATGCTGATGTCCGGGTAAAACCGATGATGACATTGCCGGCGATCAACACTGACGCCAGCAAGCATGAGAAAGAACAGATAAGCCGGACTGTTCAGGAAATGTTTGAAGAGGCTGAGTTCTGGTTAGCTGAAGATTAACAAGCAGATATGCCTGGCTGTAGCATTATTACATCAACTATCGCGGCTGGGTGCTCTGCTGATTTTCAGAACGAGCCTGCTCAGCCTGTTCCATTGCTATCCTCATTTCCTCCTGACGTTGATTAAAGATACTGTCTGCAGGCATTTCAACACGCAGATCCACCCAGCGCCCAGCAGGGATATCGACAGGTTCCCCGTCTTTTACGGTTTCAATAAAAGTCTCATTATCAGATGTGTGGCCAATTAAATTACGGGCAAACTCCGGTGCCGATGGATGTGTCCGGTGGTACGTTTTCAGCAGAATGGAACCATCTGACTCGACTTTATAATCCACCCACAACAGGGGCTGTTTGTTTCGGTCGAGCGGTATCTCAATGCCGCCATCGATACCCCCCCATGCTGGAGCTGAGTTGAAGCCCAAAACGCCAGAAATACGATAAACGCCAACGTCAAGACGTTCTGTGAAGGCCCCCTCTGCCTGGTAGTTAACTTCCGCCGATCCGTCGCCTTTCAGTTTAACAATCGGAGATGCTTTTTTAATGAAACCATTACCGTCTATTGTTGTATTTACCGTGTCGTACAACGTCCGTGACCAAATACCGGTATTTTTTTGTGCCGCCATAACGGTAATCTTACCCGACGCACTATATGGAAACTGAATGGCACCAAATGTATCTCCTGTATAAACTGAGATGCTGGCTCCGTAGGCGGTGTGAGGCGTGGATGTAATTTGTGTATTATTTCTAAATGCACAAAGCCCGTTTTCCGACAGCGCGCTGAAAATATCATTATTAGAGGCTGCATTAATATCCAGATAATGTGATGTCCCGGCACCAATCCCCCACATATCACCCACAACGGGTACATTCCCGGTTGATTTTCCCGCATTTCTGGTTGCCGAGGTTCCCAGACCAAGTTTAGTTCTCGCCCCGGATTCACTATTACTTCCAGTTCCCCCACGCGTAATACTCAGGGGGGTAGTGAGTCCTTCCAGACTGGTGATGTCAGAGTTAGCCCCTTTTTTGGCGTAATCATTGAGAGCAGACTTATCCGCCTTAAGGTTTACACTACTGATTAACTTTTTCGCTGATGGTCCTGTTGTCTGGCTGGTATCAGGGAGCGTAATGGTTACATCACCATCTGCAGTGAAAAATTGCTGCCAGTTCTGTTTGTCGTAGTTCAGGCCGCGAAGCGCCTCCGCGCTCTGGGTCACCAGCGCGGCAGTAACCATATTCAGTGCCACACGAGGAACGGCTGACCATGCTGCACCCGATTGCGTGGGACCGGTAAAGTTACTGACCAGCGTCAGTGATGTATTGCTATTGACGGTCTTAACCGGGAGGGTGTATGGAATACCACCCACTGTAACAACAATAAAATCTCCGGCTGCCAGCTCTGTAGTAAATGCAGTTCCGCTGCCCATTACGGCTGCAGAATTGTTTGTTAGTGTCAGGGTTCCTGCGCTCATTGAGTCCTCACGTTACAATTATTATTTAGCTGTCGTACGATGTGTGCAATTAGCCACCGGAGAAATTCCCAGAGGAACGTCCAACCATTATTGTGGGGCTATAAAGTGAATGCTGGTAACTACCAGTTGCCTCTTCCCGGAGTGTGATTGATACGATATCCGCCGTCGTAACAATGGAGTGCGTAACAACGAACGGGACGGTGCTGCCGCTACTGGAACCACCGCTTGATGTTGAAAACGTGTATCTTTTTTCGTTTCCGTTAATGCTGATAATAATCGTTGCCGAAGTTGCTGTTGATACAAGACTCCTCACCTGACATCCAACCTGGAACAATATTGTTTTTTGTAGCCCTAAACTGGAACTGTCTTTATATGTGAACGTTTTGGTGTTAATTGGCTCGTTCAATCCGGGATAATCGTTATATGTGTATAGGGCAACAATATCGCCCACAAATTTCCGGGCTGATACGGTGCCAGAGAATTCCCCGTCTTTAGCATGAATATCGCCAGTGAACGATCCGCCGGTTGCATATACAGTTCCGCGTACGGTTACATCGTTAAATTCAGCCTGCCCAGTTTTATCAATATTCCAGCCGGTCAATCCTGCCTGGTAATTATTCGAGCGTATGTAATTACCAATTTTTGTATTGGTAATACTGCCATCCTGAATAAACGCATCACTGATAAAGACCTGACCATTGACCACCGCAAAGGGTGAATATTGCGTATCGCCGCTGCCACTCATCAGGACGAACTGATTAGCGTTAAACCCGACGCGGGTGACTACCGGCTTACCCGCTTCTGCCTGCACTGCAATCGACATTCCGGCGTTATACATCACACCGTTAATCCGTACTCCGGTTTTGAGGGTGTAAATCGCAGATGCTCCGGAGGCATCAACCACGGCGGTGAGTTTATCTTCCAGTGCGGCAGTCACATCATTGAACTGCGCCTGCACCTGCGTGGACATTTCAGCCATGGCCTTATCCACCTGCGCAATGGTCGTTTTAACCACCAGAATATCCGCGCGCACTTCGCCGTACTGCGCCCACTGGTGTTCCACCGTTCCATGGTTGGCCAGCGCATTCTGCAACGCAGCTTCCAGATTAGTATCAATGTCACTTGTCAGGCGATCACCGTCGGCAGACGTCAGAAAATCATCGGCAATATCGCCCAGGTAGTCGTCAGCATTCGCGTTGGATTCACCACGAACCCAGTCGGTCCAGCCTGATTCATTACCCGTTCTGTCAACCAGCTGCGCGCGGTACCAGAACTCCTGTCCCGCCTTCAGTCCCAGTTGGGTGTATTCGGCTGACGGATAAGGCACATCCGACAGCAAAAGAGGATTAGAGAAATCACTGTTCGCGGTGTACTGAATTTCCGTTTTCAGCGTATCCCCGGTGTTAGCCGGGAATCCCCAGTTCAGGCGAATCCCCCAGTTGATCGGCGTTGTCGCAAAGCCGACAGGTTTCGGTGGATTTCCCACCTTGCCCGTCAGCGTTTTCTCTTCGGAGTAGCCCCAGCCAGAGGATATTTCAGCGGCATTAATAGCGCGCACGCGCACAAGGTAACGCCCGGCATAAATACCCGGAACATCGAATGACGTGGTGGAGCTGCGCGGCACATTTACCCAGTTACCATCATTGCGGCGCCACTGCGCTTCATAGGCGATAGCATTCTGCGCCTGGTCCCAGCTCACCCGCATGGTTTCGACGCTGATATTCTGCTGCACCACTGAAAACGAGTTGATCACAATGTTAGCCGGCGGCGACTGGTTACCCGGCGGGATCACACTCACCGGCCGCTGGTCAATGATGGCTCCGGTATCGATACGGGTATATTTATCCGGGTCATGCCATGCGCCAGTAATAGAAAAAGTGCCATCATCATTATCGGAGACGCTGACAACTCGATACTGCTGGGCGTAGAGCTCGTCTGACTCAACCACCCATACAGCTTCGGCCTGCGGTGTCTCACTGTATGCCGTAGTGACTGTGACTGATTCCCCGTTAACCGCCTGAATAGTCCTGCTCTGTGACGCGCCGGAGGGAAGATTGAGAATAAGGCGATCGCCTGCTGCTGCATCAGCTACGCGGTCAAGTTTTATCACGCGACCGTTAACAGCACTGATGCGGCCACCCATAACTTTGCCAGACAGAAGCTCGTCTGACACCGCGATGATGTATCCCGGCTGCGGAATGTTTCCGTCCAGGCCAACATCAAACGAAACAACGCGATCCTTATTGTTGGTGAGAATACCCCAGCGCCCCTTTCGGTTCGCTTCTGATTGCCGGGTGCAGCCGATGGCTGTCATTTCCAGCTGATTAAATCCGTACCGCGCCACCAGCGCCTGCTCAAATACCGGCTCCATCGCGTCTGCGTAGGCGTTACCGGGATCTGACCATGAAACTAGTGCTGTGGTGTAGCGGCTTTTTGTCGTGCTGCTGGAATAAGCAAATCGGCCATCGATGACATTAGCGCGCGTATAGCTGTAATCAATGTCGCGTGGCATATCTGCCAGGCTAACTATCTGATCGCCGCCCCAGTAAGTCATACCCCTGAATATTGCGGCAAAATCCCGAAGCACGGTGTATGCCTCACTTCTGCTCTGCACATAAACATTACAGATATAACGAGGTTCAGTACCGCTACCACCTTTGCCATCAGGCACTTCCTGATCACAATACTTGGCAACCTGATAAAGCCCCCATTTATCAATATTGGCTGCCGTAAGACGGTTACCAAGCCCAAAACGGTCTGTCACCACCAGATCGTAAAAAATCCAGGCGGGGTTATCAGTCCATGCCCACTTAAACGACCCCGTCCAGGTGCCGCTGTATGTTCGTGTTTCTGGATCATAGGTATCAGGCACGCGAATAACACGCCCACGCGGTTCACAGGATATTTGCGGAATTGAGCCATTGAACTGGCTGGAATCAAACTCGATGTAAAGCAGCGCTGTGTTCGGATAACGCAGCTTCGCGTCAATGACCTCAGTGAAACTTTGCAGCGTCATCGTGTCGCCGATCTTCGCACTGTTGGCATCAGCAGTAATCTTGCGTAGCCGGATGGCCCACGTGCTGCCAGCCTGGGGCAAATCAATACGGTGGCTGCGCTCGTAACCCGATGTCGTTTTGCCAGTCACGCTGGTATTGAGTACCGTCTGCCATGTGCCACTGTCCGTCTGCAGGTCGATTGCATAATTAACTGAGTAGCCGACTAGATCGCCGTCGTCCTCCTGCTTATATAACGATGGCCATTTCAGGCGCAGACGAACAGCAGAGATCTGCGTATTGGTAAACGTGCGCGTCCAGGCTGTAGCGCTTGATACCTCTGTACCCACGCTGATTTCATTTTCGGTACCGGGAATACCCTGAATATATTTTTGCGCCTGTGTACCCGGGCGAAACTCCCAGGTCACACCGCTGAAATTTTGCGATCCGTCTGCGTTCTCCAGCGCTGTGCCATCAAGATAAATATCTTTACCCGTTAGTTGACCGGAAAACTCCCCCTCTCCCAGCGCCATAAGGATTTTGGCTTTTGCTACTGACTGCAAATCATCAGGCTGTTCAGTGGGAGTTCGGGAACTGGAGCTGCCGCCCTTGCGGCCTGTTAACGCTTTTTCTGTAGCCATATTCAACCCATAAAAAAGCCACCCGGAGGTGGCCTGAAAGAAGGTTTCTTATCTACTGCTGATCTTCGACATAAATACCGGCAGAAATGATTGCGCCACCGATTCGTCGGCGACCGTAAAGAAGCGGTACCGGGTAGCCCTGCGATGCCGTGTTGGTTACTCCGCCAAACGCGTATGAAGCCTGGTTATCTGCCGATTGTTTACTAGCCAGACCAGAGGCCTGAGGTGAAAGCATCTGGATTACACCACCAGCCATAAGACCTACACCGGCACTAAGCAATGCGCCGCCAACAGGCGCAGCCCATCCATAAGACAACCCTGAAACCACAACCCCAACCACGACCAAGACTGCACCCAAGATAGTCTGTAACAGACCTGCTTTTTTGCTTCCAATAATTACCGGAACAATTCTAATCACTTCCCCATTTAATGGGTATCCAAGATCATCTTTACCAATATTTTTCTTACCGCGAAATACTGCGAAGGTTAAGCCTCTCTTCTTACTGTTATTGAGATACTGTTCAAAGCCTTTAATCGTGCAACAAAGAGCCCTTACAGCCTCACTAGCCGTGGAGATATAACGGTTATGTATCTTGCCGAACGTTTTTCCTAATACTCCGCCAAGTTCAATTTGGATATTCTCTTCCTGCATAAGTACTCCAATAAAAAAGCCCACCAATTGGTGGGCTTCTTGTGGTCTATTATAATCACTTAAGAGGTAATGGTTTCACATCAACGTTCCCGCTAGGGTCAGCAAATAAACGCACTGCCTTTGTTTCACCATCCTTAAGATTTACATAATTTCCAACGGGTACGGAATCTGATATGCAAAGTTTACCTTCACCCTTTATCGCAACGCTCCATTCCCCGGGTTTAAGATGAAATATGGCCTTTTCAGCTGGATTTAGAATCGCAGCCTTCTCGTCATTTAAATAAACCCCAGTAAAACAACCGCTACCAAGGTACCCACTATCGCGCACGACAATCAAAGTTGCATTTTTGTCAGTCGTTTTATCCTGATATTTCAATACTCTATTCTGGGGAGCTTGCTCAGCCTGTTCAGGAAGAACTGCCTGGGTGGCACATCCAGATAAACTGATTAAAGTAGCTGCAAAAAAAAGCTTTTTCATGTCCATATCCCCTTTGGTTTTACAAAAGGTTAGCACAGAGACTTGTAGCGTAGAACCTTCATAGTTCGTTCCTGCCAGTAGCCACCATACGGAACACGCTGGCTCAGGTGACCATACAGATGGTGCAGCATCATATTTCCTTCCAGCAGAATTCCCGCGTGATTCCACTTATCGGCCTGCACCTGCATAATCACCATGTCGCCTGGTTTCGGTGGGCCGTCGAACTCGCGGAAACCGCATTCAAACCAGCACTCCTGATAGAAGTTTTCCGGATAATCATTTTCCCACCAGGGGTAATCCACCCTGTAATCGTGCAGCTCAATACCGTGGGTCTGGCGGAAGTAACTCATCACCAGCCCCCAGCAGTCAAAATGCCCAAGCACAAACGGACGCTCCAGCAGTGGCAACTCCCCGCGAGGCTGGATAGTACGTAAATCCCCTTCGGGCCAGCTCACAATGTGCCAGGGCAGAAGCGTTGCATCGCATTGTGCTTTATCCAGTTCGCTCGGCTGCGTCGTGGCGTCAGGGTGGCTATGAACGATGGCGATCACCGTTCCCCAGTCCTCAGCTGCTGCGTAGTCCTCCGGAGAGAGATGAAAGTTTTCTGTCGGATCAACGGAAAGATTACGGCAAGGAAAGTAACGCTCAACACGGCTTTTCTGCGCCACCACGCCGCAGCATTCACGAGGATATTCAGCAGCCGCATGCGACATAATGACATCAATCGTTTTCTGGCGCATATCAGCTCCTGATCAAAGACGTGCCGGGGAAACCGCCGAATGGCAACTCTTCATTTTCACCAAAACGTGGTTTGCATCCAGTGCTAAGCAGCCCACTGCATTCATCCAGCGATGGGTCACTCACCTCGTTACCGAACTTGTCAAAATATCGGCTTCCAGCGTAATCACACCCGTCGCCTGAGCGATATTTCCCGCGAATACACCACGTACATACTGAATGAAGCTGGCGGGTCGGTATCATGAGCCCCTGCAGGTCCATCGGGCTGGATAATGTAAACTCCACCACCTCGTCGGTTTCATTGCTTTTCGAATCAATGTAATAAACCTTTAATTTTTCCTGTGTAGGATCAGCAGAGGTGTTCCCACCAGCAAAATTTTTAGCGTCAAGATATTGCGCCAGTGTGTCATGGATGGTGACTTTGGCCTGAAGCAAATCATCATACGCCAGGCACAATGCGGTGATTGAAGAGTCGATATTACCGACCGAAAGTCGAGGCTGTGCCGAACTACCATCCGTTGATGCTTCAATATCTTCTATCTGACAGGGCCACGCGCTATATTCATTACCCTGCCACCAGATGGATTTTGCCGGAAGTTTCGACTCATCCACGCCTGCACTGAGTATTTCAGCCTCAGTATGAGGGATATTGTAGGCATGAAAATACATGATATCCGTCAAACCAAAACCGGTGCCGTCGACAGAAAAAAGCCGGATATCATTACCCGGCTCCAGCTTCTGATAATCCTCATTTAAACTCATGGTTTATATGCCTGCGTGAATGTGGCTGTCAGGGAAAAATTACCGGCCCCCATTGGGGTTGGCTTATATTGCTCGCAGCGATAAAGCCCCAGTGGCTCAAGTGGAGGTTTCCACTGAAACGACCGTATTCCCTCATGCCTGTCCAGAAATGCCTTAATTGCCTGAATATAAGATTCAGTACCGACGAAATTCATATCCCATTCCTGCGAGCGAGGATTAATTCCATCCCCGGAGACCTGGGTATAGCCGTCTCCAAACTGAGCTTTACGTGTCCGCATAGTCACCGTCTGGCTGGGACTGACACGAGGGCTCCATGTAAAGGTTTCAAGCGCCATTAGCGACTCCCTTTTGTGCTGTTCCAGATTGCGCCGCCGGGGCGAAGGTCAGACTGAATCATTTTGCGGTATCGTTGATCCACAAAGCTGCCAATCTCTTTGCCAAACTTCTCCCAGCCTGCCGTGGTTTGTGTACCGGTATTACCATCCCCTTCAATGGTGATGTACACCACAGGGGCAGAACCAGAGGACTGGGAACCACCTCCCCCGACGGAACGTACACCCAGCGAACCATCTGATGCCCGGGTTAAAGGCATGATGGCCTCCGGGCCTGCCTCGCCAAATACGCCCGCTCCCTGCGCAAAAGCGAATAGCTGGGGGGAGTCGTAAACGTTATTGCTGAAAGAACTTAACGAAGGAGAGTTATATACGCCGCCTTTGGCGTTGAATTTAATATCCGATGCCGCATTGTCATAAGCACCTGATGGTGTACTGCCGCCAGAAGCACCACCTGCAAACGCAGAAGTTGCCGCGCCGAAAATGCTCTGAAGCGCACTCGAAAGTGCAATACGTGCCGAAATTTTTGCCAGGTCAGAGAGGACAGAAGTGGTGAAGTTTTTGAAGTTCCCCTTCCCGGTAATTGCAAAAGATGCCAGAGAATCAGTCATCCCATCAAACAGACTGGATGAGAAACCCGCCATCTGGCTGTTTGCATCACGCGCACTGTCTACCCAGTTTTGGGTTCCGCGCCGGAATCCAGCAGAGTAATCGCGCTCAACAGCAAGTTTGTCTTGCTGTGTTTGCTGAACAATCTGCAACTCCTGTTGCTGAGCAGCATCAAGATCGGCCAGTCTGGCCTGGTATTCTGCTGACGTGGTATCACTGAAATCCTTCTCAAGCGCTATCCGGCGCTGGTTGAAGCGGTTCTCGATTGCCATTCGGGCTTCAGCGTTTGCAGACTCGCGATCAGACTGGGTATACGATTGCAGGCTTTGCGCCGATTCCCGCCGCATTGCTGCAACTTCTTCCTCCCATTTTTTCGCTTCCTGTTGATACTTCAGCGAGGTTTTGCGCAGTGCTGCATCTTTCTCAAGCTGAATATTGGACTGTAATTGCGCGCGGATTTGGTCCTGCATACTGACTAGGCTTTGCTGACTCTTTGTCAGTTGCTGCCCTTTCAGACTGGTGATCTTCTCATTAAAGACTGCCAGTTGCTGTGCTGATTGCGTAAGCCCCGTGGTTACGCTGGCCTCTTCAAGCAATACAGCGTGACGTTGCTGCGCCTGCGCCAGCGCGCGTTGCCCCTCACTTTCACCTTCAACTTTCGCCTGCTTAGGCTGTTCCCTCTTCGTGGCTTTATCGTACTCGTCATTAATCCCCTTGAGGATGCGGGTATATTCCTGGGTGTCTGACTTATAGATGCTGCCGTTGAGTCGCTTGATAGCTTCAGCACGTCTTTCAGCTGCCGTCGTCCCCGCATCCATATAACTTTTAAGGCCAGCGCTATTCTTCAGGCGTTCACTCTGCGCAGCAGCGCTTGCAGCGGTGATATCGGACATTAGCTGTGCCGCCATGCCAGACAGCTTATTATTCACTTCCCGCGTTTTATCAACCGCGCCACCCAGGGCGAGCACCGCCTGCTCGCCAGCGGTACCCCATGTATTACCCAGATTTTTTACGGTCTTGCTGGTTTCATCAACTTCGTATCCGAGCTCAGAAAGCCGCCCTTTCTCCGCCTGAATCGCCGTATCAATGAGAATCTGGCTGGCCTGAGCAGCTTCACCACGCTGATTAAGCGCCAGAACCTGATTGATGATTGAATCGCTAAGCACCACACCTGACGCTGTCAGTTTCTGCATGGCTGCAACAGGATCACCACGCAGTGATGAAAGATGGGTAACTAATTCCTGAGCACTGCCGCCCGCCTGGGCATAAGTATTCGCGAGAGTGGCTACGTCCGTCAGCAACTGACCACTGAAACCCGCTTTTGCTGTTGCAGCCACTGCATCAACGGATACCTCCGTTCCGCCGAGTTCACTATTCAGACGTTTAAGTTCATTGGCCGACAGTAGCGAGGAGGTTTTTAAATCCAGAATTGCCGAGTTTAATTTTTTGGTTTGCTCCTCACCTTTTTTAAACTCGCTATAAAGCATTGCGCCGCCGGCCGCCAGAACGGTAAGGCCAATACCTACAGGCCCGCCCAGCAAACTCAGTGCGGAGCTTAATGCGCGACTGCTTGTTGCAGCTATACGCTGACTGACAGACAGTTGAGTATTCGCTACAGCAGCAGCTTCCGTTGAGGCAACCAGAGCAGCTTTACCCCCGGTCTCAGCGAGTTCTGCCGCCGTGACTGAGGCCTTTGCGGCTTTGAGTTTCTCTAGTCCCCCAGCCTCCAGTCGCGTCGCCTCAATAATTGCCCGCTCATTTTTAAGATGTTCATCCTGATAACTGACATTCAGGCCATATTGCTTGTTAACCGCAGCCTGCTTCGCGTAATACTCGTCAAGCGCAATGGCCTGTTCACGCTGCGCCTGTGCTGCCGCAATAGTTTTTTCCGCAATAGCAGCCTTTCCCAGAGCAGCCTGCTTTTCTGCCTGAGCTGCTGCTATCTGGTTCTGTGCAGCAGTCGCCAGATCTGCTGCTGCACTTCGGGCTGCTTCCTGCTGGTTTTTCCAGCTACCTGCTGAACCATCCAGTTGCCCTTTTAAGGAGTGAACCGCCGGAATAAGCGCGTTAATAATGCTGCTACTGGCAACATTGCTTCCGGCGGCGACTTCATGAAGGACAAAGTTCAGTTGACCCGCGCCACGAGTTGCTCCCGAGAACTGATCCGCATTAGCGCCAGACACGCCAATTCTTTTCGCGGCATCCACCGTCTTGCCAATCGCATTCGCCAGCTCATTGGCCTGAGCTGTCGCCTGTTGATTAAACTTTTTACTCGCCTGCCCCGCATTTTGATACGCATCGGTGATCTGGGATTTAAACGCCGCAGAATTCAGATGCAGGGCAACCGACAAGCTCGCAACATCACTCATTGAGCATCCTCATTACGTCAGCGCATTGTTGGTCAATGACAGGAGAAGGTTGTGAAACAGAGGGTTCGGGAGGCGTACCACCTGTCGCGTTTCCCGTTAACGCAAACCATGCCTGCCAGTGAAGGATGATTTCTGCGGGCAGGCTGGCAATTTTTCGAACATCAGGCTCCCCAAAGCGGTCTGCCATGGCATAAATCAGTGACAACCACCGGGAGCTGGTCAGTTTTTTTTCGCTTCCTCCAGCGTACCGTAGCTGTGGCGTTGCACTGTGGTCATAGCCTCCGTAATTGACGCGTAAGAATGCGATTTCATGAGTTCGTCCGGCGCTGGCAAGTTCTGCGCGGGAATACCGTTTTCATCCACCAGCGCATTCAGCACCAGCGAGGCGGCAGCCATCATCAGCGGTCGGGTATTACCAGGACCGTTTAACTCTGAGGCTTTATCCTCAAATTCCGATAACTCAAATGCTGACAACCGGCGAATAAACAACTCAGTGCCCAACAACGTAAAAGAATGTGCTGAGCGCTCTGGGGACAGCAGACGTGATTTCAGGTCTTTCATTTAATTCTCCATTAAAAAAGCCGCCCTGAGGCGGCGATAGTACTCACGAAGTCATCAGAAATTAGCTTCCCGGTTCTTCATAACCCCAGTCGATATTGTTTTGCTTACCGTTCACGGTAATCTGGATCACTTCACCTGCTGGCGCGGTAATTTCATTCAGCTTCCAGCCAGAGAGCGCCATAATCATTGTTGCGGTACGCCCGTTTGGTAGTTTGATATAGAACTGGACCGTCTGGCGCGCCTGTGCGGCATTAAGAAATGCCATAAAGCTGGTATTGGAAGGATCATCGACAAAGCCGAGGGATTTTTCCGGTCCCTCTGGCATATCAGAGAGAAATTGTTTCTGGGTATCGATAAGCGTGGTGCAGTCGACGAACGAGCCCGTTGCACCGGTAGCCCCGAGCGCCTTACAATTCACCAGTGACTGAAAATCTGCCACGTCTTCACCCGTTGCACCCCATTTAACGATTGTCCCGGCGGGCAGCATTGCGTATTCCGGTGAGCTTTTATCAGCCATGTTTTTTCCTCAGTTAACGATTATTTTCAATCCCCTCGCGAATACTCACGGCGAGAATACGCAGGACTTTTGCTCGGTTGAAATCGAGCGCCGGGCGCATAAACGGATCGGCAACCTGTTTAACAGTGCCAAATTCCTGCGCCAGTGCTTTCATTGTGTGCGCTTTGGATGGACCAACCCGGATTGTCACCGCAGTCAGCCATCGACCGTCATTCATCCGGTTTTGGTAGGTGGTTTTGATGTTGTCGCGCATGTGGCTGCCAGTGCTCGTATCGTCGTATCCGGCGTGCTGCTGCATATCCTCGCGGACAATTTCCATTGCTTCTTTCCCGGCGGTACCGAGAACTTTTACAGCAACCTTTTCCCCCATGCTGAGCAGTTGCTGTTCCAGCTCTTTCAGCCCCTGAACTTCCATACGGATCATGAGGCATTCTCCGGGCAATAGAATATGTAATCCCGGGCACGACGGTATTTCCCACCGTCATCTGGTTCGAAACTCTCCCTCACGCCCTGCCGCTCAACATATTGAATGGGGTATCCACCAATATGACCGTGAACTACATTTTCCCAGACCGCCCATAGCGCGTTGTCCATCTCTTCTGTTCGACTGTATAGAGAAGAGATAAAGCTCAATTGATAGCGAGTCGCCACAAGTTTGGTGCGAATGGTTCCGCTGACCAGACGCGGATCGCTTATCAACTGTAACGTCACAAACTCGCCCTCTGTTTGCGGGCCTATCAAAGGATAAACATTCACACCCAGAAGCGTTTCAACTTCGCTTTTAAGTTCAGGGTACACGGGTAAAATCCTCCATACACAGGACTTCAATATTGCGTCTGTCACGCGTGGGTAGCGGTGCAGTCACGGTAAAAATGCGACCCTCTCCCTTCTTTGTCACCTCGATCAAGCGAGTGGCCGTGGCTCGGATGTCGTCCCGGTACCGCATGAAAATTTTCGTGGTGACGTTTGAACGCTCAGCGTTGCCGCTGATGAAATCCCGCCCCGTAACCGAACGAATATCAGCAGAAAAAATGCCCAAACTTTTCCAGCCGATCGGCTGACCAAAGTTGTCACGCTCATCCGTTTTTATTTCTATCCGGACACGGTGCCGGAGGCGGCCTGGCTCCATCAGGAACCCTCCTCTTGTTCTGCAATGCCACGCCAGTTACGGCAGGAGAACATAAGATTTTCCGCAGCCACATTGGTATAGAGTTGCACCTCAGTCTGGCTGGTGCGATGTTCGAACAAATCACCGAAAACCAGCAACATGGCGGAGACCACTGGAGAGGGAATATCTGAAGCTTGTTTCCAGCGAGGGTCATCGCACCAGCGCAGACAGTAATCGAGCGCCGACTGCGCGTAGCGCTTAATCACTGCATCTCTGTCATCAGTATCCATTTCAACGTGCTGCCTGAGCTCTTCGATCGGAACAATGCTTAGTACATCTATGGTCATAGGCTAAAGGGCGGGTTACCCGCCCCCTCCATCAGCTGCCAGATTCAGCGAAGCTACCCTTGATGATTGCTTTCGGACGATAGTGAGCCAGGGCCAGACGCTCTTCGCACAGGATGGTGAGCATGTTTTTAACGAAGTTATCCCGATCTTCGCGGCTGACCTCGATTGTGGCATCCATGCGATCCCAAACCTGAGAGGCCATGTCAAAACCGCCAACAGTGAAGGTACCCTGAGCCTGTGCACGGGTCGGCACAACCGGAAGCCCCCACATAATGTTAGTGGTGAACGCCTGTGGGCCGCCAAAGATATAACGGCCTTCGTTATCCTTCAGCAGAGCAATGCTGTGCCAGTCACGCGGGTTGAGGACAATGCCGGATGCACTGAACTCGGATTCAGTTACCTGGTAGATCGCATGCGCAATAATATCGGCGCGGGTGTCTCCTGTGTCATTCAGACCAGTATCGTAGGCTGTGGCCACATGGTTGATACCTTCAAGGTCATCCCCGCTGCCATCGCCATTAAGCAACTGGCGTTCTTCTTCCAGCGCAAGACCATACATAAGACGGTTATTGACATAGGACTGCAGCATTGGCGCATCGTCCATAACCTGACGCGATGCCTGGATCCAGTGTGCAACGGTTTTCACATTCGCAGTTTGCTTGCTGAACGTAATATCTGATTCTGGCTTCAGCGCTTTTTCCGCCACGCTTGCCGCGTTGTTGGTGAACAGCTCTTCACGGACATATTCCAGGGAATTACTGGAAATACGCCCCTGAGCGAGCAGGTCACGGATAGTCAGGCGGCGCAGACCTGGCATGATGATACCCGGCACTTGCATGGGCTGGATCAGGCTCCCAGCAGAAGCAGTATCACTACCAAGAGATTTGTTGAAGGTCTGCGCTTCGAATTGGCCTTTGCTGCCGTTCCAGGATTTAGTCAGCTCCTCTGCGGCACGCTCGGAGAAAGATTTCTTCTCATCCAGATTCTCTGCACCGGAAGCAAATTTCTGCTCCATGTCGAACAAACGGGTACCGGCTGCTTTGAGTTCTTCCTGAACTTTCGCCAGGTCGTCCTGCAATTGTTTTGACACCTTCCCGGTAGTTTCAATCTCATTTTTTTGTGCATCAAAAAGCTGCTGCATGTTTTTCTGAGAGTCTTCGATCGCCTTCTGAATTTGTGCTAATTCGGACATGTTATTTTCCTAATGATTGAGGGAATGAACTGATACTCGCGATTAGCGCGGAAATATCTGATTTGGTTTCGTCAGGTTCGGACTCGCTCCGAACGGCTGACTTAAACCGGGCAATAAGCCCCACTGCCTGTGATTTGCTTAAACCCACTGAATCCCTCAGCCAGTTTTCAACATCACGGATGGTTTCTATACCGTCGATACTCTTCATGGCGGAGACGCCCGCTAATTCGTTCGCTGGGAAAGTGCAGACACTGATTTCACGCAGTGTTGTAATGTTTTTGAAAATACGCCCCCCACCGTTAGCGAGTGAGTAATCGTCTTTAGTAACGGAAAAACCGACCGACATACCCTCGACGGTACCGTGTTGCATAGCGGCTTTCAGGTCGCTAGCGCCGCTGTGACCGGGGGTAAGCTGCCCGCGGACAAAAAGCCCTTTACTGTCCTCAGCCAGTGCATCCCACTTACCCACTGGAAGCTCCCATGCCCGGTGATTGAAGAACATTGCGACCTTACGACTTGGCTGTTGGATTGCACTTTTGAATGCACCAGGGAGGATGATGTCACCATCAGAATCGACGTTACCGAACACCGAGGCGTAGCCTTCAAAAATGCCCTGAGTGCCGTCTCCGGTGAACTTAATTTCCGTCTCTTCAAAAGAGAGCGTTTTCTTGATCTCTGGCATGTTGCCCCCTTAAAAAAAACTAAACCCCGCCGGAGCGAGGTTTGTTATCAGTTCCCAGGACAGTTATGGGCACATATTGTTTCTGTCGCATCGCAACATCACCGCCCTCAATTCGGGGCATATTATCCAGCCTGCGCATTTCATTAATCGTTCGCAGACCGGCATCACCCATTGCTTTCATGAATGCCGCTCGGGAAGTCGAATCTCCACGTAATAGACCATCGAGATTATGCTCAGCGTGGTATTTACCCACCTCTGAAGGTTTAAGTAACCAACGCTGAATGCAGTTTTCCCAGCGGGAGATGAAGGGCTGAAGGGTGTACTGAAGAAAGCCAAGATTTTGTTGCTCAATCCCCGTACCCCAGCTCGTCGATTTTTCGACATCACCGACCAGGTGAGGCGGTACACCAAAGAAACGAGCTAACTCACTAACCTGAAACTTCCGTGAAGACATAGTTTCGGCGTCCTGTGGGCTAACACCGATGTCATGAGCAGCAAAGTTTGCTTCGAGTATCCAAAGCCGTTTCTTAACCGGACCACCAGCAATCTCCTTGAAGTTTTCCTCAACCTGTTCACGCTGCTCTTTCGTCATTACGCGATCGCCAACGGAAAGTATTTTTGGTGATTTAGCCCCGTTAGCGTAAAAGTCACGCTGCTGGTCTTCCATCGCCACCGCCACCCCGGCCGATTTACACGCGTGGGCGATAGGAGATAAACCAACAAGGCCATTAAACCCGAACCCTTTCAGATGGAAAATTTCTCGCTGGCTAAAGTTGACGTACTCACTGTCTCGTTTGTAACGATAAACAATTTTTTTACCTTCCAGACGGACATCCATATTCGCGGACATTAGAGGTAAAAGGTTAATCACATCACCAACAGAATTACGCTCAATAAAGGCATACGCATTGCCATAAAAGCAAAGCTGCATCGTCATTGACTCACGGAACTCCTGAGCGGTCATGTACTGATTAGGTGAGTAGCGCAGCAACCGCGCCAACGGATTTTCCATTCCTACTTTAAGCCGGTTGTCCTTATTATCTGTCTCAAAGACATCCAACGGGAGCGTGGCAGTTAATGTGGAGATCAACGAAACGCAACGCCATACAGTGGAAATTTGCAGAATGCGCTCATCGGTTACCTGCGAGTCACCCAGCGCGCCATGCGCTGAAACTGGACCGGTTTGTGAGCCCTGATCTGGCGTAACCAACCGACCACCAACAAACCATGACTGCAGGCGCGCCCACATACCGTTGTTTGTGCGTAAATCTATGCTGTATTTAGGTTCATCCATCACATGCTCAGCGGTTTAAATAAGAAATCTTCAAAGTCGCCACCAGCGATAACGACCTCCCCGTTTGCAGCCCCAGCAGCCATTGTCATAGCGACCATTCCGTCAATACGACCAGTGGCTTTTGATTTGTCCAACTTGCGATTACCCGCAGCATCTTTCACCACTACTGCATTCTGTGCGCACATTGTCAGAACAGGGTGCATGCCGTGCCTGATCCTGCCGTTCAACAACAGAGATTCAATCGTGTCCACTGCTGGCCCCATATCCTTGAACCCTTGCCCGAACTCCACCAGCGGTAGTGCCAGGCCAATGTTCTCCAGTTCTTTTCGAAACAGGTCTATGCGCCAGCGGTCAAAAGCCATCGATGCAAGCAAATCAAAGTCGCTAAGAATTTCTGCTATGTCATTAACCACAAAACCATAATCGACTGACGATCCCGGTGTTGTTCGCAGGAAGCCCTGTTTAACCCATACGTCATAAGGAACACGGTCAGTTTTAGCTCTATCACTGAGTGTTTTTTCCGGTGTCCAGAAATACGGGAAGATATCCCATATCCCTTTACTGTCTTCGCCAGCGATCACCAGTGCGGTAAGGTCATTTCTTGCCGAAAGGTCCAGACCAGCAAACCACTTCCTCGGAGTGTTTATTGCCGGAGCCTTACCACTTTCCCAGACGTTTTTAGAGATGAATGGCGAGACTGTCGAAACACGCTGATTAAGACAAAGATTACGGAAGGTATTTTCAAAACTCGGCATACGCCCAGCCATTTCAGCCTGGCGTTCTAAATCTTTCAGTGAACGGAAGGAGCCCAGAGCCGGGTTTGCTGCTGCCCACGCTTCCCGATCATGTACATCAGCCTCTTTAGGGGCCTGGTAAACATGGGAAACGATATGCGGGTCACCTGAACGCTCAGCGTCGTCAAGCCAGATACTCAGCAAATCAATATCGTTTGCCGCCTGGGTACTTATCGCTATTAGCAATGGGGATTCATGGGCGCCCTGCGCAGTGATAATGGCGTCGATAAAATCGCTCTGTGGCCCAACGACTTGCCCCACCTCATCGAGAATGGCCAGTACCGGCGAAAGTCCGTGGGTAGTTTTCCCCTCCGCAGCCAGCGCCTTAAATTCTACGTTCATCGGTAACCCAATCAGCTTTTTACCACTTGGGATGATGTGAACGATGCTCTGAAGATCGGGATTCAGGTTAATCATTTTTACGGCGAGGCTGAATACAATACCAGCCTGTTCCCGGCTCATTGCACCACTAACGATTTGCGTGTTCTGCTTAGCTTCGGGCCCGACAAGGTGAGCAAGAAGTATTCCCGCAATCAAACCTGTTTTACCGTTCTTACGGGCAATACTGAGATAGGCTTTATCTGTTCCTACCGGGTTGTCATACATAGCCAGGAGAAATAACTTCTGGAACTCATCCAGCCTCATCGGTTTCCCGATAAGCTTGCCTTCCGGAACAATGCAGTAGCGTTCAATGAACGCGATAACCTTTTCACCACGCGTCATTGATTCCCTATCCGTGTTTTGGGAAGGCGATCAGATTGTCATCCTCTCCCGAGTTTTGGCTAACCGTACCACGTGCATTCCGGTCATTTTCATTGCGTTTCTTCTGGTCACGGCTCTCACCGTTAGTCGCATGCGAGTGGATTTGCAGATCGCGACGCTGGGCCAGAATAGTTCGCTGCAACTCTACAATCTGTTTTCGCAAATCCTTGATGAGTTGCTCGTTACGTTCTTCACCGCGCACGCGTTCTTCCTTCCGTAAATCTTTGCGTAAAACGGTGATATAGAGCTGATTATTTGCCAGTTCAGCAGCGGCAAGCAGGTCTGCTGGCGTCCAACTGTCCAGCGCTTTTGATCTGATATTGTCATGCCAGAAAGGTTCGGCTTTTTTCTCCAGACCCGCATGCGCCGGAGGTTGGATAGTATCCTCTGTAGCATTTTTCATGGCCTGAAGCGCCGCCGCCGAACTGTCGGAGCGGGTTCGTTTGTCTGCCATTTTTATCACCTGATAAATCGGAAAAAATCGGGTTAGCGTTAAATTGAAAGGACATGCGCGGTCATTTGGTGCGAGAGGGGTAGAGTTTCACCCTCCCCCCTACCCATGCTACAGCGCGAAAGATGAGATATTTTCTCATTTACTTCCAGTGGGAGTTAGGGTCAAGAGGGTAGCCGTTAACGTCACAGCCGATGACCGTGCCACTCTTCTCCATCCTCTGCTTGGTTGAGTCGTGGTGCTGTTTGCACAGTGATTGCCAGTTATTTTTATCCCAGAAGAGCACTTGAGCTTTAGCAATCTCAGTCTGAACACCCGACCTGATAGCATCCTTTAGCTTATGCGGCTTGATGTGGTCAACCACTGTCGCGGCTATCGTCCTACCCTGCTCACTGCACATTACACATAATGGATGGCTACGCAGAAATGAAAGCCTGGCCTTATCCCACCGGCTACCGTAGATGCGAGGCTCTTTACTCATAGCGAAAGCCTCCAAGCCCGACGGCGTTCTGTACGTGGTTCGCTGTCGGGGTGGTGCTCCACCGGATCACCATCTGTATGATCAACCAAAGACCAGCACGGGTAGACAACGGAACTACCATAAGCATCACCCACTGCATAATCGGCAGGCTTACTACTGTCCCATTGAGATAGCACACGGCTGATGCTTTGAGGCGGAATGCTGTAGCACACACCATGTATCAACCGCGGTAGCATGATGAAGTCAGACCTCACCTTGTCCGCATTAATCAGGCGTTCAGCAATCTGCATTTGGTATTGCGGTGGGCGCCCGGTACCCAGATAAAAACTCAGCATGTCGCAAGGGAAGCGCACCAGCCAGTCAGCAACCTTCTCAGTGAACCCATGCACCGGCAGCGCGTCGTCTTCCAGCACAACTACCCGGCAAGATTGCCCACCAGCCCATTCGATAGCGCGCCGGTGATTCCAGTTCGCACCGTGATTGGCATCATCTACCAGCAGATGAGCATCCAACTGCGCAGCGAGACGTTGGGCATGACCTATGCGGGCATGATGGCAGACCACCACAAACTTAATGTCTTCAGCCACCAGCAAATCTCCAATAAAAAAGCCGCACGATGGCAGCCACTGTTTGCATATCAGGGTGTTGCTTTCCTTTATCCCTGGCTAAAGTGGGGATTCAGCCCGTCAGTGGTGGGACACTGGCGCACTCAGCGCAGAGGGATGGCTGATTACCTCTGGATAAGGAATCAATATGATTAAGAATAATTTCAGGCTACAGGTGGAATGCAATGCCAAAACCATTGATGACCTCAATAAAGAGGTTGGTCAGCTTAAATGCGTTGTAGGCTTCCTGATGGCTCAACTTCCACCAGAGCGCAGAGAGGCCATTATCAACAATCTGAAAGAATACGAGCTGAATGATTCAGCCAAGGAATTCAATCAGTTCATTTAAATAGAGCCTCGCCAACTAAATTAATATGCCAGCCCACAGGTTTATTGGGCTGGCGCTTTGGTCGACATAATTTATTTTTAGCTTTATGTTTTTTCATTAATGTTTCCTTTATTTATGTTTCCACCAGCGCCTGGCGGTCGGGCCTCGGTACCGAACGCTCCACCGCTTCATGCTCATCAAGCGAGTAAATCAGCTTTTCAGAACCAACAATATCGGCGTAAGCCCACGTGGTCAGTCCGGCGTTATGGATACGTATGGCAAGGTCGCTGTGCTCGTACATGCCACGACCATAAACCGGATCGAAACCGCCTACCTTCTCGATGGCGCTGCGGTGGTAATACAACATCACGCCACGCTGCCCGGTATACACAATATGCTGATCGTCACGGTAAAGCACCGCAATGTCATTCAGCTTATTGCGGCCAGTCAGATCGAGAAACTGGTAAGCAAGGTGCGGCTCTGGTGATTCGATGTATGGCAGGTGCCAGTTATCGGCGATCGGATATGCATCGTCATCCCAGAGAAAGAGATGCTCACATCCGGCGTCCATCAACGCGGCTAAGCTCGCGTTCTTCGAAGCAACAATGCCAAGTGATGTTTCATGGCGAAGCAGTTGCACGCCGTCGGGAACTACCGCTGCAGGTTTTGAACCATCATCGACCACCACCATCAGCGCGCCGGAGGGAAGATGCCTCATGTGCTGTTCGAGTGCTCGTTTTAAAACGTCTGCACGCTGATGCGTCGAAATGGCAATGCCGATCCGTGATGAAACGACGCTGGCGGGAGCGTATGGGACACCATCAATAGTGACCTGCATGAACTCTCCTGTCAGCGGCCGCGCTGATGCCAGATTAGACCGCCGGGCTGACATTCTTTCTGAACGGCTTTGCGGACGGCCTCTTCAAAAGAGGAATTTGCCTTATCGTTTTCTTCAATACTGATATGCATTTTTACACTGTATTCCGCAGACACCATGCCATTATCAATAAAGGCATCTTTAATAAATACCTGCCCGTCCTTCACGGAAAATGGTGATGAATCGGCGAGCGCCTTTCCGAGTGACTCCGTCAGTCTGGTGCGCTTGATGAACTCTAGAGCATCGCGAATTTCGTCAGGAGTAAAATCCCCGCGGATAGCAACCCAGCGACCGTCCATAAATACCACCGCCGCTTTTTCACGTTCTGTATTGCCAAGCTGCTCATAATGTCGAGCCAAAGCTGTGTCGAGGGCATAAGCAATGATTTTTTCACCCATTATTCATTTCCTTTTGGCGTGAGCTGAATTGTTTGAACGTAGAAGGACTGCCGCTACGCAAGGTGTTTTGGGTTTCGTCAATAGCCCCTACAACAATGCGTGGTATTCCCCGTCTATTGGCAACGATGAAATTCCCATGGGTACGAATAAACACTCTCAACCCAGTTTTCGATTTTTTGCCTAATTGCATGATATTTCCCTTTTAGGCGTGAGCCTGTCGCACGGCAAATCCGCCGAAAGTTAACGGTTTGCCCAGGCTCACAGCTGAAAGACTTTCTTTGATGTGCGCGTGCGATGCGCATTAAAAAGCCCCGCTATTGCGAGGCTCTGGTTTCTTTCTGGCAGTTCGCCTGCCAAGCTTTGTTATGCGCCAGGATGTCTTTCTTCGTCTGGCGATCCATAACGCCGATATCGTTATCAGTCAGGTAGATTGGCTTTACCCAGTCACAGGCAGTATCAACGACTACCGGGGCGAGTCCAGTCGTTTCGCAGCTCACAATCAACGGCATCATCAGGCATATGGTTAACAGTCTGCTGTACATTGCTGGCCTCTTTCGTTACTTCCACCCGGCGTTCGGCTACCGCTTCTGTAGCTGCTGCTCGTTCTTCAGTGCGTTGCTTATCTGCTTTGGCTTCTGCCTGATTGGTACCGCGCGATTTACCAATACCAAATGCACCTGCAATTGCAGCAAGCACCGCAACTGCGAGGCCCAGAATCATTTCAAGTCCCATCGCGACCTCACACCAGTACGGATTTTGCTTTAGCGTAACGTTCACGGCGGTCGTTAATGCCGTTCTGACCACCGTTAATAATCTGCGTGACGCGTTCCACATCCCCCGAATAGAGGAGACAGCCGCGTAACGTGAAGTACCATGCCGCTGAACGTGCCGCGTGTCGCTCTTGCGTCAATAGTTCCGGAGTACTGACAAGGTCAAGCTTCAGCGCTGTACCGCATTTGGTGTAATTCTCACGACCAGTGATTTGAAGCAGGCCACGACCGCGATATTTCCAGCCGTCACCCTGGCTGTTATTCCCCATACGGTCACCGTAAACCAGATCGGCTATTTGTGGTTGGTGAGCGACCTGTTTACCATCGACACGCCCCAGCATTTCGCACTGGTACGGCGTCAGGCGCTTACCAAAGGTTTTCTTTAGCCCGTCTACCGAGTAGTTGAAGCTCTCGACCAGCGAGGTAAAACCAGCAGATTCATGCCCAACTTGCGCAATGAACATGGCCTGATCGTTAACTGCTGTGATTCCAAACTCTTTCATTGCCGCATCAATGTGCGGAAACCAGCGTGCAGAAAGCCCGGCGCTGATACCAGCCGCCTGCTGAAATTGTGATTGGTTCATTATTGCCTCAGATGATTAACCAGCCGCGCTACGTTGCCTCTGACGGCGACAAGCACAGACAAGAAAATAATGTTGGCCCCGATAGTGGCCCAAGATGAATAAGGGTAGATACCGCACAGATACGCCAGCGGTACGGCGCTATAAATGACCGTAAGCAACCAGGCTAAGCGAGATATCCACGGTCGATGTCGCGAATCGCCGCGACGGTAAAACATCAGGGTCAGCACTACCCCAGCGCAAAGCAGCGCATTAATTGTTGCCGATGGGTCATTTAGTACCACCTGAACCTCCCCGGCGCGTTATCAGCGCCACCAGCGAGCCGATATCCTGATTATTCAGGAACGTCAGGATTTTGACGGCTAAAGCAGAAACAATTACGGCACCGATAGCATCCAGCGGTTTATCGCTATATCCCGTAAGGGCTGACAATTTAGCCCCAACTAATCCAGCGCAGAGCATTCCGGCAATATATGACACTATGAAATATGCCAATCGGCGTGAAGTGCTCAAATCAGCAGCTGATGCTATGTAGAAAACAGAACCAGCAAATGCACCGAACACAACGCCATAATCCGTTCCGGTTAGCAGTCCGTAAATACTCGCCCCAGTTAAAGCGCCACCAGCTAAGCCTGTGCCGGTTATTGGTTCGGACATCGGTCCCCCTCAATTGCTGTGAATCCTCTCAGAAACGAGGGGAAAGGGTTCAGGCCGCAAGCTCATGCGGTCACGGTTAATCTGCAGTTTTTAGCCTGGACCTGAAATGAAAAAACCCCGCCGATTGGCGAGGTTCTGAAATATTTAAGTTCGCGTCTAAGTGACCACTCTTAACACGTTACATTACTTTTTGCGGACCGCAATAATGTTTTTTATTATTAAAACAGGTATTTTATGGAAAAAAATCAAACCATAGCGAGCAAATAGTGACCAATACTACTTCTTTTCAGATCTTCTATGATGCAGAAGACACTGAATTGGCACAGCATAAAATTGATGCAAAAACACTTAGCATTTCCATAGGTTCTATGGCTGATTTAATTTCAGCCGCCGATAAACGGCTTAACGACGGTCAACAAACTGTGAAGTTGATGGTGACAAACCCGGCTGAGGCTGGCTCTCTCGGCGTATCCTATACGATGATGGAACTTGTCCCACATGCAATCAATGTTGCGAAAGTGATCGGATTGACAGGGTTAGCCGGCGCAGCAATTGGTGCACCTGCATTATCGTTAATTCGACAGTTGGGAAGTAAGAAAGTCATTTCCATCACGAAACGAGCAGGTACAAACCAATCCGTTCTTGAGCTCGAAGGTGAAGAGATTGTTTGTCATGATTCTGTAGCAAAGCTAGTGACTGATCCAGAAATTAGGAATGCTTTAGTGAACGTTGTGCGCGCACCTTTAGACGGGAAAGAAGGCGCAGTGTTCAAAGTTCTGAATGAAGACGGTATCGAAGTCGTCCGCCTGGAAGGTGAAGAAACTGAGGAAATAAAACCACTTCCCAGGGGCACTTTGCTGGAAAAAGAAGAATCAGTGGAAGAAGTAAACGTAAGATTCGTCCAAATAAACTTTGAAGGAACAAAAGGTTGGAGGATTGAGTACCTCGGAGAGGAACATGCAGTTTCGTTTGAGGATCAACTTTTTATACATCAAGTCCAAAATGGGATCGTTAGTTTCACCAAAGAAGATTTGTTTGTCGTTGACCTCAAAACAACAAAAACTTTCACTGCACGTAATGCTTCAACCAAGTATGCTATAACCAAAGTTAAGCGAAAACGCCCTGCTGAGGCTTGATTAACGTGGCATTAAACTTGCAGATAGCGCAACTGATCTTCTGGATAGGAGTGATTATGATCATTCCTACCTTTAGTCGTTTCTGCTATTCGGCATCTGCTTTGCTATGGCGTCGATTGTTTCCTACCAGGACCTTTGAGTTCCGGTATCACGATGAAGATACTGGTACAACTAAAACACTCATAGTTAAGGTGCCAAGAAAAAACGGCAAAATGCTTACCAGCCTTATTGATGAGGCTATTTCGGAGAATTCAAAACCAAAATGAGTTCTCAAAGTAAAGGTTTAAGTACTGGAAAAGCGACACTTTCCACTGGTGGTTGGGGAGCAATACTCAGCGTTTTAGTTGGTGCAGTTCTTACAGACCCCAACAGCGTGTGGAGGACGGTTGCTTATGCCCTTGTGCCTGGTGTTGCTGCTGTCCTTACCTACGTGATGAATTGGTTCATTTCTAGGCATGGGTTTGAATCACCAGAAGATGCAGCTAAACGAGCGAAGTGTAAACGAGATTTAGCTGAGATCGAAAAACAGCTAAGCTCAGAGCATTTAACCCCTGAAATTGAAGCCAGGCTGATGCAGGCAAAGGCCAAGACAATTGAAATACTCGTTTCTATTGGCAGCGACTCTATCCTTGAAGCCTCATCACGTTCGAGCCAACTACCAGATACTGCCGGGCCTCAAGGCTAACCGGCAGTCTTGATTTTAACAATCAATCATCCATGTCAAGTCGAATATCAAGCATAGCCAAACATCCGTCTATAAATCCTTCTGCCATCTGTATCTCGATGCGTATCAATTTCTCATCTTTTTTACGCGCTTTCGCAATCTTCCTCTTAGATATTCCGTATAGGTAGTGGGCAACAAGAAGTGAATGCTCATATGGTTTTCGGTTTTTCAATCGCGCCAGGCACCCTTCGATGATCAGCGCATCATCGTCAGTACAAGACGGTCGGGAGCTACCTATTTGCGGCAACAGCCCTTTAAATCCTGCAGCTATAGGAGAATAGTCCACGCCAGAACTATCACTGGCAGCCCACCCGCCCCATCTTTCGAGTAACATTTGAATATCACGCATCACTTTTCTCCATACACTTAAGCTTTCGCAATTACGCCGATCGCCAGCGCCCGATCCATAAAACGCAGTAGCAGCTCAAGCTGCGTACCATGCTTCTGCTCGAATGCTGGTACATCGGCGTGTAACTCGTCGTGGCACTCTCTGCACAGAGGGATCACGAAGAGGTCATGGGCTTTTGTTGCTGTACCACCCATACCGTGCCCTACGATATGGTGCGGATCATCTGCTGGCCGTCGGCAACACTCACAGGGTTGTGTTTTTACCCAGCGGGTGTAAGTCTCATTTATCCAGCGGCGTCGCTTTGGCCTGAGCATGAAAGATTCCGGAGACTCCGGATCAACAGAGAGCGTGAGGATCTTCTTCGCCTTCTCCTGCACGAGGCTGGCTGCAGAAGCGGAAGGCACAATGTCGCTTTCCCTCATGACCGAGCGGATCTTCTCATCCGGAAGGCGTAGCCCCTTGTGCGCAACGCTTTCCGGAATAACATCAGCCAGGTCGTTTCTGACCATCCACCAGCACAGTTCCGGAAGCGTCAGGATATGCGACTCGGGAAAACCAGAATCACGCCGAATGACTTCCAGAATCCAGGATACCAGGTTTCCTGCCGCTATACCTGCAAGCTGTTCGGTATGCTGCCCCGACAAAGTGTGATCGCAATGCCAGCACAGGCGAATACTTCCTGGTGGGTGCCGCATTGTTGTGAAGTTCTTGTCGTGCCACGTTGAATGTGGCCACTGGCATTCAAACCGATTACTCAACCATTGCTCAAGGGAAGAAATCCCACCGGCACGCTGAATAACCCTCTCATTCTCGAAGACCTGACGCATTACCGGATCATCAGCCAGCGGCTGAATGGCTGCCGGAACAGCCCCGGTACTGAATGACGCCATTTCTTCTGGTTCAGGCTCGAGCAGAACGCGACCACGCATGAAGAGGTGCATCAGTTCCGCACCGGGACGGAACAGCACAATCCCCATACGATGGGCGATCTCGGGGGTAAGCAGAGCTCTCACGCGACCTGCCCCCTGGCAATGTGTTCTGCCCACAGCCCACCAATCCAGCGCACGCCTTTCGCCGTGAAACGTGCCTGGCTGAATGCATGATTTGAGGTTACGGATGTGCCGGTTTTCACTTCAAAACGGCCCGCATCAATATGCTGATGCCGTGGGGTCATCGTTCCGCCAAGGCGATACATGATGTCGTTCTCAAGGAGGAATAACCGCAGATCGGGCTCTTTGGCCTTAAGCAGTTTTGCCACCTGGCGGAATGACATTGACCCACTGGCTGTACAGTACCGATCAACAAACTCTACCTTCGGCGCCGCGGCAGCAAGTTCGTTAGTCAACTGCTGTTTTTGTTCTGCAAGATCAGCTGCAAGACGTAGGGCTTCAGAGAATGATTGAGGAATCGTCTGCTGCTGTGCCTGCTCAAGCTCCTGCCAGCGATCAACCAGACGCGCGGTAAACTCCGGCGACAGCTGCGCGACAACGATATAACTGTCCCGCTTCCCTATCAGATAAACCGATACCGACTGATTGAGGTGATTTTTAACTTCCCCCATTGGGGGGAGTTCAATAACACCGCGCTCTGCCAGGCGTTCAATGGACCGTTTAACATGGTCATGTCGTGATTCCACCAGCTCAGCAATATCGCTGCTGGACATGGTTAATGCTGTTGTTGCTAACTGGCTCATACTTTTCTCCATATCAGGCGGCTGCACCCGCCGGTTCATATCTGCTGATCGTTATCTCTACCCGACCTTTCGGCACAACGGGTCCCCATTCCACCAGCATGCGCTTAATCTGGCTGTCGTCTTCCCAGACACCCGCATGCGTCAGCGCGTCAAACAGGGCTTTGTTGTAATTATCGATATCCCGGCGGCGCGCATCCGGCGGGTACAGAGTGATTTCTACCGCTGCCAGTTCAGTCGATGGCTTCGGGAGACGTCGTAATTGCTCAATGATCGCCACGCAGGCAGCGCTCTGGTATTTACGGCCATCAGCGCTAATGAGGTGACGACCGGCCAGCGGCCCCTTGTTAGGGGCCCGCCAGTAAGTGTTCACGCTCGGAGGAAAAGGCAGGATCAGTTTCACGCGGCCTCTCCCCTCATACTGCGAACAAGTTCAGAAGCTGCAGTAATGATTTCGCTGGTGGCCGTCCGCTCCAGCCAGAGTTGATTGATATTGGCTTTCAGTTTGTTCTGCTGTGATTCATTCAGCATGTCAGCGCCATCAACCTGGTCGAATACAATTCCAACCTCCAACGGCCAGATACGGGACTCGGGAAGCGGATCCGCCACTAGTTTAGCTTTCTCACGGATGTGCATGCGGATGTGGCGAATATTGGACCAACTGGAAACATCCAGGCTTCCCATAGCTGCAATGAAATCAGCACTGTTCATGCCATATTCACCGGATGCTTCAAGGGCAACAGTGCGAATACGTTCCGACATATCCAGGCGCGCAGCAGCGTCATCGAATTGAATCGACAACAGCCACTCATCCACACCGAACAAAATACTCTCACGAATAAGCAGCTTCGCTTTGTCGATCGTTAATGGTGATACCTGAGTGAATTCCGGTGCTTCGACAGAATCCGCCGCCCAGGTATGCCCAAACTTCGATTCACTGAATGTGTATTCTTCTTTATCGCCGAACGCAGCTCTAACACATGCCCACGCCTCGACACCGCTGATATCAAAAATATCTTTCTGGGTAAGTGGCAACTCTGCTTCTGGCTTGTCAGCTACAGATGGTGTGGCAGTTGCAGGTTGAGACTTGCTGGCAGCAAATTGCGCCAAAGTCATAAACGCACGACCTTTTGCCTCCAGTTCTGTGCGGTTGATATAGCTGAACCGCTCACCACGCCATGACTTATCGAAGACAGCTATAGCACCGGCAAAAAACGCGCTGGTGGGTTTCTGTTTTTCGTCAGCAGGTACAAACCACACAGGCAGATCGAACCCAATGCGCCCGCGAATGAATACAATGTGATCGGCATCTTCCGGCCACCACGTTTCACTCGGCGCGGCTTTTATCAGGAATACATAGCGACCGCCCTTCTCGCGCTGGGCTGCTGCGTATTTCATGATGTGCGTCATACCAGTGATCGCCTGTTTCTCGTGATACTGCGAACGGCTATACGGTGGGTTGCCATAGCCAGCGCCACCCAGTTCTGCCAGACGTTCAGACCAGTCCTGCGTCAGCGCGTTATCTTCTGCGGTGTACCATGCCGGGCACTTCGCGTTGTCGTCGTCAGCAAACAAGTCCAGAACTAATGGACCAAATAGCGCGTTGATCCCCCAAAAAAGCAGATCCGGCGTCCGCCACTGATCGCCAACTTCTTTCAGTTCGTGGGCTGGTTTGCTACGTAGTGCCGCCAGCGCCTGGCAATATTTGTTTAACGTCATCCTCTGAACCCCTCTGGAATCGTTGTTTCAACCGGACCAAAAGCCATCACATCGCGCTTTTTCGCGCCCCAGTCAGCGCGTTTAGGCCGTCCCTTCTGCTCCCAGCGGGTAGCGCTTTGCAGATAGCTCTCGAATTTCTTCGGGCCGAACAGCGTTTCCGGGCGCATGTACTGGTACTGCTCGTCGTTCTCGTGCCAGTGCTCATGCTTCAGGTCGATAACCAGTTGCAGGTCTGCAACGCTGTATCCCTCACGCAGTCGGGCACGGATGTTCTCCAGGGATGTTTTTGATTTCTGATACCGGGATCCGCTGATCTGGTTCAAATGGGTCAGAACCAAAATTGCCTGATCAGTAATCACGACTTCAGGGTCTGGTTGCGCCGCAACCGGACAAGAGGGTTTTGAAGTTACTTGTGGATCTTGTTTTGATTTTACTGACGGATCCCCGCCAGATTCTGACGGGTCAAAACCGCCGTTTTTGCCAGATTTCGACGGGTCAGTTTTTGAGGCGTCAAATTTTGATGCGTCAGATTTTGACGTGTCAGAATCTGACAGTTGAGAAAATGCGGCAGCCTGAAGTTTCGCCACATTCAGGCGGTACACGTTCGACGCATTACGGTTACCATTACGGCGCTGTGTACGCGTGAGCCAGCCATCTTTTTCAAGCTTTGCGATTGCCGTTCTGATCGTGCTCGGCCCTGCGCCAAGCTGGCGAGCAATAGTTTCAATGGACGGCCAGCACACGCCCTCATCGCTGCTGAAATCAGCGAGGCGTGCCATGATCGCGACACTAGACAATTTCATGCCCGACGCCGCGCAACCATCCCATACGTAGCCGGTTAATTTAGTGCTCATGATCGTCCGTTATCTCCCTGAACTTTTGCCTGAAATGCTCAAGTGGGCTAAAGCATTCGTGCGGGTAGCCATCACGCAGATAGATAACGCGCTGTGTTTCTGGCTCCCAGCGGATAACACGGACTGGCACTCCGCGGTGATCTTTGAACCTTCGGTTAAGTTCGCGCACAGGCGTTTCGCCCTCCGGTTGTAGACCCCCACAATTGAAACCGCCCTACTGTGGTTACACGGAACCCGGCGGTTTGATAATCTGCGTTCATACCGAAATAACGGAGTACCCGAAACTGGGATCATCCTGAGTTGCGGTAGACGGTTAAAAGCCGTTAAACTGCTCATGCGGATTATTTCTCCATACTCGAAGAGTTGTTCGCCAAGGCGCCCGGAGCTGCACACTCGCGGGCGTCACTCTTTTCTGGAAGGCAATAGACTCGTGAAATCAGGTTCAGAAACGTCATAAGCGTTACCCGGAACTGGTAGGCGATTTCGTTCAGACTGTCCCACTCCCCTTTATCAACCACACCATCATCGATGTATCGACGATATGCGTTAACCAGGTCACCAAGCCTTCCCACCAGCTCAGCCAGCTTTAAGCCAATCTCTTCGTTCTCTGTTTCTGGTGCCGCGCCCGGGATATGGATCCCGTTATCTGTTTGACGAGAAAACGCGTCAGCTATGTAGCTAACACCGGCTGCTTTCTGTAAAACCATCGCCCACCCCATAGGGAAGATCTGATCACCATCTACGCGGAGGCGGTTAAACAGTGCGTTCTCTGTTACCCCCAACCATTCCGCCGCTTCGGCGTAGCCACCAGGCAGATCGGTAATCGTCTTTTTAATCGCTACCACCAGCCAGATTGGCTGACGTTCAACTTTCCAAATAGGTTCGTTACCCACGGTTAACCCCTTAATTCTGTGGTTATAAAAATCAACTCGTCTGCTACTGTTTAGGGTAAATGTCAGGACGAAGATCAGATTTGCTGATAATCCCAGCAGTTGTTTCCTCCAGTTTTTTAGCCAAGGAAAAACCTGCCTTTTTGTAGCCATTGAAAACTAAACGCAGGTAGCCAGGCGTGGAACCTACGCTTCCAGCTAATTCGCCTTGCTGCTCTTTAGTTAAAGAGTCCCAATACTCTTTCATAATATGTACCTCCTATGTACATATTACACGAAAGAAATGAACCCACAAGGTACTTGTACCATAGAGGTACACATTGTTTAATTTACTGATGAAAACTATCCAGGAAATCAGGCGATTAAACGCCCGAAAATTGAGAGATGGTGTTGGGGGTAATAGCTACTTCGCTAACATGATCGATCGTGAACCTACACAAACCAGCCGGTTTATGGGTGAAGGTGCCACCAAAGGTATTGGTGACGCTATGGCAAGGCATATCGAAAAATGTTTTGACTTGCCTCAAGGTTGGCTAGATACCGAACATCAAACTACCAACATTGCTAAATCACCCGACGTTTCAGACGTTAATAGATCAATTACGATGGTCCCGGTTATATCCTGGGTGCAAGCCGGAGCATGGACGGATGCTGGTTATGCAGAGGTAGATTTGAGTAGTGTAGAAACATATCCTTGTCCCGTTCCGTGCGGGCCAATGACTTATATCTTACGCGTCATTGGTGATTCAATGATCGATGAGTATCGTCCTGGCGATATGATTTTTGTAGATCCAGAGGTTGCAGCTTCTCATGGCGATGATGTTATTGCTTTAATGCATGATTCTGGCGAAACGACGTTTAAACGATTAATAGAAGATAGTGGCGAAAAGTTTCTTAAAGCTTTAAACGCCAACTGGCCAGAGCCATATATTAGGATCAATGGTAATTGCTCGATTATTGGCACCGTTGTTTTCTCAGGAAAACCACGACGGCACAGGCATAAGCCTTAACCCATCATCACAAACCTGCTTCGGCAGGTTTTTTTATCCTTGACAATGTACCCTCAAGGTACATAATGTACCTATACGAAACAGCGAACAGGCAGGACGCCCACGAAGTAGCCGCCGGTGGCATATGAATAACCGGATGATTCGCTGACAGAAAACTAAGGTTAGGGGCAGAGGTTTACATGAATCATTTATTCACATGCTCATTTTGTGGAGCAACCGAACTGGTAGCGATGAAGATCGTCGCAAAAGGTGGTAAGGACGAACCTGCTATCTGTTCGGAATGCGTAGTCACATGTGTAGAAAAAATGATCCTGACTAAAAAATCAGAGGCTGAAAAACCAACCCCTGATAACGAAATAATATCAGTCGATAAAAAACTATTTAAAGAGCTTCTTCAGCTTGTCCTCAACCTTCCTGATTTCGGAAGTAAGCTGGCTGCTGTTGACATTGATAGTGGCTCCACATCGACAAGTGAAACTTTTGTTCGACTTGAGCCAAGCGATTTTCTTCTTCGTCTTAGCGCCGCACTTAGGGCATGCGGGTAACGTAATTTCCTGGTTATCAAAAGCGCCCATAAACATCCCTCTTGGTTGTGTGAGAACACCAAGATACCACCGCGCCTGATGTGGTTAAAAGCAGGCCAAAGCAATAACAAGTAACTCCCTGTTCTGGCGGCCCGGTGTTTTCCCATTTGTCCGGTAACCGCCAGCCTTTTTCAGGGAATATCAGCCGGTCATGGTAAGCATCTCGCAGGATTCTTACCGGGACTGGAAGAGTTACCACTTGGAGACGGTCCTTATAAATGTCCTGGACAGTGGCGGTACCAGCACCGACAACAGCGGCAGACGTTCAACTGTATAAACGGAGAGATGCCAGCTCCCTCGACGGCAGTGACGGCGTGAAGTAGAACGCTGACGGCAGGGAAAGACCAGCACAGGCCAGACGATATCTGAGCGCCTTTAAAAACAGATGGGAGTCGGTGGAAGCCCGACACACAACAGAAAAGGGCATCACCGGGCGACGGGCTCATAACCCAATCCACCCGGGCAAAAAGAAAGCGGTCTCTGCAAGCCGCCGACCAATGCAGGTGCCCTTCTCTGTTGTGTATGGAGAAAGTTCGGCGGTGGCAGCCGCCTTAACGAGGGTAAAACCATGAGTAATGACCGCATGACCGTAGTGCCAGATTTTCTTGGCGAACTGGATGCCGGCGTGTTCATGAACAAAATCGCGGCAGCACTTAATACCACCGCGCTTGGCGTTCTGAACAACGGCAACAAAGGCAAAGTAGTCCTCACATTTGATTTTGAGCGCATGGGTAATTCCGTTGAAGAGAAGCGCGTCAAGATCAAGCACAAGCTGAACTACAGCACCCCGACACCGCGTGGTAAAGCCTCCGAAGAGGACACAACCGAAACCCCTATGTGGGTTAACAAAGGCGGGAAGCTCACCATCCTACAGGAAGACCAGGGCAACTTGTTTACCCTCGGCGGGGATCCGGACGGAAAGTTACGCGCGGCGAAATAAGCCGCGCTTGATAGCTCATAGTTTCAGTTTTTCTACATCTATCTTTAAGGAATTTTTATGTCTCAGTTAGACAGCAGTACCTTCAAGCAGGTCAAAGACCTGGTTCTTTCCGGTTATCACCTGAATGATATTCATGGCCTGGCTTGCCCGACCGCATTACTGCCAGAGGGTACTGGCGTTGAAAGCCTCGAGCGCTTTTCTCTGGAGCGTTTCCGCTTTCGTGGCACCATGGCCACAACCAGTATTGACGACTTCGCACGTTATTCTAAAGGTTACGCCAGCGACAGTGAGCCAGCTCGTTGCTTTATTGACGCTGACAACATGACCGCCCGTTCAGTGTTCAACATCGGCACACTGGATAATCCCGGTCACGCCGATAACGTTGCTTCAATCACCCTGAAGAAAACCGCCCCGTTCCGCGCGCTATTGCAGATCGATGGTCAACGCCTGAAGCAAAAGCAAATCGCCGAATGGCTGGAAGACTGGAGCGATTACCTCCTGGCGTTTGATGCTGATGGCAATACGATGCAGATTTCCCAGGCTGCTCAGGCTGTGCGTCGTATCACTATTCAGCAAGCAACACAGCAGGACCATGAAACTGGTGATTTCGCTGGTAAAAAATCGCTGATGCAAAGCGTTGAAGCAAGCAGCAAAGACGTAATGCCTGTGGCGTTCGAGTTCAAATGTGTGCCGTATGAAGGTCTGGGCGAACGCCGCTTTAGCTTGCGTAACAGCCTGCTGACCAGCGATGAACCCTGCTTTGTTCTGCGCATCGTCCAACTTGAAGCCCAGGAAGAAGAGATCGCCAACGAATTCCGCGATTTGCTGATCAGCAAGTTCGAAGGTGAATCAGTGGAAACTTTCATCGGTAACTTTAAAGCCTAATTGCTCTGCATTAAATCCCCGGCGCCGCGGGGATTTATTGAAGCGTAATTCCATTAATTATCGCCACCCGGCGAGGGATTCGTGCAACCAAAATCTGCGCGGTGCAGCGCGCCAATATGGAGAAAACCATGAGCTACATTCAGACATTATCCGGTAAAAAATTTAACTATCTGACCGCCACAATCGACGATATCGATGTTGAGGATATCGCGACTGCTCTTTCCAACATCTGTCGATTCGCTGGGCATCTCCCAGAGTTCTACAGCGTGGCTCAGCACTCTGTGCTTGTAAGCCAGATTGTGCCGCCAGAGTTCGCCTTTGAAGCGCTGATGCACGACGCTGCGGAGGCATATTGCCAAGATATTCCGGCCCCGCTCAAAGCCTTGCTGCCTGACTACCAGCGCATGGAAACTTATATTGATGGTCTTATCCGCTTTAAATTCGGTATCCAGCTTGAGCAAGCTGCCGTCGTGAAATATGCCGATCTAACCATGTTAGCTACCGAGCGCCGTGATCTGGAAATCGATGACGGTTCGAAGTGGGAAATTCTCGAAGGTATTCCCTGCTCTGCTCTCGTTCAGGTTATCCCTCTCCGTCCTGGTCAAGCCTATGGCCTGTTCATGAACCGCTTTAACGAACTGGTGGAGCTGCGCCAATGCGCCGCATGAAGGTAAAAGAACTCGTTGCGGAGGCTTTTGCCTCCGTTGCTGAACTGCCACCAAAGCATGCACCGCTTATGCGCGAAGTCGCCACCAGACTGGACGCTACGTTCGCAGCATTAAAAGAGTCTCTGGTGCAACTGGAACAGGAACGTAAAGGTAAAACGCCATGACCGTATTTGAATATCTCCAGGCTCATCCGAATACCACCAGCGGTGAAATCGCCAAAGGCATGAATAAAAAGACCCCCGCGGTCGCTGGCGCATTATCGCAACTCTATGGTACAGGCCGGATCGTGAAGTCTGGTGTTCGCAAGGGCATTCCAACATACCGTGTTAACGATATGCCATTTGGGTGCAGTAACAACCTAACCATGATGTTTAACCAGTTATTGAATAGAGCCAGACAGGTAGCAACACAATGAGTAAATCACTGAACGCACGTTGCATCCGTCGCTGGACTGTCGAATTTAAAAGCCGCTGCGATTCAAAATACAGTCCGTACTGGCGTAAGCACCACCTTCGCAGTTACATCCGGGAATGCGCCCTGACAACTGCCGACTGCATGGTCGAGCGTATGGCAGAGGATAATGCGATGGTAGATTTTCAGGGGGCTAATCGAGGGTGGTCGCCGGAGTTCTCTGCCTGGTACCACGAACGCCGCGAACAGTATCTCAAAGAGGCGCGCGACTATCTGAACGAAGATGCCACAAATGACGAGGTCGACGAGGAAATCCAGAACGAGCTGGAGGCATGGAATGACTAAAAGCACAAACCACCCGGTGCACGGTCCTGTATCTGTCGATCGCCTGCACCAGATACGCGAGCACCTGCAACATGATACCCAGTACTCAAACGGCGGGAACAGAGCATACATTCTCGCTGATGTATTGAAGGTGATTGATGGGGCTATTGCCCGCAAGCTGGTACGCCGTGAGCATGCAGCGTGGTCACAGGCTACTTTCGGCGATGTCGGTCCAGTTGGTCCGCTGAAGCACCTTTCCAAAGAAGCGCTCGAGGCTGCTGCTGAACCAGGCGACCTTAGCGAATGGGCTGACATGCAATTCCTGTTATGGGATGCGCAACGTCGTGCCGGTATCAGTGATGAGCAGATTACGCTGGCGATGGTAGAAAAGCTGGCCGTTAACAAAACCCGCCAGTGGCCGGAGGCGAAAGATGGTGAGCCGCGTCTGCACATCAAAGAGCAACCAGCGCCGGTAACGCCGGATGGTTCTGAGGATACAAAGCGCCTCGACTGGCTTGATGCTCAGAACAAAAGGCTGAATGAGTATTACGGTACGTCTTACGGTTGGAAGTTTGACGCTAATTTCCAGAGGAACGCCATGATGCTCAATGACAGTAATTACCCGGTTATGACTGTTCGTCAGGCTATTGATGAAGCCATCGCAGAAGCGAAGAAACGGGAGAATATTTAACGTGAACCATTTAATGATCGACCTTGAAACTATGGGGAATAAACCAAATGCCCCCATCGTCTCTATCGGTGCTGTGTTTTTTGATCCTTCAACTGGTGAACTGGGCCCTGAATTTTACCGGGTTGTTAGCCTGAAAAGCGCGATTGCTGGAGGTGCCGTTCCTGACCATGAAACAATAATTTGGTGGATGCGGCAAAGCGAAGGAGCTCGAATGGCTATTTGCGATGAGGATGCGACAACGATTTCAGCCGCCCTGATAAAGCTGAATACCTTTATTCTTGATAACTCTGACATTGATAAAGTTCAGGTCTGGGGTAATGGCGCTACCTTTGATAATGTAATCCTCCGCTCCAGCTATGACCGTGAATTAATCCCCTGCATGTGGAAATTCTGGAATGATCGTGATGTCCGAACTATCGTCGAATTAGGAAGGAAAATAGGAATCAACCCACGCCGGGACATACCGTTTGAAGGTGACATGCATAATGCCCTAGCCGATGCAAAACATCAGGCTAAGTATGTCTCAGCTATCTGGAAGCGGCTCATCATCACCATCGATAACAGTGAGGAATAACATGACTGAACAACCTGATGATCTCCTCACTCCGGACGAGGTATGCCAGAAATTAGGGATTACGCAAAAAACATTATGTAAATGGAATACAGAACACCGGCACCGTTCTACATTAGCCCCTGTAAAATTCAGCGCTAAAGTCGTTCGCTATGAGCGCCGTAATGTAGAGGCTTTTATCCAGAAATGCCGGAGCCAGTATTAACCCCGTCGTCTTAGCAGTGCAACCTGCGCGAGTATGCTCCGCTCGTGAGCCTCAAATGCCTCGCGCTTTAACGCAATCTCTTCCTGCAAAATCTCATCTGAAAAGTCGTAGTGTTCTGCCATCGGGTCATCTGACTTGCTGGAATGGTGAAGGCACAGGAGGCTTACTTCCCTTCTATCTGATCGGGAGTAGCCTCTTTCCTTCATCAGGGCAATAACATTGCTCTTAAGGAATTTACGGCACATCGTATTAAATGCCCCCTCTTTCCCTTTTATTGTCCCGTCATGTTTCATACCCTTTACCGCCCCTTCCGGGCTGTATGTTTTCACCAGTTTATCCAGTGATCGTTTTGAAAATGCTTGCATAGGGTCGCGCGGCTGCAAAAACACATAATCTTTATTGCACTCAGGAACTGAATCGCGCCAGGCTTTCTGCTCGTCGATAATCCTCCTGATCTCTGGCGTTATTGGCAGACGGAAAGCCTTTTGTGTTTTCATCGCCCCGCGCATACCGATCACGCCTTCTGGATAAACGATTTCATCTGCATCCTCGTTGACGTAATCCCAGCGCAAGTTATTAATGTTTATCGGGCGAACGCCAGTAATAATCATGAATCTAACGGCATTTTTCTGGTGTATAGAGGTGCAGGCAGCCACATTGAGCCAAAGGCGGGCGATTGATTCAATATCCGTAAATAGTCGCGTTGGGGTTGGTTTCTGCACACGAGAAGAAACATAATCATCTGGCAAACTGGCGGCAATGTTACGCCCATTGCAAAGTGTAGGAGCACAAAATTTCCAGAACCGACGAAGCTCACCAAATAATTCTAGCGCGTTATTATTGGAACGTGTTGCGATCCACTCATCCAGAACATCCACCAGCCGACTGTATGTCACATCACTGAATACTTCACGCTCTCCGAACGTTGCTTTGATTCTGTCGATACGTACCCCGTAGGTCGTGAAGCTATCAGGACTTAACTTCTGCCGGTCGACTTTTGCTTTAAGGTCGTCACGGTACATTTCCAAAGCGGCGTGGACGGATTCAGCACGCAACCCACCCTCTGCCATTTCTGATGCTTTCTCTCTGGCTATTTGAATTGCGAGTTCCGGCCATTCGCCAAGTTTTTTACCTTTCAGCCCCATCTTTTTAGGGAACTCAGCGTAAAAGGTCACCTTACCTGCTTTACTAAAATCAATACGGAGATAATTTTCTTTTTCGTATTTGGAACGACGGGCGACGCCAGAAGCGGAGAGGATAGTTTTGGCGGCAGCAACACAGATTTTCATGTGTGAGCTGGTATAGGGGGGTTTACAGGCATCCCACTTTTCAGACGAGGCTAAAACATCGTCATTATTGGGGCTATCCGGTTTATGTGTTACAGTGCGCGGCATTCTCAATCCTTATCTGTGAAGGCACAGAAAACAAGCTCACACATGCAGGTCTTTTCAGCGTGACAAAATGCAATGTGTTGCGGCTTTGTGTTACTGGACTGAGTTTATCAGGGTTAAATACACTGTATCAACATACAGTAAGTAAATAATAGAGAGCGATAGAGAAACTCTTTAACTTGCTGATTTTAAAATGATTTGACGGTAATTCATTGAAATGTCTTTACTAATTACTAAACGCTGTATCAATTGCGATATGTGCGAACCCGAATGCCCGAATGAGGCGATTTCGATGGGTGAGAGCATCTACGAGATTAACAGCGACAAATGTACAGAATGCGTAGGCCATTACGACACACCAACCTGTCAGAAAGTGTGTCCGATCCCCAACACAATTTTGAAAGACCCGGCACATAGCGAAACCGAAGAACAGCTGTGGGATAAGTTTGTATTGATGCATCACGCGGATAAACTATAGCCGCGTCGCCATCCGGCGATGAAGCCTGATGGCGCTAACGCTTATCAGGCCTACCCAGCACCTGTAAAAAACGCATAACCCGTAGGCCGGATAAGACGCCTCGCCATCCGGCAACGTCCTGAAACTAGCTTTCGATAATCACCGTGGCACAAGCGTAGTGCCGTTCATCGGCCAGCGTTACATGCATATGCGCGACACCCAGTTTTTCCGCCAGTTTTAACGCCTCCCCCCATAACCGCAGACGCGGTTTACCGAGTTCATCGTTGAAGACTTCAAACTGATTAAACGCCAGCCCATTGCGAATGCCGGTACCGAAGGCTTTTGCTGCCGCCTCTTTTACCGCAAAGCGCTTTGCCAGAAAACGCACCGGTTGCTGATGCGTTTCCCAGATGGCCCATTCGTTGTCACTCAGGACCCGTCTGGCCAGGCGTTCACCGGAGCGGGAGATCACCGCCTCGATCCGCGCAATCTCCACGATATCCGTGCCTAAACCCAGAATCGCCATTAGCCACGCGCTTCCAGCATCAGACGTTTCATTTCCACTACCGCGTCCTTCAGCCCGCTCATCACCGCACGTCCGATAATGGCATGCCCAATGTTTAGTTCGTGCATTTCCGGGATCCGCGCAATGGCTTTAACGTTATGGTACGTCAAACCGTGACCGGCATTCACCTTCAGGCCCAGACTGGCAGCAAAAGTCGCCGCTTTAGCAATACGCGCCAGTTCACTCGCCTGTTCAGCATCGGTTTTCGCATCAGCATAGCAACCGGTATGAATCTCAATGAACGGAGCGCCCACGTCGGCAGCCGCTTTAATTTGTTCTTCATCCGCATCGATAAACAACGAGACCAGAATTCCGGCATCAGCCAGTCGCTTGCAGGCATCGCGCATTTTGTCACGCTGCCCCGCAACGTCAAGCCCCCCTTCCGTCGTGACTTCCTGACGTTTTTCCGGCACCAGGCAGCAAAAATGCGGCTTCGTCTCTACGGCGATAGCCAGCATTTCTTCGGTTACCGCCATTTCCAGATTCATGCGCGTATCCAGCGTCTGGCGCAGAATACGTACGTCGCGGTCGGTGATATGGCGACGGTCTTCACGCAGGTGTACGGTGATGCCATCCGCGCCAGCCTGTTCAACGATAAACGCTGCCTGAACCGGGTCCGGGTATGCGGTACCACGAGCATTACGTAAAGTGGCAATGTGGTCAATGTTGACGCCTAACAGTAATTCAGCCATGACAATCCTCGTTATTTTATTTTCGCTTCGGCAGAAACTGCCGGAATAATTCGCGGCTCTTTAAGGGCTTACCACCAAGATACGGCTTTAAGGCCATACGGGTAAAGCGTTTCGCAGCACGCAGCGTGTCAGCATCAGGAAATTCACGCGATTCAAGTGCTTTCAGATGGCGTCCGGTAAAGGTGCTGTTATCGATAACAACACTGGCGATAAATCCTTTTTCTTCCCGATAGCGGTAGGTCATGGTGTCATCTACCGGCTCGCCGCTGCCCGCACAGTGGGTGAAATCCACGCCGTAGCCCAGGTGGCCAAGTAAGGCCAGTTCAAAGCGACGCAGCGCCGGCTCTGGCGAACCTGTCGCGCCAGCCAGTGCCTGAATGCAGTTCAGGTAGTCGAAAAAGAGTTCAGAAAAACGGGTTTCATACTCAAGCACACGCGAGATGAGTTCATTGATGTACAGGCCGCTGTACAACGTGATACCGCTAAGGGGGAGTGCCAGAGATACGGCTTCCGCACTGCGCAAGGTTTTCACCTCACCACGGCCGCCAAAGCGAAGTAACAGCGGGGTAAAAGGCTGGAGTGCGCCTTTCAGGTTGGAACGTTTAGAACGTGCGCCTTTGGCGACAAGGCGCACGCGGCCAGACTCTTCCGTGAAGACATCCAGCACGAGACTGGTTTCGCTCCACGGGCGGCTATGCAGGACAAAAGCGCGTTGCCATCCTTCCATCATAATACTCGTCGTCTTTCAAGTTGCAGGTGCGTTGGCTGCGCCCGTTCACACCAGTCACTTACGCGAGTAAGCTCCCGGGGATTCGCGGACTTGCCGCCTTCCTGCACCTCGAAAGCCATAGAGTATTAAAACTACTGGTCGTCGCCGTAACCGAGGCTGCGCAGCGCGCGTTCGTCATCGGCCCAGCCGGATTTCACTTTCACCCACAACTCCAGGTGTACAGGCGCTTCGAACATCTCCTGCATGTCTTTACGGGCTTCAATGCCGATGGTTTTGATTTTGGCACCTTTATTACCAATCACCATCTTCTTCTGCCCTTCACGCTCAACGAGGATCAGACCGTTGATGTCGTAACCGCCGCGCTCATTAGAAATAAAACGCTCAATTTCGACGGTGACAGAATAAGGCAGCTCAGCACCCAAGAAACGCATCAGTTTTTCGCGGATGATCTCAGAGGCCATAAAACGCTGAGAGCGATCGGTGATGTAATCTTCCGGGAAGTGATGAATCGCTTCCGGCAGATGTTTACGCACGATGCCCGCGATAGTATCGACATTCAGTCCAGTTTCGGCAGACATCGGGACGATATCGAGGAAATTCATCTGGCTTGCCAGGAACTGCAGGTGTGGCAACAGATCGGCTTTTTCCTGAACGTTGTCGACTTTATTCACAGCCAGAATAACCGGCACCTTACCGTCACGCAGTTTGTTGAGCACCATCTCGTCGTCCGGCGTCCAGCGCGTGCCTTCCACGACAAAAATGACCAGCTCAACGTCACCGATAGAACTGCTTGCCGCTTTGTTCATCAGACGGTTGATGGCACGTTTCTCTTCCATATGCAGACCAGGGGTATCAACATAAATTGCCTGATACGCGCCTTCGGTATGGATGCCAACAATACGGTGACGAGTTGTCTGTGCCTTACGTGAGGTAATAGAAATCTTCTGCCCAAGCAGATTATTCAACAGGGTGGATTTGCCGACGTTCGGGCGACCGACGATGGCAATAAATCCGCAGTAAGTTTTCTCTTCGCTCATTCCAGCTCCAGTTTTTTCAACGCCTGTTCGGCGGCAGCCTGCTCAGCCTTACGACGGCTCGAACCTGTGCCAACCACCGGTTCACTCAGGCCGCTGACCTGGCAGTGGATTGTAAATTCTTGATCGTGCGCTTCGCCACGGACCTGCACCACCAGATAAGACGGCAACGGCAGGTGGCGACCCTGCAAATATTCCTGCAAGCGCGTTTTCGGATCTTTTTGTTTGTCGCCCGGACTAATTTCGTCCAGACGCGTTTGATACCAGTTCAGGATCAGCTGTTCAACCGTCTGAATATCGCTGTCGAGGAAGACCCCACCGATCAACGCTTCGACGGTATCCGCCAAAATTGATTCGCGACGAAAACCGCCGCTTTTCAATTCACCCGGCCCCAGGCGTAAACATTCACCGAGGTCAAATTCACGGGCTAATTCAGCCAGCGTATTTCCACGCACCAGCGTGGCGCGCATGCGGCTCATGTCACCTTCATCCACACGCGGGAAACGGTGATACAGCGCATTCGCAATAACAAAGCTCAAAATAGAGTCGCCTAAAAATTCTAAACGCTCGTTATGTTTGCTGCTGGCACTACGGTGAGTTAATGCCTGCTGCAACAGCTCCTGATGATTAAAAGTGTAGCCCAGCTTCCGTTGAAGCCGATTAATTACGATGGGATTCATGCGATACCAATAAATGAATGCGTCAACAATTCAGCACACGAAACAGACCTGATATACACCCGTCATTAGAGAGACCAATGCTGTTTCGTGTGCCGTGGCAACCTGACGGTGCCAACCTAAAACTTCGGGGGAATATTCTATACACAACGACAAGGGATGTCGTTAGTCTGAGGGAATTAATCCAAGAAATAATTCACGCTGTCGTTATTAAGACGACAGCGTGAACAATTATCAGCAATTAGTGGATACCACCAATGCGGCTCAAACGAACGCCGGTTGGCCACTCACCTTCTTGTTTGTCGAAACTCATCCAGATTGCGGTCGCTTTACCTACCAGATTCGCTTCCGGTACAAATCCCCAATAACGGCTGTCCGCGCTGTTGTCACGGTTATCACCCATCATGAAGTAATGCCCCGGTGGAACGATCCAGGTGGCTAACTGCTGACCCGGCTGACGGTAATACATCCCCACCTGATCCTGCGCGATTGGCACCATCAGAATGCGGTGTGTTACCTCACCCAGCGTTTCTTTACGCTCGGTCAGGCGAATGCCGTTGTCTTTCGTTTCGTTCAGAGGAACTTCAAAGAAACCGCTGGTCGCTTCCCCGCCGTTACGACGAGCAAACGTCTGCACAAAATCGCTTGGCTGAACATCGGAATAGGTTACCGGCAGCGCGTTCTCACAAGCCTGACCAGAACTGCATCCTGGCTGAATAGTGACCTCTTTCGCCACCGGATCGTACGTCACTTTGTCTCCCGGTAAACCGACAGCACGTTTGATGTAGTCCAGACGTGGATCTTCCGGGTATTTAAATACCACGATGTCACCGCGTTTCGGGTGGCCTGTTTCGATTAGCGTTTTCTGATAAATAGGATCTTTAATTCCGTAGGCAAATTTCTCTACCAGAATAAAATCACCAATCAACAGTGTTGGCATCATCGAACCCGACGGGATCTGGAATGGTTCATAAATAAATGAGCGCACCACCAGCACAATAGCCAGTACCGGGAAAACGGATGCACCGGTTTCCAGCCAGCCCGGCTTAGGGGCCACTTTTTTCAGCGTCGCTTTATCCAGTGAATCGCCTGCAGCGGCCTGTGCCGCAGCCTGGCGCTCCCGGCGTTTTGGCGCGAAGACAAACTTATCTACGCACCATAAAATGCCCGTCACCAGTGTGGCAATCACCAGAATCAGGGCAAACATGTTCGCCATGCCAACTCCTTAAGATTATTTGCTGTCTTTACCGACATGCAGAATAGCGAGGAAGGCTTCCTGCGGCAGTTCGACGTTACCGATCTGCTTCATTCGCTTTTTACCCTCTTTCTGTTTTTGCAGCAGCTTTTTCTTACGGCTGATATCACCACCGTAGCACTTAGCCAGAACGTTTTTACGCAGCTGTTTAACCGTTGAACGCGCAATGATGTGCGTACCAATGGCCGCCTGAATTGCGATATCAAACTGCTGACGTGGGATCAGATCTTTCATCTTCTCGACCAGTTCACGGCCACGGCTCTGGGAGTTATCGCGGTGGGTAATCAGCGCCAGCGCATCAACGCGTTCGTTGTTGATGAGAACATCAACACGTACCATGTCGGAGGCCTGGAAACGTTTGAAGTTATAATCCAGCGACGCATAGCCACGAGACGTTGACTTCAGACGGTCGAAGAAGTCGAGGACCACTTCCGCCATTGGAATTTCATAGGTCAGCGCAACCTGGTTACCGTGGTAAACCATGTTGGTCTGTACACCACGCTTCTCGATACACAGCGTAATAACGTTGCCGAGGTATGCCTGCGGCAGCAGCATATGACATTCAGCGATCGGCTCGCGCAGTTCGTAGATGTTGTTCAGTGGTGGCAGCTTGGACGGGCTATCGACGTAGATAGTCTCTTTCGCGGTGGTTTCCACTTCGTAAACTACGGTCGGCGCGGTGGTGATCAGATCAAGATCGTATTCACGTTCCAAACGCTCCTGAATGATCTCCATGTGCAGCAGCCCCAGGAAGCCACAGCGGAAGCCGAAGCCCAGCGCGGTAGAACTTTCCGGTTCGTAGAACAGGGAAGCATCGTTCAGGCTCAGCTTACCAAGCGCATCACGGAAGTTTTCGTAGTCGTCGGAGCTGACCGGGAACAGACCCGCGTATACCTGCGGCTTCACTTTTTTAAAGCCAGGCAGGGGTTTATCCGCCGGGTTGCGCGCCAGTGTCAGGGTATCGCCTACCGGTGCACCGAGGATGTCTTTAATGGCGCAAACTAACCAACCTACCTCGCCACACTTCAGTTCGGTACGGTCAACCTGTTTCGGCGTAAAGATACCCAGGCGGTCGGCGTTGTAGACCTGACCGGTACTCATCACTTTGATTTTGTCGCCTTTACGCATGGTACCGTTTTTAATACGGACCAGCGAGACCACACCGAGATAGTTATCGAACCAGGAGTCGATGATCAACGCCTGTAACGGGCCTTCCGGGTCACCTTCCGGCGGCGGAATATCACGTACCAGACGTTCAAGAACGTCGGTCACGCCAACACCGGTTTTCGCCGAGCAACGGACTGCGTCAGCCGCATCGATACCGACGATATCTTCAATCTCTTCCGCCACACGCTCTGGATCGGCGGCTGGCAGGTCAATTTTGTTCAGTACCGGCACCACTTCCAGATCCATTTCCATGGCGGTATAGCAGTTAGCCAGTGTTTGCGCTTCAACACCCTGCCCGGCATCAACGACCAGCAGTGCGCCTTCACAGGCAGCAAGCGAGCGAGAAACTTCATAAGAGAAGTCAACGTGGCCCGGGGTGTCGATAAAGTTAAGCTGGTAGGTTTCACCATCAGATGCTTTGAAATCGAGCGTCACGCTCTGCGCTTTGATAGTAATACCGCGCTCACGCTCAAGATCCATCGAGTCGAGAACCTGCGCTTCCATTTCACGGTCAGACAGGCCACCGCAGATCTGGATAATACGGTCAGACAGCGTCGATTTACCGTGGTCGATGTGAGCTATGATTGAAAAGTTACGTATGTTCTTCATATAGTGTAATTATTGTGCCTTACGCCTGCCTGGGCAGGCTCTGAGAAGTCGCTGTTCTGAGCTTAACGTCTGTTTTAGTGAAACGCCGCATTCTACACTACATCGCCGAGGCGAGGAAATGTTCATAGAGCAAGGATAGCGGGAACTGGAAACGGCATCGCTTTTCTGATGTAAAACATCGTAAGAGAAGTGTGATGCCCGATGGCGCAAGCTTATCGGGCCTACAGGGCTTACTGATCGTTTGTAGGCCGGATAAGGCGAAGCCGCCATCCGGCAAGAATATCATGGGGTCGTTTCGGTAGATGGTGTTTCAACACGAATCAGATCGGGCGGAAGAGCAATGTTAAGAATAACCGGTTGCCAGGCTTCGCGCTCAGCAAGCTTACGGGAATATCCTCGCGCAATCAGGAATCCCCCCACGCCGCCCAGTATCGCCCCGCTGAGTGCGGCGATATCGCTGCCAAACAGCACCTGAAACAGCGCAGCAAAAATAAAGAGTCCCGCCAGCGGAGACATATACACTAGCATCGCCGAGCCTAACAGACTCCCTTCGGCAATACCCAGTTCAACTTTTTGCCCTGGCGTCAGCGGTTCATCGCTGGGTACCACGATAGTATGCGTTGTTTGCGGCCCCAGTTTGTTCAGCACACGACTGCCGCATCCAGCCCGCGACGCGCAGCTGCTACACGATGCTTTAACATCGCAGCTGACCGTCGCCAGGCCATTTTGCCAGGAAACAACCGTTGCCCATTCTTTAATCATTGCGCGGCCCTGAACTTAATATTGTCCGCGATACGCTTTGCCGTTTGCGGCGGGAGCTCGCCCACAATGGTGATTTCGGCGTTATCCCGCACGGTAGTACTGACCGTTCGGCGTCCGGTGCGCAGCAGTTGATCGGCGCTGTTTTGCGACGCGCGGTTCACGTTCACAGAAAAACTGAACAGGCCATCAGAATACAAGCGCGATTCAATCGGCATGTTATCCATTGTCGGCAGTGGACGTCGGCTGCTGGAGACTTCACTGAATCCTTGTGGTAACCACGATGGACTCCAGTTGAAGTTAGTTTTCTCCCCCGCTGGAACAGACAGTAACGGCGGAAGATTTGCTTTCGCCAGCGTCTGCATGCTGTCGCTAACCCCGTTATTGACGGTAAAGGCGATAACGCGGAATTGTTCAAGCGTTTCGCCATCCCGATCGAGGAGATCGACACGCATGGGCAGCTTAGTTTCGGTGTCCATCCAGACGATGTAGCTGTAACGCGTACCGTCACGCGCGACCACGCGGATAACTTCACAGAGTCGGTCTGCAATACGCGTGCGGCCTACCGCGATAAAATCATAGTAGGGAGCAAGACGTTTAAAGTCGGTGTAAATCAGGGATGGCAGAGAATCAACGATATAGTCGCCATTCAGCGTGAATGGTTCGAGTCCCGGCTCAAAGTAACTGATTTCGTTGCCACGTTGCACCACTTCCCGGCGCGGTCCATCCATTTGCAACAACTGTGCAAGAGGACGGTTGTCCTGGCGGGCATGGCGATAACGTAGGGATTCAACGCCCTGTTTATTGATGCTGACAAATGACAGCTCATAGGTGAGCGACTGGCTGGCCAGATTCATCTGCTGCAACAACGCCCCGGACGCAGGATTGGCCGAGGCGTTTACAGAGAAGAACAGGCTACCAGCCACAAGTGACATGGCAAACCAAAGTTGCTTCATTACTGCGATTGCGTTCCTAAAGTTTGAATTCCTGGCACCTGGACAGCGGCTTGCTGTGTTTGCGCCTGCTCAAACTGAAGCTGTTCGGAGTGCAGTCGACGTTGCAGTTCGTAATCTTGCAACATGGCATTAATACGACGACGCTGCTCCTGTACCTGCTGTTGCTGACCGCCACTGGCTGTCGCGTCAGAAGGTACACCCAGGCTCACCGGACTGGCTTTACCCATCATCGGTAATGTATTAAATACCGGCGTTTCGGGCTGCTGGGACGTTTCAGATTGTCCATTATAGTGCTGGACGCCAACAATAACTGCAAGTGATACACACGCGGCCACACCCATTTGGGTAAGCTGCGCGGCCCACGGACGCATTTTCTTCCAGAATGGCATTTTCTGCCACTGATGCGGTGCTGGCTGGGCCTCAGGGATCAATGGCGCCGCCTGACGTACTGGCTCATCTGCGATGGCAGCCATTACGCGGTCGGAAATATCGAAATGGAGAACGTCGGCGGTATCACCTCGCATAGAATCGCGAATCAGGTGATAACTCTCCCAGGTTTTTTGCATTTCCGGGTCATGAGTCAGCTCTTTGAGTAACTCAGTGTCCAGCGTTTCGCCATCCATTAAAGCGGAAAGTTTTTCTTTCTGCATGCCTAATACCTTTTCCAGTATCCCGCTATCGTCAACGCCTGATAAGCGGTTGAACTTTATTATCAATAGCTTCCCTCGCTCGGAAGATACGTGAACGCACCGTACCCACCGGACAATCCATGATAGCGGCTATCTCTTCATAGCTCAGGCCATCCAGCTCCCGCAAGGTTATTGCCATGCGTAAATCTTCCGGGAGGGACTCAATAGTTCGGAAAACTATCTGTCTCAGTTCTTCTGACAACATTAAGTTCTCAGGGTTCGAAATTTCTTTCAGTGCGCCGCCACTTTCGTAATTTTCTGCTTCTATCGCATCTATATCACTGGAAGGTGGACGACGCCCCTGAGCGACCAGGTAATTCTTCGCTGTATTGACTGCAATACGATACAGCCAGGTATAAAAAGCACTATCTCCCCGGAACGAATCCAGCGCACGATAGGCCTTGATAAATGCTTCTTGTACAACATCGGGAACATCGCCCGAAGGTACATAGCGGGAAACCAGACTCGCCACTTTATGCTGGTAGCGAACCACCAGTAAGTTAAAGGCTTTCTGATCTCCCTTCTGGACCCGTTCAACCAGGACCTGGTCCGTTAACTGCTCGCTCATCCGAGGTAAAGTCTCCCCAAACCAAATTTCCACGCGCTTTCGAAACGCCACTCCATAAGCTTCACTATGAGCAAGCAAAAGCTTAGAGTGCTCAAGTTTCGTAAAGTTCCGTTACGCATTTGTTTTTGTTTGTCATGTTGTAGACAGGTCTTATCTCTCATTATAAGTCTACATAACCCGATCAACGCACTATCTGTATAGAAATGCCCATTTCACCGCTTGCAGAGTAACCCAACAGCCACTTTATTTCACCTCATAATCTGATGCTAACGGCCTGCTTCACAAAATATTTTTGCTCTTTCACTCCTCTCCATGCCTTTCCTCTATGTTTAGCCGTTGCAACACAGTTAAAAATAAAACGTGCAGTATCGCGCAATGTGGTGCTATGGTGACCAAACACTGTTTAGTAAATTAAACAAAAATCATGAATACGACTCCTGAATTATCCTGTGACGTGCTGATCATTGGCAGCGGGGCTGCCGGACTCTCACTGGCGCTACGCCTGGCTGAAAAACATCAGGTCATTGTCCTGAGCAAAGGGCCGGTTAGCGAAGGCTCGACATTTTATGCTCAGGGTGGCATCGCCGCCGTTTTTGATGAAACCGACAGCATTGACTCCCACGTTGAAGACACGCTGATTGCAGGAGCCGGTCTTTGCGATCGTCATGCCGTTGAGTTTGTTGCCAGCAACGCCCGTTCGTGTGTCCAGTGGCTGATTGATCAAGGCGTCTTATTTGATACTCAGGTTCAGCCCAACGGCGAAGAAAGCTATCACCTGACCCGAGAAGGCGGCCATAGCCATCGGCGGATCCTGCATGCGGCAGATGCCACCGGTAAAGAGGTCGAAACCACGTTGGTCAGCCAGGCGCAAAATCATCCGAATATTCGGGTGCTGGAACGCAGTAACGCTGTGGACCTGATCATCTCAGATAAAATTGGTCTACCGGGGACACGCCGGGTTGTTGGAGCATGGATTTGGAACCGGAATAAAGAGGCTGTTGAAACCTGTCATGCGAAGTCAGTCGTGCTGGCTACCGGCGGTGCTTCTAAAGTGTATCAATACACCACCAACCCGGATATTTCCTCCGGTGATGGGATAGCCATGGCCTGGCGTGCGGGTTGCCGCGTTGCCAATCTCGAATTTAACCAGTTTCACCCAACCGCGCTGTATCATCCACAAGCGCGCAATTTTCTGCTGACCGAAGCACTGCGCGGGGAAGGCGCGCACCTGAAACGCCCGGATGGCTCACGCTTTATGCCCGACTTTGACAAGCGCGGCGAGCTGGCTCCGCGTGATATTGTCGCCCGTGCCATCGACCATGAAATGAAGCGTTTGGGTGCTGACTGCATGTTCCTCGACATCAGCCATAAACCCGAAGAATTTGTCCGTCAGCATTTCCCGATGATTTATGAAAAACTGTTAGGCCTGGGTATTGATCTGACCAAAGAGCCGGTCCCCATCGTCCCTGCTGCACACTATACCTGCGGCGGTGTAATGGTTGATGACTTTGGCCGCACAGATGTCGACGGTTTATATGCAATCGGTGAGGTGAGCTATACCGGTCTGCATGGTGCCAATCGCATGGCGTCGAACTCGCTGCTGGAGTGTCTGGTGTATGGCTGGTCTGCAGCGGAAGATATTGACCGCAGAATGCCCTACGCCCGCGGCGTTAACGCCCTCCCAAGTTGGGATGAAAGTCGGGTAGAAAACCCGGATGAATTGGTTGTTATCCAGCATAACTGGCATGAGTTACGGCTATTTATGTGGGATTACGTCGGCATCGTGCGCACAACTAAACGTCTGGAGCGCGCCCTGCGCCGTATCACGATGCTACAGCAGGAAATCGACGAATATTACGCCCATTTCCGCGTGTCGAATAATTTGCTGGAACTGCGCAATCTGGTGCAGGTAGCCGAGTTAATTGTACGCTGTGCGATGATGCGCAAAGAAAGTCGGGGCCTGCACTACACGCTGGATTATCCAGAGCAGCTTCCTGAATCAGGCCCGTCCATTCTCTCGCCGTTAAACCATCACATAAACAGATAAAATGCCTGGGTCAGCGCCGTGTAGCCTTCAGAATAACGCTGGTCTGACCCACGGATAACCAGCCTGTCGCTAAAGCACTCCCCGGTCTGCGGGGAGAATGCCAGCAAAACCCGATGCGGTAACCGGGCTTCAGTTTCGGCGACATCCGTACGCAAACGCAAATGCCAGCCCATACTTAATGCCTGTTGGGTAAACGCGTTGCCAATTTGCTCCGGCAGCACCACACAAAAAAAACCTTCTTCGGTAATGCTGTCAGCCGCCAGCGTGAGCAATGCTTCGTGATCGAGCGTAGTCGTGTAGCGTGCCTGCTCGCGCTGCGGCGTGGCGCATTCCACACCCTGTTCATAATAGGGTGGATTGCTGATAATCAGGTCAAAACGTACGGTCTGACGCGGTACCCATTGCTGAGCATCCTCTGAATGCACCGCCACACGATGCATCCAAGGAGATTGCGCAATGTTTTCCTGCGCCTGCTGCGCAGCATCAACATCAAGCTCAACAGCATCTATGATGACGTTTTCGTCTGTACGTTGGGCCAGCATCAGCGCCAGCAAGCCACTCCCGGTACCAATATCAAGGATCCGTTTTACGCCGGCCACAGGAGCCCAGGCACCCAATAAAATACCGTCCGTTCCGACTTTCATTGCACAACGATCGTGTGCCACAAAAAACTGCTTAAAAGTAAACCCATTACGCCGAAGTACGGATGTAGACTGAGGCATGAAGAACAACCTTCCTGGGAAAAAAACGATAACATAGGATAAAAACAATACCTGAGAAGGTATATCCATACAAACAGATGAAGATTGCAGCCGTAACGTCTATAATCAGCGCCCCACTCAGAGGTAGAACATGACTGTAACGACTTTTTCCGAACTTGAACTCGATGAAAGCCTGCTGGAAGCCCTCCAGGAAAAAGGTTTCACTCGCCCGACCGCCATTCAGGCTGCCGCCATTCCGCCTGCGCTCGATGGCCGTGATGTACTCGGTTCTGCGCCGACAGGCACCGGTAAAACGGCGGCATATTTGCTGCCAGCGTTGCAGCACCTGCTCGACTTCCCGCGCAAGAAATCCGGTCCGCCGCGCATTTTAATCCTGACACCGACGCGCGAACTGGCGATGCAGGTTGCCGAACACGCCCGTGAGCTGGCAAAGAATACGCATCTGGATATTGCTACCATTACCGGCGGCGTGGCTTACATGAACCACATGGAAGTCTTTAGCGAAAACCAGGACATCGTGGTCGCCACCACGGGTCGCCTGCTGCAGTACATTAAAGAAGAAAACTTCGACTGTCATGCGGTTGAGACACTGATCCTCGATGAAGCAGACCGCATGCTGGACATGGGCTTTGCCCAGGACATCGAACATATCGCCGGTGAAACCCGCTGGCGTAAGCAAACTATGCTGTTCTCCGCCACGCTGGAAGGCGACGCGATCAAAGATTTTGCCGAGCGTCTGCTGGAAGATCCGGTCGAAGTCTCCGCGGATCCGTCCACCCGCGAACGCAAGAAGATCCATCAGTTTTACTACCGTGCCGATGATATCGAGCACAAAACTGCCATGCTGATCCATCTGCTAAAACAGCCGGAAGCGACTCGCTCAATTGTCTTTGTACGCAAACGCGAACGTGTGCACGAGCTGGCAGGTTGGCTGCGCCAGGCTGGCATTAATAACTGCTATCTCGAAGGCGAGATGGTGCAGATTAAGCGTAACGAAGCGATCAAACGCCTGACCGATGGTCGCGTGAACGTGCTGGTAGCAACTGACGTTGCCGCACGCGGGATCGATATTCCTGACGTCAGCCACGTGTTTAACTTCGACATGCCGCGCAGTGGCGATGCCTATCTGCACCGTATTGGCCGTACCGGTCGTGCCGGGCGGAAAGGTACCGCGATTTCACTGGTTGAAGCGCATGACCACCTGTTACTCGGCAAAGCGAGTCGTTATATTGACGAGCCATTGAAGGCACGCGTCATTGATGAACTGCGTCCAACCACGCGTGCGCCAAGTGAGAAGTCTAACGGCAAGCCATCCAAGAAAGTGCTGGCGAAACGCGCAGAGAAAAAAGCAAAAGAGAAAGAGAAGCCGCGGGTGAAAAAACGTCACCGCGACGCCAAAAATATCGGCAAACGTCGTAAACCGAGCGGAGCTGCTACCCAGCAGTCCGACAAAGAGTAAGCAGAATGCCGGGCCAGTCAGCCCGGCATTTTTTCATGCACAGCAAAGCTCTCTGTAATACATTCCATAAAAACCCGCATCGCCGGGCTAACGACTTTTCCGGCATGATGTGCGCACAATGCGGTAATCAGTTCAGGCTTTTCACTGAACGGCAACTCGATTAATTCTCCCGAGTGTAATTCCTTCTCAACGGTAAACCGCGGTAAAAAACTGACACCAAGATTCGCAGAGACACACTGCTTGATGCTTTCGATACTCCATAGCTCAATAGTATTCTCCAGCGTAATCTGTCGCTTACGCAGCAGACTTTCAAAACGCTGTCTAAAAATACATTGTGGTTCATTAATAATAAAACTGCAGGGAATATGCTGATTATACTGAGTGAAATCAACGTTCTGAAGAGCCGGAGAGGCGACCAGTGCCAGTGACTGTTCACCCAGCGACAGCATCTCAAGCGCATCATCATTTCCCACCCGATAAAACACCCCCAGATCTACCTCATCACCCAGCAGAGCATCACGAATGACATAACAATTGAGCGATTGTAGGGACAACCGAACATCAGGAGCGCGTTGTTTAAAGCGCTGTAAAACCTGCGGCATTTTATAGGCCAGCAGCGTTTCTCCGGTTGCGACGCGGAGATCACCGCTCGGCTGTGCATCTTGTTGCGCCGTCTGACGTATCGATGCCATCACGCGAGTCAGGTCATGTATATGTGGCATCAGCCGTTTCCCCTCACTGGTGAGGCACATCCGCCGGCCAATTTTTTCGAATAACTGTATTGAGAGTTCTTGTTCAAGCTGTTGAATATGAAACGTTACGGTTGATTGCGTACAGCAAAGCTTTTGTGAAGCCCGAAGGAATGAGCCCTCTTCCACTACCGTTTTTAGCGTAATAAACCGACATAAATCCATCCTCACCAACCTATCGAAATTATCGAATTCAAGATGCAAAAACATTCATTTTTTTAAATGTTGTGTCTCGGGTACTGTCTGCTAAAACAGAGGAGATAACAAGTGACACCCATGCTTTTAAGTGCATTCTGGACCTATACACTGATTACTGCGCTAACACCCGGCCCGAATAATATTCTCGCGCTGAGTGCGGCGACATCACATGGCTTACGTCAGAGCACGCGTGTTCTGGCCGGAATGAGTCTGGGCTTTTTAATCGTCATGCTGTTGTGTGCCGGGATCTCGTTTTCGCTGGCCGTCCTGGATCCGGCTATCATTCATTGGCTGAGTTGGGCAGGGGCAGCCTACATTTTATGGCTGGCCATGAAAATCGCCACCAGCCCAGCCTCAAACGATAGCCTACAGGCGGAACCGATTAGCTTTTGGGCGAGTTTTGGTTTGCAGTTTGTGAACGTCAAAATCATTTTGTATGGCATTACTGCGTTATCCACGTTTGTGTTGCCATATACCCAGGATGCTTACTGGTTGATTGGTGTCAGTATTCTGCTGGCGCTGATTGGAACGTTTGGCAATGCCTGCTGGGCGCTGGCTGGTCATCTTTTTCAGCGTATCTTCCGCCACTATGGACGTCAGCTGAATATCGTTCTGGCACTACTGTTGGTTTATTGTGCGGTGAGGATTTTTTACTAACGGATGTGAAAAGGCGGAAGATGCACTAACATCTTCCGCCTTCTGATTTTCTGCTAATCGGGGTTACTCCCCGCGAGCCTTACAGGCTCTCAGTAAAGGTACGAGCAATAACGTCGCGCTGCTGTTCTGGAGTCAGCGAGTTAAAACGTACTGCATAACCAGAAACACGGATGGTCAGCTGCGGATATTTTTCCGGGTGCTTAACTGCATCTTCCAGTGTTTCACGACGCAGAACGTTAACGTTCAGGTGCTGACCACCTTCTACACGAACTTCTGGCTGTACATCTACCGGTACTTCACGGTATTCGATTTCACCCAGTTTGCTGACGGCAACGACTTCATCAGCGTTGAAACCTGCTTTCGCAACGATGCAGCGTGCTTCGCCTTTTTCGCTGTCCAGCAGCCAGAAAGAGTTCAGCAGGTCGTCGTTTGCAGCTTTAGTAATCTGGATACCTGTAATCATGTTGATGCCTCCCCGGCAAAATTATTTGATTTCGGTTGGCCTCATCCGGCCAATTGGTAAAACCATTGTTGCTTGAGTGTATATATACCCCTCACACACCCTTGAATCTTTGATTTAAATCAACAAAAACCACACATGGAAAGTGGTGATAGGTGGATTTTATTGTTTTACATCAACTTACACTATGTACTCAGGTAAACTTTTTACATAAATTTTCAACTATCTTTAAGGGGTAGCGCTTTGAGAAACGTGCAGAATTTTGCGCCGTTGAAAGAAGCAGTTAAGCTATGGGGATTGAAAAAATCGCAGGAGAGCGAGATGGCCACCGAATTAACCTGGCACGATGTGCTGGCTGAAGAGAAACAGCAGCCCTATTTTGTGAACACGCTGCATACCGTTGCCGGCGAACGCCAGTCAGGTATGACAATTTATCCGCCACAAAAAGATGTGTTTAACGCTTTTCGCTTTACTGAGCTTGGCGACGTTAAAGTTGTCATTCTGGGACAAGATCCATACCACGGTCCAGGGCAGGCCCATGGTCTGGCTTTCTCTGTACGTCCAGGCATCGCCACTCCGCCGTCATTACTGAACATGTATAAAGAGCTGGAAGCCACCATCCCGGGATTTACCCGTCCGACACATGGATACCTGGAGAGTTGGGCTCGTCAGGGGGTGCTTCTACTGAACACCGTTCTCACCGTTCGGGCGGGTCAGGCACATTCGCATGCCAGCCTGGGTTGGGAAACCTTTACCGATAAAGTCATTAGCCTGATTAACGAACATCGTGAAGGGGTTGTTTTCCTGCTTTGGGGCTCTCACGCCCAGAAGAAAGGGGCCATTATTGATGCACAGCGCCACCATGTGCTGAAAGCGCCGCACCCGTCCCCCCTTTCTGCCCATCGCGGTTTCTTTGGCTGCAATCACTTTGTGCTGGCTAATGAATGGCTGGAACAACGGGGAGAAAAGCCGATCGACTGGATGCCGGTATTGCCGGCGGAGAGCGAGTAAAAAAATGCCAGCGAATCGCTGGCATTTTTATTATCAGGCTTTGTTCTGACGCCACCACTCCGCGAGCAGCACACCTGTCGCAACGGAGACGTTAAGCGTTTCTACGTTGCCAGTACCATCAATTGCAACGCACAGATCGTCTGCTGAGCAAGCTGCTTCAGGCAGAGCTTCACGTTCGCGACCTAACACCAGCACCATTTTTTCTGGCAGCGTGGTGTTAAATAGCGGCTTACCTTTGTCGCTTGAGGTCATGACGACGGTGTAACCCGCCTGGCGGAAATCATCCAGCACATCCACAATACTGTCACCAGTAATGGGTTGTACATGCTCAGCACCACCTTCAGCGGTACGGATAGCCGCACCTGATTCCAGTAATGCTGCGTCCTGTACTACTACGCCTTTTACGCCGAAGTGCGCACAGCTACGCATCATACCGCCCAGGTTATGCGGGTTTGCGATATCTTCCAGCGCCAGCACACAATCCTGCGCTCCGGCCTGAGCAACCCACTGCTTAACGGTAGTACCGTTACGTTTTTTGATCAGGAAGCAAACACCGCCATGGTGCTCAGTACCAGACGCTTTCGCCAGTTCAGCCTCATCAACCACGTGATAGGCTTTGCGGTTTGCAGCCATCCAGCGCAATGCTTCTTTGAATCGCGGGGTGACGCTCTGAATAAACCAGGCGCGGACGATGGCGTCCGGGCGGCTCTGGAACAGCGCCTGACACGCATTTTCGCCATAAACGCGGGTTTCTTCCGCGCGCTGACGACGCAGTACTTCAGGATCGATAAAGCTCTTACCGCTGATGCCACCATGATCGGCTTTATCCGCAGTATCATCATTCGGTGCGCGGGACACGGTACGCCACGGTGAATCTTCACGTCTGCGATCGCGTTCTACATCACGGTCACGACCACGTTCACGACCGCGTTCACTGTTCGGACCCTTTCTGTCATCACGGGCAGGGCGACGACCGCCTTCGGCTCGGGAAGTACCGGGGCGACCGCCGCCTTTGCCAGTACGTGGATTTTGGGTGCGTTTATCCGAGTCATCGTCACTGCGGACGTACATCACTTTGACCTTGCCGTTTTTGTTCTTCAGTTCGTCGCTCATGTTTTTCTCCACCTGCTCTGCGCGAAGCGCGCAGATTACCCGATGTGCACGTCGTTAGCCATTATTTCATTTAAAAGCTAATGACTATTGTACTCATTGAATAAAACGCATTGTTGTTTAAAACAGTCTCTCCGATAATATGTAACATAATAGAAACATACTGGCGTCATTGCCGCGAAGTCCACCCTACTCATCCAGAGGTTAGTTATGAATACCGTTTGTACCAGCTGCCAGGCTATCAACCGCATTCCCGACGATCGTGTTCAGGAAGCGGCCAAATGCGGACGCTGTGGTCACGACCTGTTTGACGGGGAGGTGATCAATGCGACCGGTGAAACGCTGGATAAGCTGCTAAAAGACGATCTTCCGGTGGTAGTTGATTTTTGGGCACCATGGTGTGGCCCGTGCCGTAACTTCGCACCTATTTTTGAAGATGCCGCGGAAGAGCGTAGCGGTAAAGTGCGCTTTGTTAAAGTGAATACGGAAGCCGAACGCGAACTCAGCGCACGTTTCGGTATCCGCAGCATTCCGACCATCATGATCTTCAGGAAGGGTGAAGTCGTCGATATGCTGAATGGCGCAGTACCCAAAGCCCCGTTTGATAGCTGGCTTAACGAATCATTATAATCTCTGCGGGGCGCATCTTGTGCCCCGTTTTCACCTCTGCGACAATAGCGTTTTTCAACGTGTTTCCCCATGACCGATAACGCTGTTCTTCAGTTACGCGCTGAGCGCCTCGCGCGCGCCACACGTCCTTTTCTTGCCCGAGGTAACCGCATTCGTCGCTGTCAGCGTTGTCTGCTACCGCTGAAACTCTGCCTGTGCGCAACATGGGTGCCTTCTCAGGCCAAAAGCCGTTTTTGTCTGATGATGTTCGATACCGAACCGATGAAGCCCAGTAACACAGGACGTTTGATTGCCGATATTTTACCCAATACTGCGGCTTTTCAGTGGTCTCGTACCGAACCACCGCAGGAGCTGCTTGATCTGGTGCAACATCCTGATTATCAGCCAATGGTCGTTTTCCCCGCGTCTTATGCCGGTGAAGAACGTGAAGTCATTTTCACACCGCCAGCCGGTAAACCACCCTTGTTTATCATGCTTGATGGCACCTGGCCGGAAGCACGTAAAATGTTCCGTAAAAGTCCCTACCTCGACAACCTGCCGGTGATCTCCGTCGATCTATCGCGCCTTTCCGCATACCACCTGCGCGGGGTGCACGCCGAGGGACAGTACTGCACTGCCGAAGTCGCCATTGCCTTACTGGATTTGGCAGGGGATACGCAAGCGGCTGAAGGCTTAAGCGCTCACTTCACGCGCTTTAAAACACGCTACCTGGCAGGAAAAACTCAACATCAGGGAAGCGTCACAGCAGACTCAACAGAAAGCGTTTAAAATCATTCGGTCACTGGAGTCATTAAGGAAGCCGATATGAGTCAACGTGGTCTGGAAGCGCTACTGCGACCGAAATCCATTGCCGTGATTGGGGCATCAATGAAGCCCAATCGAGCAGGGTACCTGATGATGCGTAACCTGCTGGCAGGCGGGTTCAACGGCCCCGTTTTACCAGTGACCCCCGCCTGGAAAGCCGTGTTGGGCGTACTGGCCTGGCCCAGTATTGGCAGCTTGCCTTTTTCTCCTGACCTGGCCATTTTGTGTACCAATGCCAGCCGTAATCTGGCGTTACTGGAAGCACTGGGCGAGAAAGGCTGCAAAACCTGCATTATTCTCTCGGCTCCCGCGGTGCAACATGCTGAACTGCTGGCCTGCGCATCACGTTATAAAATTCGTCTACTGGGCCCTAACAGTCTCGGGCTTCTGGCCCCCTGGCAGGGACTTAACGCCAGCTTCTCCCCCGTTCCGATTAAGCGCGGTAAGCTGGCTTTTATCTCTCAATCCGCCGCTGTATCCAATACCATACTCGACTGGGCACAGCAGAGAGAAATGGGCTTTTCTTACTTTATCGCACTGGGCGACAGCCTGGATATTGATGTTGATGAACTACTCGACTACCTGGCGCGCGACAGCAAAACCAGCGCGATATTGCTCTACCTCGAACATTTAAGCGATGCCCGGCGTTTTGTCTCCGCTGCGCGCAGCGCCTCGCGTAACAAACCTATTCTGGTGATTAAAAGCGGCCGTAGCCCCGCAGCACAGCGTTTACTGCATACCAGTTCCGGAATGGACCCAGCCTGGGATGCGGCGATTCAACGTGCTGGTTTATTGCGCGTACAGGACACTCATGAGCTTTTCTCGGCGGTCGAAACCCTGAGCCACATGCGCCCGTTACGCGGTGACAGACTGATGATCATCAGCAATGGGGCCGCTCCCGCGGCGCTGGCATTAGATGAACTGTGGTCACGAAACGGTAAGCTGGCCGCGCTGAGTGAGGAAACCTGCCACAAATTACGCGATGCCTTACCTGCTCACGTGGATATCGCCAACCCACTGGATCTGCGTGACGATGCCAGCAGCGAACACTACGTTAAGACACTGGATATTTTACTCGCCAGTCAAGATTTTGACGCACTGATGGTCATTCACTCCCCCAGCGCGGCAGCCCCCGGAACCGAGAGCGCACAGGCGCTAATTGAAGCCGTCAAACATCATCCGCGAGGTAAGTTCGTCTCCTTGCTGACCAACTGGTGCGGCGAGTTTTCATCCCAGGAAGCTCGCAGGTTGTTTAGTGAAGCCGGATTACCCACCTATCGTACGCCGGAAGGTACCATTACGGCCTTCATGCACATGGTCGAATATCGGCGTAACCAGAAGCAACTGCGAGAAACACCAGCCCTACCCGATAGCCTGACCGCCAACACCGCCGAGGCACATAATCTGTTACAGCAGGCGATTGCTGAGGGCGCGACATCGCTGGATACCCATGAAGTACAGCCGATTTTGCAAGCCTATGGTTTACACACTCTACCAACCTGGATCGCCAGCGACAGTGCGGAAGCCGTACACATCGCAGAACAAATCGGTTACCCGGTAGCACTGAAGCTTCGCTCTCCTGATATCCCACATAAATCAGAAGTTCAGGGGGTTATGTTGTACCTGCGTACGGCAACAGAAGTGCAGCAGGCTGCGAATGCGATTTTTGATCGGGTAAAAATGGCCTGGCCACAGGCACGTATCCACGGTTTGTTAGTACAAAGTATGGCTAACCGCGCCGGTGCTCAGGAGCTGCGCGTCGTCGTCGAACATGACCCTGTGTTTGGCCCGCTGATTATGTTGGGTGAAGGCGGAGTTGAGTGGCGTCCTGAAGAGCAAGCTGTTGTCGCATTGCCGCCACTCAACATGAACCTGGCGCGTTATCTGGTGATCCAGGGGATCAAAAACAAAAAGATCCGCGCTCGCAGCGCACTACGTCCACTGGATATCGCCGGGTTAAGCCAGCTTCTGGTGCAGGTCTCCAACCTGATCGTCGACTGTCCGGAAATTCAGCGCCTGGATATCCATCCTCTGCTGGCCTCTGCTGGGGAATTTACTGCCCTGGACGTCACACTGGATATTGCCCCTTTCACGGGCGATAACGAAAGCAGGCTGGCGGTACGCCCTTATCCCCATCAGCTTGAAGAGTGGGTCGAGATGAAAAACGGCGAGCGCTGTCTGTTTCGCCCTATTCTTCCGGAAGATGAACCCTATCTGCAGCAGTTCATTTCACAGGTGACGAAAGAAGATCTTTACTATCGCTACTTCAGTGAGATCAACGAATTCACCCATGAAGATTTAGCTAACATGACGCAGATCGACTACGATCGGGAAATGGCCTTTGTGGCCGTGCGTTGTCGTGATAACCACGAAGAGATCCTCGGCGTGACACGGGCTATCTCCGATCCGGATAATATCGATGCGGAATTTGCCGTACTGGTTCGTTCAGATCTCAAAGGGCTGGGTTTAGGTCGTCGGTTGATGGAAAAGTTGATTGCATACACTCGAGATCACGGACTTAGACGTTTAAATGGTATTACGATGCCAAACAATCGTGGGATGGTCGCCCTGGCCCGAAAACTCGGGTTTGATGTCGACGTCCAGCTCGAAGAGGGAATTGTTGGGCTAACGCTGAATCTGGCCCAATATGAGGAATCGTGAGTAAGGTACTGGAAATGTTGACCACATTCATGGGTACTGGTGGTATCATTGCCCGCTTATGTCGTCTGCAAAGCACAGAGGACCCTTCAATGAACAGAGAAGAAATGCACTGTGATGTTGTCAAAATTTAAGCGTAATAAACATCAACAACACCTTGCCCAACTACCTAAGATTTCTCAGTCAGTTGATGATGTAGATTTCTTTTATGCTCCCGCAAATTTCAGGGAGACTCTGCTGGAGAAAATAGCCAGCGCGACGCGACGGATCTGCATTATTGCGCTGTACCTGGAACAGGATGACGGCGGTAAAGGCATACTCGACGCGCTCTATGCGGCAAAGCGGCAGCGTCCTGAACTGGATATTCGGGTGCTTGTCGACTGGCATCGAGCCCAGCGTGGACGCATTGGTGTTGCGGCATCCAATACCAACGCTGACTGGTATTGCCGCATGGCGCAAGAAAACCCTGGTATCGATATCCCTGTCTACGGCGTGCCAATTAACACCCGCGAAGCGCTTGGTGTTCTGCATTTTAAAGGCTTTATCATTGATGATAGCGTCCTGTATAGCGGGGCCAGTCTGAACGATGTTTACTTACACCAACATGATAAATACCGCTATGACCGCTATCAGCTGATTCGCAACGCGAAGATGGCCGATATCATGTACGAGTGGGTTACTCAGAACCTGATGAATGGGCGCGGCGTTAATCGTCTTGATGATATCCATCGTCCTAAAAGTCCGGAAATTAAAAACGATATCCGCCTGTACCGTCAGGAATTGCGCGATGCCTCCTTCCATTTCCAGGGAGATGCGGATAATGAGCAACTGTCAGTCACGCCGCTGGTTGGGCTCGGTAAATCCAGTCTGTTAAATAAGACTATTTTCCACCTCATGCCCTGTGCGGAGCACAAACTCACCATTTGTACGCCTTATTTCAACCTGCCAGCCATCCTGGTACGCAATATCATTCAACTGCTGCGCGAAGGCAAAAAGGTCGAGATCATTGTCGGCGATAAAACAGCTAACGACTTTTTCATTCCGGAAGATGAACCCTTTAAGATCATCGGCGCGCTGCCCTATTTATATGAAATTAATCTGCGCCGTTTCCTGAGCCGGCTACAGTATTACGTGAATACCGATCAGCTCGTCGTACGCTTATGGAAAGACGATGACAACACCTATCATCTGAAAGGTATGTGGGTTGATGATAAATGGATGCTGCTCACCGGCAATAATCTTAACCCCCGCGCCTGGCGGCTGGATTTGGAAAATGCCATTCTTATCCATGATCCCCAGCAGGAACTGACTCCCCAGCGTGATAAAGAGCTGGAGCTTATCCGCACGCACACCACCGTCGTGAAACACTATCGCGACTTGCAAAGTATTGCTGACTATCCGGTGAAAGTGCGTAAGCTTATCCGTCGATTACGCCGTATTCGAATCGACAGATTAATCAGCCGTATTCTGTAATCAAAACCCCGTCCAGTGACGGGGTTTTTCCTATGGAGGTAACGGTGCGCCTGTGTATTCTTGCCAGTGTTTTGCTTCTTTCCGGTTGTAGTCACATGGCTAACGACAGCTGGAGTGGGCAAGACAAAGCTCAACACTTTATCGCCTCGGCCATGCTTGCCGCAGCGGGGAACGAGTATGCACAGCATCAGGGAAACAGTCGCGATCGTAGCGCAGCTATCGGTTTGATGTTCTCTGTCAGCCTTGGGGCATCAAAAGAGCTGTGGGACAGCCGCCCCGCTGGGAGCGGCTGGAGCTGGAAAGACTTTGCCTGGGATGTGGCGGGCGCATCAACCGGCTATGCCGTTTGGCAACTGGCACATCATTAGAGGCGTAAGCCTTTTCCCTTACTGTGTAACATCAGCGAAACCAGGAATGCGACCACCGCCATAGCAGTGACATACCAGAAGAATGACGTTTCCATGCCGACAGATTTTAGGGATAACGCGACATATTCAGCCGAACCCCCAAACAGGGCATTGGCTACCGCATACGATAATCCCACCCCCAACGCACGGACCTGCGCTGGAAACATCTCTGCCTTCAGTATCCCGCTGATGGAGGTATAGAAACTGACGATCAACAAGGCGCACATCACAAGGACAAATGCCACAAACGGAGAACTCACATTTTGCAGCGCAGACAGAATAGGTACAGTGAAAATCGTCGCCAGCGCACCAAAACATAGCATTGAAGTCCGTCGGCCTATTTTATCTGACAACGCACCGAACAGCGGTTGTACCAACATAAACACGCACAATGCGGCCGTCATAATGCCGCTGGCCACGTTGGCATGCATACCCGCCGTATTAACCAGATATTTCTGCATGTAGGTCGTAAACGTATAAAAACACAGAGAACCAGCAGCGGTAAAGCCAAGTACCATGACAAAGGCTTTGCGATTACGCCACAACCCTTTCAGAGACCCCGCTTCTTTCAACGCACGGACATCCTGTTTTGATGTTTCATCCAGTTGACGACGCAGCCACAATGCCACAATCGCCAATACAGCGCCCAGCGCAAACGGAATACGCCAGCCCCAGGCTCTGAGCGCAGAATCTTCCAGGGTTTGCTGTAATATGACCACAACCAGCAATGCCAGTAACTGCCCGCCGATTAATGTCACGTACTGGAATGAAGCATAAAAACCTTTCTTACCTTCAACGGCTACTTCACTCATGTAAGTCGCGCTAGTACCGTATTCCCCACCAACGGACAGCCCCTGGAATAATCTGGCCAGCAGTAATAGTGCGGGAGCCCAGGTGCCAATCGTCTCATATCCAGGCAGACAGGCGATCACCAGCGATCCCATGCACATCATGCAGACAGATAACAGCATGGACTTTTTACGTCCGTGTTTATCTGCAATACGACCAAAAAGCCATCCTCCGATTGGCCGCATCAGAAAGCCTGCAGCGAAAACTCCGGCGGTTTGTAACAATTGAGTGGTGGTATTTCCGGAAGGAAAAAAGATGTGGGCAAAATAAAGGGAACAGAAAGAGTAGATATAGAAATCAAACCATTCAACCAGATTCCCTGACGATGCACCAACAATTGCCCATATACGACGCCGGGTGTCGCCATCTGCCAGCGCCCCGTTCTCAGTTACACTGCTATCAGCCATTAGAATTGTACCCCTGCCAGGATCTTATGAATCTATCAATGATGTTTTGCGTCTGTTTTAGTAAATTAAATGTTATATAGTTGTTATAATTTATTATGAGAGATAGATCACGATTTTAATTAGCAGGGAAAGGATTAAGAAATGTTCGGGGGAAGAGAACCTGGTTGGCTGTCAGAAATAGCACAGGCCTTTGTTGGCCGGATAAAGCGTTCACGTCGCACCTGGCGATGTGCCACCGGGAATGTCTGATGATCCAGACAGTTGTAGGCCGGATAAGGCGATACGCCGCATCCGGCGAAATGCCGCCGGGAGTGCCTGATGCGCTGCGCTTATCAGGCCTACAACATACATTCAGTCCGGTGCATCCGGCGGTTTCCACCCCGCACAGACGCAAAAAAGCCCATCCGGCAGGATGGGCTTCTTCACTTATTTGATGCCTGGCAGTTTATGGCG
>NZ_JASEYC010000012.1:82465-164813 GCF_035064245.1 Citrobacter sp. R-1.5.2 | reverse complement strand
ATCTGATGGAAATGGAAGCCACGCAAGCACCTTAAAATCACCATCATACACTAAATCAGTAAGTTGGCAGCATTACCAGCTTTCCTGTATCATATCCGCTTTCAATAATTTTCGTGTTTGACGCCTCAAGAAATCGGTTTGCATAATATTCTTTGAACTCAAGTGCACCATGATACAACCCTGTTTCCTTTTTATAGTTAGTCCATCTGACAGAGTGACTATCATATTCGCTATAAGTCAGGTCAAGATAACACTCTATAGCAGCTGCCGTTTTATTGATATTGGAAAACATGAGACCATCAGGACCACGAGTAGGGAAACTTTCAAATTCTTGAAGATCTGGAAGGCACATACAACTCATGTTGAGAGGTAGTTTCATCTTCATAATTTTGTTAAAACCTTCAACTCCTTCACTGTCATTATCAAGAAGAAAAACAAACTGATTCTGAACGTCGATTTTTACCAATCCTTCGGCAAACTTAGATAACCCTCCAGTACCTGGGAAGGGATGGCCGGGATCTCAAAAAATGCCTGGAACTAAAACGGGTCTATTTACACAACCATCTCCGCGATGCCGGGCTGACGGGCGAATACTCTCCCCACTCTCTGCGCTATGCCTGGGCGCAGGACGCGATCCAGCATTACCAAGAGCAGGGTCTGAGCCACAAAGAGGCGCTGGCGGTAACCTCAACGGATCTAGGACATGGAGATGGTAGAGGTAAATATATTGAGCAAGTATATAATCGTTAAACTTCTATACGCTCAATGTATTAACCTCATAAATAGTTCAATCTTCAAAGAAATATTTTAACCTCTCCATATTCAACAGAATCTTTTTGCAAAGAATTCAACAACCCTTGCTTGTTAACACTAATTATCTCATATGAATCCTCATTGAACTTTAAATATTTCCTGAGTTCTTTGGAAGAGGCAATTATATTTGCAGCATGCCTTGAAATACCTAATGTTTGTAAGCTAATACATAACGGATTCTTAGAACCATACTCAAGAAATGTAGCCCAATTATGTCCCGCATTGTCCTCCCCTAAAATTGCAGCCAGACATTTATAGTAATGATTAAAGTATTTTTCAAAAAAGAACGATAAAATTCTTTCTATGTTATAAAGAATGTCATCGATCACTTTATTAACATGATTAATATCATTCTTGTCAAAAGGTATTGGTTGTTGTCCCCGTTCAATGACAATGGTTCTTTTTATATCAATATTTTCGTTTATAATTCTGTTTATTGAATAATCATTGGTCCACTGATTCATTAAAGTAGCAAAATAAGTCAATTGTCCTTTTGACTTTACATATTTAGTTTCTGTTTCACCCCATCTATAAAGATCATAAAACAACTCCAATACCGACAAAATATTTGCATAGTCGAGCGATGGGAGTTTTTTGTTTACAGGAGATACGCTAACGTAATCAAATACTTTTCGTTGTATTTTAAAATTAAGAGATTTATAGGAATTGATAATATCTATAGGAATATCTAAAATATCATTTGCTTTTAGTTTAGCAAGAGATAACAATTCTTCTCGATGTATATCATAAAATTTCCGCAGGACAAAGCTATCTTTTAGATTATTTTTAAATCTAATAGTGTCTACAGCCATAATATTAGCGAGATACTCTATCGCCTGGTTCCTTTTAGAAATATCAGTCTCCGTATCAGAAAGATAGCGCTCTATTTCTCTTAACCCAGATTTACTTTCTATCCGGGCATCTATAGTTGTAGTTAAATGCGCTGTTTTCTCTAAAAAAATATCAGTATTATCCCATCGATTTGATTCATCCTGTAAACAAAAAATATTCCCAGATAACTCCTTGCAATATCTACCTGCCCGGCCAGCCAGATTCCAAAAGGCAAGTGTCTTATTAGGATTCTTTTTCGCATCAGCGATTAATCTAATTTTATCATCACAATTGATAAATATATTCCGAGTTGGCATATTAACGCCTTCAACCAAAGTAGGTGTACAAAAGATAAAATCAATATCTCCATTTCGGAATAATTCTTCAACTATATTTCTTATTGCTTGTGGTAATTGTCCATGATGATAAGCAATTCGCTTCATTAGAAACATAGCTAAATAATACTCAGGATGAATATAATTACTTATCTTTTTTATGGAATCAATCAACAAAGGAGATAAAACAATATTTTCCGAGAGCCTTATTTGATAAAATTCAAGTGCAGAATCAACAGCTTTAGCCCGACTAGAGCAATATATCATATTTGATCCATGTCGGCTCCCTATATTATAAATGAAATCACTTTTTTTATTGAGTGTATATAAAGAACCACTTTCAATATCGATGCTTTCTGAATTAGAAAAATATTTAATTTCTTTTTTATGAAAATCAATAAGATAAAGATTTTGTGATACTGGTGATTCAATAATCCTACTTGCATAAATTTTTTCACGCCCAAAAAGATTTAAAAAAACCTCAGGATTTTCAATATTTGGGGAAGAAAAAACAATTTTCATATTTGGATTGTTGAATAATGCACTATCGATAGCATTATACTCTGTAAGGCTCCGCACATCCGAGTCATCATTATTTGATAATTTATGTGCTTCATCTACAAACAAATAATCTATACTAACAACCTTGCCTTGCGAGAACAAATTAAGCAATCGTTCCGGCGTCAATATAAAAATATGCTTAATGATTACGGCATCTGATTTACTTGCTAATGATCCGTGAGTCACTATTTTATAATTGAAATTTTCAATAAGTTCATGTAATTCATTTTTAATCTCCAAAGAAAACTGGCTTATCAATGCTCTTGTTGGGACTAAGATGACAATGTTTGATGTAGAATTTTGAATAATCTCTTCAATATAGCGTTTTAGAATAAATGATTTCCCCAATGACGTTGGACCTGAAAAACTATAGTAAGGTGATTTCAGCATATCCGTATAAATATCAAACTGTGCATCGGTGAATATATATGTATTACTAAATGTTTGGGCAGATTTCTTCGCTTCATTCTCAAGTCGCTGCGAAAATGGAAGAGCATGATCATTAAAATCTAATGCGTATAAACCAAGTTTAGAGTAGACTAAAGAAGAGATAAGTGAGAATTTCCCCCATTTATCAGAAAATGGTTCAAGCAAACTAATCCAGTGATATGCACACATCCTAGCATTTTGATTAGATGAGTTCGCCAACAAATCAATAAATCTAAATATGTCTCTCAACTCTGTATTGGAAATATTGAAATGGTTCTCAGATTCTATAGTCAACGCAGAATATGCTTTTATTATTTTTTTATAAAGCTTTTTAAAATATGCGCTGTTAAATATTTTTTCTATAATGAAAGAATCAATCTTCTTCATTTTTCAGACTCTCAATGAACTCGTCATTAAATTTATTCACATCATCGAACGGAACAAAAAAACAATCAATAGTTGCATTAACTATTGATAACTTATTGATTTCCTCTTTCCGATATTCTAGTGCCTGCTGAACATTGAGAATAATTTTTTGTTCAAGCAAAGACGGAAACCTAGATACATTCTCATATATGAGTGACTCTTCAATCTTATGGTTATAGCCAATAAATATAGCCAATCTGTCTTCATAACCCTGCGAGTACGAAGACTCTCCCGGGATAAGAAGACTGGCTAGGATTTGGCACTCATCTTCAGTAAAGTTTGTTTCTAAAAATGTATTACCAAGCAAACCATCCAACGATCTTAACTCAGGAAATGCTTTAAGAATAACATCTATCGCATATGAAACGCCATCCGATAACGAATTAGATATAAATGCAGCCGAATGGATTAACTCAACATTCCTATTCTTATTGAATTTAACATGGGCGCCATGAAAACCTGCATTATTTATTTCATCAAATGAATAAAGTTTAGGCGCATGCAGGTACGATTCAAGAAATCCTTGTAATAACATTTCGGATATCTTAGTCTTCCTTTCTATTTTCAAAAAATTACGTATCGCGGATAGCGTAGCTTTTCCAAATGCATTTCTCTCGCGACACCTCATTAATTGCTTACGGGAAAGAGAAAATGATGGAATACAATCAATTAACCGATCACCAATCTTAACATAGTTATATTTTTTACCATCTAAACAGAGCCTATAAAGGTTAACAATCCGATTTTTGTCTAAATTTAAATCACATTCCATTCGAACAAAGCACTCCATAAAATCAGACTGAATTAGTGCTTTAAAATTATTAGACAGATCCTCTTCCATTTCTAAAGGGACGTATCCAGAAGATGTAAGAAGTTCATTTATAGAAAAATCGACTATATCACCATAACAAATACCATAATCACCAGTATCGGTATAAAGCCCTAGTAATCCCACACAACTAGATGAATTTAAAATGATCCCTGCACCAGAGTTTCCTGAAAGACCATTTTTAGGATCTTCTAATGCAGTCAATGTATCACTAATAATTTGAAGGCAAATTTTTTCATTTCTAAATAAACTAAAATTATTATAGTGCAAAGGTTGAACAGATTGATGTTCATTAATTGCAGGATAACCGCAAGAAACAAATTTATGTGATGAATTATAATTAGCAGTATTAATGATTTTTGTACTTGGTAATTCTTTTGTTTTTAAATCAATATGGGATTTTTTATTTAAGACCAAAATAGCAACATCTTTCTTTGGAGAAAGTAAAACATCCTTTACTTTGCATAGGGGAAAAGTATCAGTATCAGGTTTGCAAATGCTTACTTTAGTTTTTGCCACACCACTAAAAACACAGGTATCACATTTCTTATGTTTAAATTTACAATCGTTAGGACTGGATTTACATATTGAATGCTTTGCTGTTAATACGTAAGAATAATCATCACCATGGCAAATAAAACCACTACTATTTTTATTGTTATAGCTTACTTTTACTCCCAGCTTATCTGCTATATCAATACTCATAAGAGAGATGAACTCCATCATTTTTGTTGCATGGAAACCTCACCATAACATCTGGCTCCGATAAAAATATATTTCTTAACTCTTCCTTGTCGTAAGTAAAATGAAATATAGTGTTTTCTATACCATTACTAAATAACACACGACTTAACGCTTCTTTATTCGGATGAAAATGCCGTTTATTTGCGTCAGCTGAAACTACAAAATCACGACAACTGATCAAAGAGAGCAAATCGTTATTGATATTTTTCGCACTCCCATGATGGGACATTTTGACTATATCAAATGTTGTTTTCTCTACGCCGTATAAATCTTTTATACTTGCTGCGACAATAGTAGGATGAGCATCGGAAAGAAGCAGGAATCGTCTTTCTTTCCATTCAATACTTAATGCTATACTAGCTCCATTGACAACACTATCGTCCTCTGTAAAATTATCAATTTTCTCATAAAACTCTCGCAATGAAGTCTTATAATCATATCCATATTCTCCACTGGATTTAACTGGGCCTAACTTTTGTTTAGGCCAATATTTATTAAGAGCAGATAATTTATCTTTAGTAGGTGATAATATATTAATAGTCAAATTAGCTATTTTTTCTGACATCCCTGACAATATAATCCTTTTATTCCACTTATTACCTTTATCTAAAAGAGTGTATAAATTATTATCCTGCGCCCTTGATGACTTATTACTACCGATGATTTTCCCTTCAAGGTTATATTTTTGTGTATTTTTACATTTAGTATTAAAAAAAGAATTTATTGTTTTTTCAGAATTAAACCATAACTCTTTTACAAGTGGCTCTAAATCGCTGTCTCCCATAATTTTAAGAATACCTGAAATGTGATCATCATCACTATGCGTTACAATTACAAGATCAAAGATTCCTTTATTACCATTATCAATTATCGAAATTAACATTCTTTTCTGTATGTTAAATTCTAATTGATTTCTATTCCCACCATCAATGAGAATATTGTGATATCCACCATCGTCTCCCTGGAATTGAATTACTAAACAATCCCCTTGGCCAGCAGGTAGCGCATAGAAATGACATTTAAGCATATTCGGAATACCTTAAAGATATACTTTAAAAAGTTATCACCCAATCGTGCATTAATCTAATACGCAATCTTTTGATATCTAAGTTAAATTATCCATTGTATCCAACTTATCACATTATACCCCATTTAAAAACCTATATATAAAAACACTGGTTTTATATACAGCATTTCATGCAGACCATATACTTATGGCCTTAGATTAAAAATATGGTGAATCCAGCCAATTTCTAGATATCAATGTGGATACGACTGAATTATGGTATTAATTACTGCAATTTAAATCACTGGCTTCGCCTAACACCCACTTTTCGTAGTTGGTTGGAGAAAACGGTATAAGCCTCACCAGCGTCCCAGCGATCCATCTATCAACCATATCCGCCCACTGCAGCAACATGTAAGCACGCTGCTGCGCGTATTTCGCTTTGTTGTAAATTGCCCTCACCCCATTTTGCTCATGCGCGAGGCATTTCTCTATCCAGTCTGATGGATACCCAGCCTCATGTAATAAAGCGCTGGCAGTTCGTCGCATGTCATGGAGGGTAAAATGCTCCAGCGACTTCCCCTGCGACTGTGCAACTTTTACTGTCGTGGTGATAACACCGTTGAGAGCTGCATTAGACAGCGGTTTGTTGATACTGTAGCGCCCGGCAAGTAAGTAAGGACTTCCTCCAGCACACATTTTCAGCGCCACCAGCAGATCGCAAGCCTGACGGGAAAGATAGACGACATGAGGCCGACCCCTTTTCATACGGCCTTTGGGTACCCGTATCTCCTTCTGCGATAGATGACGTTATTGTTTTTCACATGTATTAGATGAGCATGGTCTACAGTCTGGAAAATTCAAGAGAGTGAACTATTCGACAGAAACGCTCACTTGAGGAAACGAACGACAAGCCTATAACGTCCACCAAAGCCTCAACCAACACGCAAAACCCAGCCCTCAACAATCAACTTAAAAATCAAAAAGATAAAAAAACCCCTTCCATATCAACACCATCGCCACTCTTTTTGCGCCTTCCCCTTCGCGCAAAAAATCAAAATCCCCAACAAACTCAACCACCTCCCCCACCAATTACAAGGACGCCAGCCCAAAATTCTCCATCGGTGATTACCAGAGTCATCCGATGAAGTCCTAAGAGCCCGCACGGCGCAAGCCCTGCGTGCTTTTTTGTGCCCGTTACAGCCCGAGAACATCCAGCTAAATCCAGAGAAAATTGTGCACCGCCTCATGTGAGCGGATATAGCGATAGCGAACGGCAGTCTGGTTAATCTCCTATTTTGTCACGTCGATACTGTTGCGCAAACCCTGCATTCTGCGCAGGCTCAGTTCATCACCGGCAATGAACTGTTCGCGATATTCCCATTCAAAGTCGGCCAGCCCACCAAACACCGGTGAAAAGCCCCTGGCATAAGCTGAGGACGTTTTGTATCTGTTCAGTTTAACCTTAGCCCCACAAAAATGGTGGTTAGGGCAACATATCACCTGCTTTCTGCCATTCAATTAGGCGAATAAAATAGAATGAATACATCCGATTTTAATATATATATCCACAAAAATGAAAATCACATGGCACAATAGATAATAATCATAACATCTAAAATAATGGTAAAGTTCTTAGTGAATTTAATAATAAACAAAAAACCGCGAACCATGAAAATTTAACTTTAGTCAAGCAATAACAATAAGTTAGAGCATCATTGATTGCATTAATAGAATGTTTCAGGGACAATAAAAAGCTGTTCTCCATTTTAAATTCATGCAGGAGGCATGATGGAGCAGCTTGATAAACAGGTCATACCCATTCGTCAATTACTTTCTGTTAAGCAATTAGCGATTCCGAGTTACCAGCGCCCTTATCGCTGGAATAGCAAAAATATAGCTGACCTTTTTGCCGATCTGGGATCGCACCGCGATAAAACGGCCTATCGACTAGGCTCCGTTGTTTTCCATAAGCACTCGGAAGAAGAAAAAACGTGGCTGGATATTGTTGATGGTCAACAACGAACCCTGACCTTAATGCTGGCAGTCAAAGCATTGACAGAAACTCGCCTGCACAACCTCAAACGCAAAGACCTGGTCGAGCAACTTACCAAACTCAAACCTGATGTCGATGCTTTTATGGCACGTCAGCGTTTTGCCAGTCTGGATTCACAAGCCAATCTTCGACGTAATTACCTGGAGTTACTCAGGCTTGTTGAACGCACCGAGTTCAGCGAAGAACTTATCGACTTTATGCTGAACCGCTGCGAAGTTGTCACTTTCGTGTTGAATGAAGTTTCAGAAGCATTTCAGTTCTTCGATTCACAAAATGCACGCGGTAAAGATCTGGCTCCCCACGATCTACTTAAAGCCTTCCACTTACGTGAGTTTTCCTCTGATGAAGCTGGGCTAAAAGCTGAAGCCGTCGCTCACTGGGAGAGGATGCCTAGCGAAAGGCTGGCAACGCTCTTTGCCAATTACCTGTTCCGGGTTCGTCAGTGGGCAGAGGGTAAATCAGCCCGCTTCTTTGGCAAAGGTGAAGTTGACCTGTTTAAAGGGATCAATATTTCTCAGATCGCGCATTTCCCGTATGTGAGTTCATTGCGGATCGCCCACCACTATGTCGATGATTACAACAGTCAATACCAACGCAAAATTGACGGTCAGAGCCTAAGTTTCCCCTTCAGTCTGGATCAGATGATCATCAATGGCCGCCGTTTCTTTGAAATGGCCGAACATTATCAAAAGCAGGTCGCTGTTATTATCAACAGAGAAAAAGATGCTGATGAGAATAAGCCAATTACGCTATTGAATGAGGTGCTGGAACCCTGCGCAAGTAATATTCTATACACCCTGAACAGCTATGTCAGGCGCACCCGCACTGGCGATCGCTATGTCCGGGCGATGTTCGATTGCGCACTGATTTTTTATATTGATAAATTCGGGACTCAGGAACTGTCTTTGGCGATAGAAAAATGCTTTATCTGGGCATATACCTGCCGTATCGGTCAGCAGGTGGTTCAATTAGCTACCGTCGATAACTATGTGCTACATAACAACCTACTACGTACTATCCGTGATGCACGCCACCCCAAAGATCTACATGCTTTCCCCCTGCGCACGCTCGGCATCCAGGATAATAAAAATAATCGCAATGGAACTGAAGATGAGCTAATCATGCTATTCAGGAAGATGAGATATTATGAGTAATTCCCACGTACGGCCTTTTTTTATAAACGATTTACTTAGCGACCGCGCAAAATATTTGATTCCAATGTACCAGCGTAATTACGCCTGGGGCCAGGGCGAAATCACTCAGCTTTTACAGGATGTGCTGGATTATCAGAAAAAATCCGCTTCCGCCAGGCATCCGCAGACTTATTACATCGGTACATTAGTGGTGTTTTCCCGGGGGGATGACTGCTATGAAGTTATTGACGGGCAACAACGCTTTACAACGCTCTCTCTACTTGCTAACTGGCTGAAATGCCACGCAGATAAATCTGTTGATATGCAGTGGTATCAAAAACTCAATCTCACTTTCGAAAGTCGCCCTGTCTCTACCCTCACCTTCGAAAAGTTATGGCAAGGCGTAGATGTGCAACATATGCGCGGAGACGATTATAACGAAGGTTTGATCAGAGGTTACGAAATGATCGGCAAAGCGTTGGCTGAGCTGCAGCTTAAAGGCCGCGCGTTGAAGGTGTTTTGCAAGTATCTGTTCAATCACGTGCAGATTTCTCGTATCGAAGTGCCAGCAGATACCGATCTTAATCATTTTTTTGAGGCAATGAATAATCGCGGCGAACAACTCGAAAAACACGAAATCGTCAAAGCGCGTCTGATGAATGTCCTGAATGGGATTAGGAATACCAAAGAGCGACACAAAAGTCTTGATACTCTGGCGAGGGTATGGGACGCGTGTTCGAATATGGAACGTTACGTCCAATACGGTTTTACGCCAAAAGAACGTCAACAACTGTTTGGCAAAAAGCATATACATCAATTTAATCCAACCAGTTTCTCCAATTTGGTTGAATTGCTGGATCAAGCAGGCTCATTTCCAGATACCGACGCCACAGAAGCACAACATCAACGCCAGGGGCAAACTCTGGAAGAAATATTGTGTGACACTCGTCTGGATAGTACCCTCCAGCAAGAGGAAGACAGTGCAGGCTCAGAGCGTTTTAACAGCGTGATAAATTTTTCAAATTTCCTTCTTCATGTACTCCGTCTTGTCAGCAGAGACCCGGGTACAACTGAGGGAGTGCCACTTGATGACAAACAACTTGTAGAGCAATTTGAATCACGCCTGTTGAAGCAGGAAAAGCCAATCGCCGCGGCAAAAGCTTTCATTTATAGTTTACTGAAATGCAAATATCTTTTTGATCGCTATATTATTAAACGAGAATTCACTCAGGGCACAGACGGATGGAGCCTGAAACGCTTATATCAATACTCGCCCCAAAGTGTAGGTTATATTAATACCTTTGATAATAACGAGGGAGAGTTTGAGGATATAAACCGCCAGGTCCTGATGTTACTATCAGCTTTCCATGTCTCAACACCAACGCTGGTTTATAAACACTGGCTCAATGGTGCGCTGACATATTTGTTTGATGAGCACAGCCCGGAAGATGAAATTGATGCTGGAGACTATCTGGCTTATCTTGAGAACATGGCTCGCCGCTTTGTCTTTATGAGATTTTTAGCCCAGGATGAAGCTGCATCATATTACAATATGATTTTTGGTGATGATGATGTTCTTCCAGAAATCATCTGCGACAAACGTTGGTCGCAGGCTATCAACGCTAAATTACGATTCGGGACTATCGAAAATAACTTTGTTTTTAACTATCTTGACTATTTACTGTGGAAAAAACAAAACACGAGTAATGATATTGCCCGCCGTTTTGAGTTTACCTTCCGAAGCTCGGTGGAACATTTTTATCCTCAGCACCCTATAGATGGTCATCCCAAAATGGATGAAGAGCAGTTACATGCTTTTGGGAATCTCTGCCTGATTAGCCACAGTAAAAACTCGCGGCTAAGCAATTTCCAACCCCAGCAAAAGAGAGAGCATTTTGAAGCCAGCCTGGCTCGAAAAGAGATCGACAGTCTGAAACTTCTGGCGATGCTCGAGTTGATGAAGCGCAATAAGCAGTGGGGTGAGGAGGAGATTATCAGTCATGGTAAGGAGATGGTAGCGCTGCTGGCCGAGGAAGTGGAAGAGATGTATTAATGCAGAAAGCCGCTCCCGGCAAGGTGTCGCGAGCGGATATAACATTGCCGGCGTATTATGGCGGAGCGGGCATCTATGGCGTCATGATTTCATTATTTATCAATGCTGCCAGGCGCTTAATCTGTTGTCCTGCGCTATCAAAATTACGCTCATCAAGCCAAAGAGTGAACGCTTCGCGTAGCGCCGGATATTCACTATCAATGATTGAATACCATGCGGTGTCCCGATTACGCTGGTGTACGACAACAGCCTGACGGAATATGCCTTCAAAAGTAAAACCAAAGCGCGTGGCTGCCGCACGAGAAGGCGCATTAAGCGCATCACATTTCCATTCAACGCGACGATACCCCAGCACCTCAAAAACATAGTCTAACAGCAGCGACATGACCTCCGTTGAAACCCGCGAACGTTTCATGCGTGATGAATAGGTCACCCAACCCACTTCTATTACGCCATTCGATGTATCAATGCGCATAAGTGCCAGCGTGCCGACAGCCTGCATGCTGGCCAAATCGATTACGGCAAAATGCATGGGGTCGGTCTGCGCCGCAATCGTCGTTAAATAGCTTAAGAAAGAATCAAAGGTCGTGAATGGCCCTGACGCGAGATAGGTCCAGTCGCGAGAGTCAGGCGTATCGCAATAGGCGTCATAAAGCGCCTTTGCGTGGCGTTCGACGTTAATACGCTCAAGTTTGCAATAACGACCGGTGATGTGCTGAGCCGTGGGAAGTCGCGCACCTTGCCAGTCCGGTAACCCTAAACCCACGGGCTGCTGGAATTCATTAAACGTGGATGACATGCTATTTACCTCTCATAATAGAGTGTCAAATGACAGCAGAATAAGAGACATCTGACGGGGTAAAAAGAACCACAATGGATGTTTTTAACAGATCCACATGACAATGCTATACCGAACTCCAGCACCGTATTGCTTATCCGCAATTAAAAAATACCGATCATGCAACTGTTGTGGAAATAAGAAATACGGCCATTAATGGCATTATTACGCGCATCGCTATCAGCATCAAAGCGACGTTACATGGCATGGGCAAGACGACGAATACCCTCAACAATAACCTCTGTAGGGTGATTCGCAAAACCGATCAAAATCCCCTGCCGGGAGATACCCCCATGATAATAATGACTCAATGATTGAATCCCCATCCCCAACATTCTGGCTTTCTGTTCGACCTCATCGCCGGTCACCCCGTCATGCAACCAGCAGACAATATGCACCCCAGAATCAGAAGGCTGGACGGTCATTTTATCGGCAAGATAGCATTGAATAGCATTGACCAACGCCGTTCGCCTCTCGTAGCATGCCTTGCGAACCCGTCGCACATGGCTGGCGTAATGTCCTTCTTCAATAAAACTCGCCAGTACCGCCTGCTCAAGATAACTGGAGCCAATATCGGAGAAATATTTTGTCACGATAAACTGTTCTTTTAATCCTGGCGGGACAACTAAAAAACCTAAACGAAATTCTGGGTACATCATTTTTGAAAATGTCCCTGAATATATTACCCGCTGATGCTGATCTAATCCCTGCAAGGCTTGCAAAGAACGTGCGACATAACGAAATTCACTATTGTAATCATCTTCAAATATCCATGCCCGGTTAACCCGAGCCCATTCCAGTAGCTCAAGTCGTCGGGATAAACTGAGGGTCCCGCTAAGTGGGTACTGATCGGAAGGAACAACATAGGCCAGTTTCGCATGAGGGAAATGATCGATGCCGTATTGAACATTCATTCCTTCGCTATCCACTGGTACAGGTCTCACCATTGCCCCTGTTGACATAAATACCCCGCGCGCGCCTTTATAACCAGGGTCGTCCAGCCAAACGTCATTTCCTTTCGTAAGCAACGCTCGGGCAGTAATATTTAACGCCTGCTGAATACCGTTGACGATAATGATCTGATCTTCACTGCAGTTAACCCCTCGCGTCGTTTTCACGTAGTGACAAATTGCTTTCCGTAAGGGATAAAAACCGCAGGGGCTGGTATGAGATCCGAGTTGATGCCGGGATTGTCTCCAGACTCGCCCCAGCAACTTGCCCCATAATGAATGAGGAAAGAGATCGGTACAGCCCACACCGACGGCGAACAGACGGTTCATTTCACGCCCTTCAACATCGCCAGACCATAATCCACGAACGGATACGATATCCGCATTTAGCTGCCCATCAGCGGGCAGTTCACCGCCTTGCAGCGCTTCAGGATAGAGACCGCTGATGCTGCGGTCAGGAAGACTTGGCGTGACAAAGGTTCCGGCGCCTTTGCGCGTCTGAATATACCCTTCGTCTAACAGTCGGTCATAACCCGCAATTACCGAGTTCCGTGAAATTGACATCATCTCGGACAGGCCACGGGTTGAAGGTATCTTTGTCCCTGGCGGCAGACGACCTTCTACGATTGCGTTGCGTAGCGCATGGTACACCTGTTCCTTAATAACACCTTGCTCTAAAAAAAGTTCCTGAAATAAAGGTGCACTATTTTTTTTCATTGCACTCGCTCTTACGTTAAAAGTGGATCCTGGAAATATATGCAAAGTGTCTCTTTGCGGTGGCTTAAGCAATATTTAGGATAACCGCCATAGAACACCGCTCTGACTAAAATTATCAGGAGACCTATGAGTAACCCAAACACAACTGCGCCGATTACCATCGAACCCGTCACCCAGCAAGACTACGCGGGCTGGCTACCGCTTTGGATAAATTACCAGATTTTTTATCGTACTGAAATTTCAGACAAGGTCACACAATTAACCTGGGGTCGTTTTCTCAATCCTGTGGAGCCTGTTTTTTGTGCTGTCGCAAAATCTGACGGTAAAATTGTCGGTCTGGTGCATTATCTCTTTCATCGCTCAACATGGGCGGAGTCTGATTATTGCTATCTGGAGGACTTATTTGTTAGTGAAGAAACCCGGGGCAAACACATCGGCAAGCAGCTTATCGAGTATGTTCAAAAGCACGCCCGCAAGCGCCATGCTTCAAGATTATACTGGCACACACATGAAACAAACCTCCGCGGTCAGCGCCTTTATGACTGGGTTGCCAGCAAGAGTGGGATGATCGAGTATCGTATGTAAAATAAATAACCCCCATTAAATCGGGTAGTTTTCTGTAAATATCCTCCCGTACTGCACCTTAATTTTTCAACACATCGTCTGCGGCTCTGTTTCGCAAAGCCGCAGAATCCGAAATTGTCCGATTTCCGAGACCAAATACCCCGCTACGCTGAAAAGTGACATATTCATATATATTCTAAATTCACCATCAATAAAAAACATTATTTTTCAACATACTGCACATATCTTATGGCCCATGCGTTTTATTTCTACATAAAATTGCCCTACACTTATTTCTACATCTCTATATTGCCGGTGCGATCTCTGAACACCCCGCCGGGTTGCATCGGTGCGGCATGAGTTAATATATCAGTAAATATACTTTCTCATACTTTTGGGTGATAACAATTTGACTCACTGGCGATCAGGAGGTGCTTGAGGAACTGGGTAGTAAAATAATAGCGTAACCAGGCAGGATATTTCCCTCAACGTTAAAAGCATCATTTTCACACACAAAGGAGAAAAATAGGGTGCCGGAATAGCAACTTACGCTGCCCTTCTGGTCGTAAGCGAAGCATTTGATTGATGGTGTAGAGTAAAATGAATCAAATACGAGAGTCATTACACAATGTTGTTTTCCCTGATATTATGCCCGACTTATGGCCTTATCAGTCCTGGTGTTCACCTGCAGATATTGATACCGATATCACCTGGTATTCTTTTACTGAACTCGATTTAATCCTTGATGTTTGGCCAGGAAAGGACTCGCTGGTCCCTGTCAGGAAGACCGTTTGGGGGTTCGTTTACGAGAATGAACCATTGGTCCAGATCAATATTAAAGATGAAATTGCTTATGTTGCAGTCAATCGAAGATTTTATTCATGGGTCATTATTGTGGCTGGCATCTACAATTTAAACATCAGCCTCGACTTAACGACCATATTTAAACATACCGCATTAGCTGATACGGCTCTTTGTATTATCGCCAATAGAGTTGACATAAAATCAGCAGATATATCACTTAACACAGCAAAATCTTTTATGAACTTCATTTTTTTCCATGAACTGGTTCATCTCACCTGCCGCCAGCATGAGTTGAGTAAACATAACGGCAATCTGTTTCCCTACATCAGAACAATGGAATTTATTGCCGATTTTTTAGCCTTCGAAAACACGCTCATACCATTAGCCTATGCAGATAGCCGGCAAAAACAAAACGGGGATCTGCTGGCAAAAACATCCCGCTGCCTTGGCTTTGTCATTGCATCCTATTTTATTATCAAGACCAGGCAAATGAGCTATCTCAATCAATACCCAACCATGAATGAACGGACCATTTTATTGTTGAGTTATATATTAACACCCTACTTAAAGCGGAGTGAACGCGTCGGTATACTACTCAAGCATGAAGCCAAAGGAATAATGGACGCCTATAGCAGACGAGAAAAGCTAGGCTTTACTATCAACAATAATGACTTCATCATTACCCCTGAAAATACCGAGTGCCAATGCAATTGCTCTAAATGCAGTTCATTCACCAAAGAGGTATATAAAAGAGCCAGGCCATTAAATGCCGAGGTTTTAAATCACCTTGACGTTTATACAAATTGCTTCCCTAATAACAATGTTATACGCACCTATCCCGATCTGGGTGAAATAAACAGTAAGACATCTTATTTTTGCAGTTTAAAAAATCCGCTATTGTTTTCCTTAGAGAGAACGATTAAAGGTTTAATTTAACAGCATAACGATAAATCCTGTGACTCTGGAACAGCAGAGCCACAGGCGTTTAATACTAATCAGGCTTTACTAGGTATTGCACCTACGGCATGTGAACCTTTTACGGTCAACGTCACCACGGCGGAACATAACAGTGCGGCGATCATAAAGATAAACGCACTGTTGTAACTTCCGCCGCTGCTTTGGATTAGCCAGCCAATAATCGGCGCAGAAACTACCCCCGCCATCTGACCGCCAAAGTTAACGATACCGGAAGCCCGCCCCATGATATTGCTGGGGATGGTATCCATTAAAATGCCCCAAAATGTCGCCATGGCAAAGAACATAAACAACGCAGAGATACACTGATAAACCACCGCCATATCCGCACTGCTCACGCTGAAAGTCAGATACAGGAAGCCCGCCGCAATAACCGACGTCACGACATACAACGTTTTGCGCATCGGTTTGAATTTATCTGAGCAATATCCGCCGATTAATGTCCCACCCGCACCAAACAGGAACGGAATTGCCGCCATCACCCCCGTCTTCGCCAGCGAGAATTCACGAACGGTGATCAGGTAGCTTGGCAACCAGGTTGAAAACCCCCAGAAGGTGATATCAAACAAGAACCAGATACTGGCCATCTGCCAGAGCACCGGCATCGTGAGCACGTCTTTAAACGCGATAGCGCTCGTGTTTTGCAGGCCCCCCTGATCGTCAGCAGCTAAATCGGCCAGATCCTGTTGCGTAATTGCAGGGTGATCTTTCGGGTTGTCACGCGTAAATAAGTAGATACCCGCAGCAATAAACAGGCCCGGGATCCCCAGCACAATAAAGACCATGTGCCAGCCAAACGCTCCGATAATACTTGCAGCGACCACCACCGCCAGTGCGGGGCCTAAGGTATTTACCGTTGACTGAATTGCTGTAGCCCGACCGCGCTCTTTCGAAGGAAAATAGGTGGAAATCATTTTCCAGGAAGCCGACGGGAAGCACCCTTCGCCAATACCGAAGAAGAAGCGAACAGCCAGCATCAACGGCAGCGTTAATACCGCACCGGTTAAGCTGGTGAAGACAGACCACCAGGCAATACCAATGGCCATAATTTTACGTGAGCCAAACTTATCCGCCAGTAAACCACCGGGGATTTGGAACGCGGCGTAACCAATGAAAAAGGCGCTAATAATTAAACCTTGTTGGGTTGTATCAAGATTTAAATCTTTGCCGATATAAGGCAACGACACGCTCATGACCATTCTGTCGAGGAACGAGAGTAGCCACGCCAGCCAGATTAACGTCAGGACGGTATATCTTGCTTTCCAGGTCTTAGGTTTACCTGAAGGTAAAGATGTTTGTAGGTTCATTGTGATGTCCTTGGGGTGTAGTGATCTACCGCGGCCAAAAATGGTCGCGATAGATCAATGCGTGTTTAGCGTTATTTATTAATATTGTTTTCTGATAACAGTACCGCTACAGGCATAACTTTCCGTGCCATTAATTAAGGCAATGCGTCCATTAACCATCACAATTTCAATCCCTTCCGGATACTGATTAGGTTCAACAAATGTCCCCTTATCCGCAATAGTATTAGGATCGAACATCACAATATCCGCCGCATACCCTACCTTCAGTAATCCGCGATCCTGCAGACCCAACACCTCAGCGGGTTTGCCTGTCATCTTGCGGATTGCCGCTTCCCAACTCAGGCATCCTTCTTCACGCACGTATTTACCCAGCACCCGCGGGAAGGCGCCAAACACACGTGGATGTGGTTTACCCGCGCCCATCAGTCCGTCCGTGCACACGTTCTGTTCCGGCCGGCAGAGAAACTTAATAACGTGCTCTTCAGTACCGTAGAAATCGACCATGCCAACGGCGTTTTCTTCTTCAAACAACAGATCGAAGGTGGCGTTGTACGGATCTTTACCGCGCAATTCCCCCAGTTGAACAAGGTTCAGACCAACTGCATCCTGATTTTTCTCTGTCTTGACGCTGGTGACAAAAATCTGATCCAGACCTGCAAAATCAATGAAGTTATCCCAACCAGGAATGCCCTGCTGGATATCCTCTATCATTTTGGCGCGCAATTCAGGCGAGGCCAGACGCTCAAGTAATTTGTCCGTCCCGCCGGAGTGGACCCACGGTGGCAGGATCACGCCGAGCATGGTGCTTCCCGCCACGTACGGATACTGGTCGTAAGAAATACGGATCCCCTCTTCCTGGGCCTGCTCCAGCATGCCCAACATCTGGTCAATCAGCCCCCAGTTTTTCTTCCCACAGACTTTCATATGTGAAATATGCAACCAGACGCCGGTGGCTTTAGCGATATCGATCAGTTCCTGCGTTGAACTGATGATATCGTCAGCCTCACTGCGCTGGTGTACCACAAAGATCCCGTCATATTTCGCCGTGACCTTGCACAACTCAATCATTTCGGCGGTATCACCAAAGGCACACGGCATATAGATAAGCCCAGTAGAAAGACCAAACGCGCCGGCTTTTAGCTCACGCTCAAGGACTTCACACATTTTCGCCACATCTTCACGCGTGGAAGGGCGTCCATCCAGCCCCATCGCTTCCATGCGTACGTTACCGTGTGGCACCAAATACGCCAGATTTGTCGCCGGATGTCGGGATGCCAACAGGTTGAGATAGCCGTCCGTGTTTTTATATTTCCAGTCAATTTTGTCGGTGTCGCCGTCCAGTCCGGCAATATTTTTACGCCATGCCGGAATATATTCCTCCGGCAATGGTGCCAGCGCTACGCCATCCTGCCCCAGCAACTCGGTGGTAATGCCCTGACGGATTTTCGCTGACAGCGCAGGATTAATAATGGCTGACAGGTCAGAGTGTGTGTGAGTATCAATAAAGCCCGGACAAATAATTTTCCCTGTTGCATCAATAACCTGTTCATTGACGCCCACATCAATTTGACCAATTTCGACAATATGCCCTTCATCAACCATTACATCGGCAATTCGGCCGGGATTACCCGTTCCATCAATCACATTTCCGTTTTTAAAAATGGTTTTCATCGTTATTCTCCGTTGCGGTGCCGCGAAGCAGCACCACCTGTAAGGTAAGAGGTCTTTATCTTTATTTTTTAACGGCGATAGAGTGTCTGGATGATGCTGTAATAGCCGCTGGCCGAGCCGGTCAACTGATCGATCTCGATATACTCGTCGATGGTATGCGCCAGGTTTTCACGCGACGGCCCAAACCCGATGGTTTTGATCCCCGCTTCCCCCGCGTAGTGGCTGCCGTTAGTGCAAAATGAGTACTGAGTAATCGTTGGCGAGAAACCCGCTTCGCGAACGCCCGCCAGAGCGGCCTGCACGAACTCGTCGGACTCGTCATAAACCCAGCCAGGGAAGAAACGCTCACCCTCAATGGTGGCTCCGGTATAGCAAGACTCCTTGCCAACGGCGTAAGAGACGCGGGCTTTGAACTGCGGGTCCTGGGCGGTTAGCTCGGCAAGTGCATTTTCCAGTGGCGCAATAACGCTTTCTTTGGTTTCGCCCACCAGCAAGCGGCGATCGTAGGTGGCGCGGCAGTAATCCGGCACCACTGATGCGCCTGGGTATGGCGACGATTTAATGTCTGTCAGTTCCAGGATACCGGGTCCAAGCACCGGGTGGGTTGGCGGAGCGATAGTGCGAATTTTGTCGATCAACTGCGCCATTTTGTACACCGCATTAATTCCTGCCTGCGGGTTGGCGGAGTGTGCTGGCTTACCATAGGTTTCAACCACAATTTCGGCACGACCACGCTGACCGATTTTCAGATTCAGTTCAGAAGCTTCGCCAATGATGACGTAATCAGGCTTATAGCGCTCACTGACCAGGCGAGCGGCAATGCCTTCAAAACATTCTTCATGAACGATACAGGCGACGTAAATTTTCCCCGCGAAATTACGCTGATTATCCTGGCCAAAAAAGCCTACGGCGGAGATCATCGCAGCAACAGCACCTTTCATATCGGTGGTGCCACGGCCATAAATTTTGCCATCGTCAATATCACCGCCGTACGGGTTGCGGGTCCATTTCTCTTCGTTCACCGGCACAGTATCGATATGCCCATCCAGAACCAGCGTTTTCCCCGGCTTATTTCCCACAATACCGCCGACGATATTGCCGTACTTATCAACATGGATGTCGTCGAACTGGTAATGCTGCATCATTGTTTTTATGGCATTTACCACGTCCCCTTCCTGACCGGAATAGCTTTTTTGCTGGATCAGCGCCTGACAATTTTTAATAACTTCTTCAATACGGGTTGCAGATAACATGGGTTTCTCCGTTAATGCTCTCAATCAGGAAATTATTTATTGATGCCCGGGTACTGACCGCCCCAGACAATATCCAAATATTGTTGCGGGTCGGTATCACCTTCGGTACTGATCAGCAACACGCGGGAATGCTCATCCAGACCCAGTTGCTCACGGGTTGGTGCCAAATCCGGGCTGGTCATCAACAGCGCCAGAAGACCTGTCGTGACGGCCCCAGATTCACCTGAAATAATGTGTGGGTCGCCCGCCAGCGGGTTACCCAACATACGCATCCCCAGCGCTGCGATTTCATCAGGGCAGGAAGCAAATGCAGTGGCATAATCACGCAGTAACTTCCAGCCAATGCTGTTTGCCTCACCACAGGCCAGACCCGCCATCACGGTCTGTAAATCGCCACCTACCGCAACAGCATCCCCCTCTTTTGCACGGGCTGAACGATAGAGACAGTCAGCAATTAGCGCTTCAGCGACGATCACTTTCGGACGATTTTCGCCCCACGCGGCCGTCACCATCCCCTGTACCATTCCCGCAAATGACCCCACACCGGCCTGGACGAAAACATGCGTCGGAGCAACCTGATGGAGCTGATCAATCGCCTCCAGCATCAGCGTGCCGTAGCCCTGCATAATCCACAGAGGGATCTTTTCGTACCCTTCCCAGGCCGTGTCTTGTACAACGATCCAGCCATACTTTTGCGCCTGATCCGCGGTCATGCGCACGGCATCGTCATAGTTCATATCCACGATTTCAGCGGTAGCGCCTTCATTGCGGATTGATGTCAGCCGCTGCTGTGAAGACCCTTTCGGCATGTAAACCACCGCATTTTGCTTTAACTGGCGTGCCATCCACGCCACGCCGCGCCCGTGGTTACCGTCGGTGGTGGTGGCAAATGTCACGGTCTTCAGGTCATGGCGTACTGCTTCACTGGTCATGACATCAAACGGTAATTCGCTGATATCCTTCCCCACTAATTCCGCGATATGGCATGCCATCGCGTAGGCGCCGCCCAGCGCTTTGAACGCTTTCAGGCCAAAACGCTGAGACTCATCTTTGAGGTAAATATTTTTTACGCCCAGTTTTTGAGAAAGTGCCGGCAGCGTATACAGCGGCGTCGGAGCATATCCCGGAATAGACCGATGAAAATTCAACGCTTTTACCAGTTCCTGGCGACTAAAGGGTGCCAGCGGTGCGTTAGGGTGTTCGGTAAACGGCGTCTGGTTGATAAAAAATGATAAGTTTTTCTGCATCATAAAACCTCATTGTCCTGGTAATTCATTCCCTGTAATCGGTGTAATACAGAGTTATTTACGCTATCGGTAATCCATAAGAGCAAAATGCTTACCAGTTTTTTAGAAAATGAGGGAATGCTTTGAAATAATTTAATAAATGCTTTTATTTCAATACATTAAGAAATTTCTAAAGTTAACAAGGTAAAAATAGTCTGCGGTAGTTTATCGTCTGATTTTGATAAATTCTCATAAATGAGAAATAGTGTGATCACGAAGGATAAAATTAAAAAAACATCCAAAAACAATGCCGTAGATTGATTTTTCGCAAATCAATTTTGCGATGATTCGCCTATTTATCATTTTCATTGAGAAATGAGACACTTTACCGGAGAAGTATCATGATTTCAGTACTGAGCAATATTCAGGATGATATATGCAATTATGCCGATGCTATTTCTGGCATTACCGGGACTGATGTAGAAATCATTGATGAATCTTTAATGCGCATTGCTGGCACCGGTAAATACCGACATATGCTCAATGAGAACGTGGCAAAAAATGGTTATATCTATCGGCATGTTTTGCAGGTCCGTGAGACGGTATTGATCAAAAACCCCGGTGAACATCCTCTATGTCAGCTGTGTGAAAAACACCATTACTGCTCTGAAATGCTGGATTTGAATGCCCCTATTTTTCTCAATAACCGTGTCATTGGGGTGATCGGTATTATTTGCTCCACGCAAATACAGCGTGACACCTTGCTTAGCCAGATCGATAAATTTGTCACCTTTATAGAGCAAATTGCCGTCATGATCTCCAGTAAGGTCTTTGAATGCCTGGAACGCTTACGCGCGCAGGAGACACTCGGCGCCTTTCGTCGTCTGATTGATGCAATGGATCGCGGCGTTGTGGCCATTGATGGCAAGGGCCGCATCTGGCATGCCAACCATTCAGCAGATCGCATACTTAACCGTGAGGTTCAGGGATTACCCCTGACCATTGAAACAACCGGAGACAGCTTGTATGGCGATGAGGAAGCATGGCTGACGCTTGAAGGGCAAAAACACCATGTGCTGTGTAAACAGATCTCGCTCTCGTCATTGGATAACGACCGATTAACAATGGTTATCTTTCGCGATGCGCACGACTACCTGAGCACGATTGCCCCCTCGCCATATGAGTCTGATACACAGGTACGTCTGATTGGCCATTCCCCCTCAATGGAACAACTCAGAAGTACCATTGGCAAAATCGCCAACAGCTATGCCAGTGTACTGATCACCGGGGAAAGTGGTTCAGGTAAAGAAGTTGTGGCATTTGCCATTCATCAGAGCAGTCCGCGTAAAGCCGCCCCTTTCGTGACCATCAACTGCGCCGCTATCCCTGAACAGCTCCTGGAAAGTGAACTGTTTGGCTACGTACGCGGCGCATTCAGCGGTGCCGATCCCAAAGGACGGGTGGGGAAATTTGAGCTGGCCAATGGGGGTAGCCTGTTCCTCGACGAGATTGGCGATATGCCACTGCATTTGCAGGCCAAGCTGCTCAGGGTTCTGCAGGAAAAAGCCATCACCCGTGTGGGGTCCAACAACACCATCAATATTGACGTACGGATTATTGCTGCAACCAACAAAAACATCAGCGCGATGGTCGAGAATAATCAGTTTCGTGAAGATCTTTTCTATCGCCTGAACGTGGTGCCATTGGTTCTCCCTTCCCTGCGCGAACGGCGGGCGGATATCGCCGTCCTGGCACAATATTTTGCCGATGAATTTTCGCTAAGCTACCAGCGACCGCCGCAAAAACTTCCCGATGATGTTATTAACCGCCTTTATGCCTGGCACTGGCCGGGCAACATCCGTGAACTGCGCAACGTCATCGAGTACATTTTTGTCATGCGCGGAGAAGCCGCCGGGATCAACGCCAGCCATCTTCCCCCTTACCTGCTTACCGCAGCCGATGGCAGAAAAAGCACCATGATGGCGCAACCTCGCCAGCTTGCCCATCAGGGTAAACAAGCAGAAAGAGATGCCATTGAAAACGTCATACAGCGATTTGGTTCAAGCGTTGAAGGTAAGAAACAAGCCGCGACAGAATTGGGGATCAGCATTGCCACGCTGTACCGAAAAATAAAACTGTACGGGTTATGATTTCCCCTGCGTCCGCCACGGGCAGTCAATGCCTGATGGCGCTGCGCTTATCAGGCCTACGTTTCACAGGCTTTAGTAGGCCGGATAAAGCATCAGCGCCGCCATGGGGCCGTTACGGCTATGCTTCTTAATCAAACACACCATTAATAATGGCGGTGACGACAGCGGTGCTCAGTGCAATCAACACCAGATTGTCACCGATAACCTGCCATTCATAGCCAGGATAATACGGGAGTTGATTCAACATAGAGGGCGGCACGCTCTTCTTCGCAATTCCAGGAGGGAGCGGTTTTCCTCGAGCCAAATTTTTTGCAATACCCGGTGGCAGTGACTTATACCCCGTCAAACCATATCGGACAGCGTATTGCCTTGCCACGTGATAGCTGATGTCACTATCGACGTGATCAGGTTTGCCATAATTTTTACGCTGATCTGACTGCTGATTGCCTTTGTGACCTGAATTTCCTTTCTGGCTACTACCATGATTACCGTTATTCCCGCTATTACCATGATTGCCGCTGTTACCATTCCCATTACCGTTTCCGGGGTTAGCAAATACCGGCGTGACACACATCGTCATCGCGGCAACAGCGACTAAAGCCGTTGCTAAAGTACGGAGCCTGGACATGATGATTCCTTTATCAGTGGTTACCTCTAAAAATGTACGGTATGGCGTGAATTTGAGCCATTGCTATAACTCCGATTTATGCGCCTCTGCATACCGGGAATACAGATGTAAAGCTCGTCATTCCCGATAACTCAGATCTTCACGTGACAGACAGGCGATCTGAGTTTTTGGGAATAATTTCGCGAAAATGGAGAGAAAACGGTGATTTTTTTCGGTTAAGCTATGTTCATGCTTTGGCGCTACCTCATGGTCAAATTCACTTTTCAGGAACCAACCCGTAATGGCTAAAAGTATTCCGCAGCTGCCACATGATCCCCATATGTGTCGCAGCTATGAAAAAAAGACTCGTAGCCCACTGGCACTCTATTCAGAGTATCAGCGTATGGATGTCGAGCTGCGGGAGCCGCTGGCCATGACTTACAGTCACTGGCATGGGCAGGTTGAAGTGAATGTGCCATTTGATGGTGATGTTGAGTACCTGTTCAATGACGAAGTAGTACAGAGCAAACAAGGCTTTATCACACTGTTCTGGGCGTGTACCCCCCATCAGCTCACGAATGCAGGGCACTGCAAGCAGATGGCTATCTTCAACTTGCCAATGCATTTATTTTTGTCCTGGCCGCTGGATAGAGAGTTGATTAATCACGTGACGCACGGCAGGGTGATTACCTCGTCGGCATCCCAGCAGCTTAGCGCTTTTGAGGTTCAACGTTGGCAAAATGAACTCAACAGCGATAACGAACAGATTCGTCAGTTAGCCATTGATGAAATCGCCCTGATGCTCAAGCGGTTTAGCCTCTCAGGCTGGCGGACAGTATTGGGAAACCAAACTGCACGGACCCAGAAGAACAGCATTTCGCGGCATTCACAATTTTACGTCAGCCAGATGCTGGAATTTATTGCCGCCAACTGTGACAAATTGCTGACTGTCGAGGCCATTGCCGATCACGTCAAACTTAATCCTAATTATGCAATGGGTATCTTTCATCGCGTAATGCAACTAACGATGAAACAATATATTACGGCGATGCGCATTAACCATGTACGGGCATTACTCAGCGATACCGATAAAACCATTCTGGATATCGCGATGATTGCGGGTTTTCGCTCCAGCAGTCGATTTTATAGCTCATTTCATAAATACGTCGGTATGCCGCCTCAGCAGTATCGCAAGCTCAGTCAGCAACGCCGAAATCATCCACCTTATGCGGAGGGATAATTGACTATAAAATCTATCTCTTATTTTACTGCTGAAATATGAACATCATAACAGCAGGCCAGAACAGATCGCCTGAAACAGTTAATAAAATAGAGTTCAATTATCAACTCACGTAACTACGCCATTCTGTAATTGATTGGCCTGTAGCAGGTATTTCTTTGGCTTGTTCAACCGTTAACGATTGGGATGGAATTATGGAACAAAAGAGCTGTACCTCACACTACAGAAAAAAACTTTCTTTCTTCTGGTCAGTATTACCGATGGTGATCATGCTGGGCGGGATTAGCATCGGATATTTTATATTCAATATTCGCGCCGAACCTATGATCCTGATGGGAACGGCAGCCGCTTCATTTATCGCCATTGCTCATGGTTATACATGGGATGATATTCTGCAATCGATTTGCAATAAAATATCAGAAGCACTGCCAGTCATTCTGATTGTCGCCAGTATCGGTTTTTTGATTGGCTCCTGGATGGTATCAGGTACCATCCCGATGATGATCTATTATGGTTTGAAGTGGATTAACCCCCAGTATTTTTATATTTCAGCCTTTATGCTGGGTGCATTAATTTCAGTGTGTACCGGCACGTCGTGGGGTTCCATTGGTACCGTCGGAATTGCCATGATTGGTGTAGCCATTGGCCTTAATGTCTCTCTACCCATCGCCGCCGGCGCCATTGTTTCAGGGTGCTGGTTTGGCGATAAACTCTCGCCTGTCTCTGATTCAACCAATATGGCGGCGCTGGCTGCCGGTGTAAATCTGTACTCCCATATTGGCCATTTGCTATGGACCACCGGTCCGGGATTCATTATTTGCTGCGTGGTGTATAGCTATATGGGTATGGGCATTGATGCCTCTGCCAGTGCACCAGAAAATATCACTCATTTAATGAACGCTATCGGCCAGATTTATCAGTTCAACCTTCTGTTGTTGCTACCACCGATTATAGTATTGTACGGTTCACTGTCGAAAAAACCGCCTATCCCGATGCTGTTTTTGTCCACCATCGTATCAATGATTCTGGCTCTGGTTTTTCAACAATTCAGCGCATCTTCGGTCGGCGAATCCGTGGTCAGCGGCTTTAAGCTCGCGATGCTCACCGGAGATCATATTCCTGCACTGTCATCTGATGTCTCACGCTTATTAGAGCGAGGCGGCGCAATCTCTATGTTCAGCAGTTTTGTGACCGTCTTCAGCGCCTTTAGTTTTGCTGGTGCCATGAGCGCGACAGGCTCCCTGCACACGGTCATTAACGCGCTGACAAAAGGGGTTAAATCAACATTCCGCTTAGTCGCTACCACCATTGTTACGACGTTCACCATTTGCGCCTGTACCGCCAATGGAACCTTACCGTTGTTATTGTGCGGTGATGCCTTTAAAGATGAATACAAAAAACGTGGACTGGCCGCGAAGAACCTCTCGCGAACTACCGAAGATGCCGGAACCGTTGTCGAACCTATTATTCCGTGGTCTGCTTCGGGTGTTTATTGCGCCACTATGCTGGGCGTGACAACTCTTGATTACCTTCCATGGGCAATCCTCTGCTACAGCGGCGTTATTTTTGCCCTGCTATGGGCGGCAACGGGTATCGGTATTGCTAAATATGAACCAAATGAAGCTACAGAGCATATGGTTGAGCAAAAATCATAGGCTAATACGCAGATAAATATTAGCTATCACCAGGGTAAATTTAATATATCAATTAGATATACATAAACATTCTGCGCTTTTTGCGTTGCGTAAACTATTTTCAGAGACTTTCCAGGAGTTAGCAATGTCTTTGTTTGATGATCTTGTCACAAGGGATGTTAATTGCCGTAAATACGGCCAATTGCAACAAATGTACGGCACTACCGATGTATTACCGCTGTGGATTGCAGACATGGATTTTCTGACGCCAGAGCCTGTCATGAATACACTGCGTTCGGTGGTGTCGCAGCCAGTGCAAGGCTATAACCTGGATTATCCGCAATGGAAAGAGTCCGTTATCCAGTGGTACGCAAAACAGTATGATGCCGAGCTTAAATCGCACTGGCTGCATTTTGTTCCCGGCGTCATAAAAACTATTGTCATGTCTTTGCTGGCACTTACCCGCACGGGAGACAATATATTAACCTGTACCCCAATATATGACCCCTACCCTAACCTGGTGAAAACCAGCGGCAGGCATTTACTCCAGACCCGTCTCATTGAAAAAGACGGTTGCTATGAATTTGACTGGCGAGATTTCAGCGAAAAACTTAAACAGTGCAAAATGTTTCTTTTTCCCTCGCCACATAATCCTGGTGGAATGGTGTGGTCACGGGAAACGCTTGAAAAAATCAGTCACTATTGCCAGCAGGCGGGTGTCATCATTCTTTCCGATGAAGTGCATAGCGATTTAACTCTGCCAGGTAAGCAACACCTGCCCTTTTTTACCCTCGATGACGCAGCAGGAAGTCAGTCAATCGTACTGACTTCTGTCAGCAAGACCTTCAACACGGCGGCGATCCAGGGAGGAATAGCCATTATAAAGAATGATGAACTGCGTCACCGGTTCTATCATTTTCTCGATAACTGTTATCTTGCAGAGACTCACTCACTGCAACAGGCAACGATTTATAGCGCCTATACCCATTGCGGTGACTGGCACCGGGAATTATTAGCTTATCTGGCTGATAACGTGGCATTTGTTAAAAGTGAAATCGAAATGCACTGTCCGTTGATCTCAATTGTCTATGGTGGCGCATCCTATCTGCTCTTTCTGAATGCTGAAAAAATGGCGCTTAACGAGACGCAGCTAAGCGATTTTTTTGTCCATGAAGCCAGACTCGGCCTGTCGCCGGGGTCACAATATGGCCCAGGCGGAGAGGGGCACATGCGTCTGAACGTTGGCTGCCCGCGCGCCGTCCTGGTGGACGCAATGAACAGACTAAAAACGGCATACCAGAAACGGCAGAACATGTAACGCAGACCGCTACGCTTGCCCTGCTTTGTCAGGGCAAAATTGCCCAAAGATAGTGACCGAACTGCTATAAAGTCTTTCCCTTCTGTCGGCTGGTGTTAAACTGGAAAGTGTGATCTTCATCATAACCTGCTTAAACAGAGAAAAGAGACACTGCTATGCAACATATCATTGAGGGCTTCCTCAACTTCCAAAAAGAGATTTTCCCTCAACGCAAGGAACTCTTCCGCAGCCTGGCATCCAGCCAGAATCCTAAAGCGCTTTTCATCTCCTGTTCTGACAGCCGACTGGTGCCAGAGTTAGTGACGCAGCAAGAGCCAGGACAGCTTTTCGTTATCCGTAACGCCGGTAATATCGTACCGTCTTTTGGCCCGGAACCTGGTGGCGTGTCTGCCACCATTGAGTACGCGGTCGTTGCTTTAGGCGTGACTGATATCGTTATCTGTGGTCACTCCAACTGCGGCGCGATGAAAGCCATCGCAGAAAGCCAACCCCTGGATCCGATGCCTGCTGTCGCCCACTGGTTGCACTATGCCGATGCCGCAAAAGCCGTGGTTGAAAAGAAAACCTGGGCTAACGAAATCGATAAAGTGAATGCCATGGTGGAAGAAAACGTGATTGCCCAGTTGAACAACATTAAAACGCATCCTTGCGTGGCTGTTGGTCTGCGTAACAACGCGATTCGTCTGCACGGCTGGGTCTACGACATCGAAAGCGGAGAAATTCGTACGCTGGATAAGAACAGCAAAACTTACGTTTCGCTGGCCGATAATCCACACGTCCATTTCGAGTAAATCAGCACTGGAGCACGGATGCTCTGGCAATCCTCCCACTACGATTTCTGTCAGTAGACAAACACTCCTCTTGCGACTAGCTTTTAAACTAGCCATCAGTGTGGCCGTCGTGGAACCCGCAATAGATTAAGCGATAAAAAGGAGCCGTTACGCATGCGAACGAAAAATAACAGACTGATTAATATGTTATTTTTTCATGAGTCGTGGGATATTATGATCCTAAAAAATAATGGTTCGCATACCTTTCCCACTAACACGCTGGAAATTCTGAACAACACCCGAGCCCAACAGCTCAAAAAGAAATATACCTTTCAGGCCGATCCTTTCATTATTGAAAAAGACAATAAAGTTTATGTTTTTTATGAAGCACTAAGCTTTCGTAATTCGCAAGGTATTCTGCGCTGCCGTATCCTTGATGCTAACCTGGTTGAGCTTGAGGATGTGAAACTCGATGGTTTTGATAACCTAAAATGCCATTTATCATTTCCTTTTTTATTTTACAGCAACGATCAGCTTTTCATGATCCCAGAGTCTTCAGAAAGGAAAGAGGTTATCTTATTCCAGTCGATAGCGTTCCCTACGCGCTGGAAACAGGTAAAAGTATTAGTACCGGACCAGGCGCTCACCGATAACGTCGTCGTCTCATTGCATGAAAATCTTTATCTTTTATCCACCACGATGGAAGATGAGCTAGTTATCCATACTGCCAGTGATGTAACCGGACCATGGCAAAAAATAGAGCCCACGCTTAAGCTGTCGAATCAACACCCCCGGGGCGCTGGCGCACCACACTGCGTTGATAATAAACTCTATTTCCTCACCCAGGAATGCACACCAGAGACGTACGGAAAGTCAGTTTATATCAAAGAGCTAATCACGCTTAACGCATCCAGCTTTGATGAGCGTTTGATTACGCAGATCAATGCCAGCATTAACCAAAGCGAGGGCGTTCACACACTCAACTTCACCGATAACTATATCGTGTATGACAGTAAGATAAGCAAATTCAGCCTATTTTCTATACTTAAAAAAATATCTTATAAATGCAGGGTGAAATACCGGAATTATTACCTTAACCGACGCCACCAATAATGTTTATTTATGCCGGTGGCATTAATGAATTAATGATAGTTTGCAAAAAATATATCTGGAGACTGTATGGCAATTCTAGTCACTGGTGGTGCTGGTTATATTGGTTCACATACCGTGCTGGCGCTTCTGGAAAGAGGTGATGATGTTGTGGTCATCGATAACCTTTCCAACTCCTCACAAACATCCCTGGACAGGGTTGCGGAACTGACTGGCAAAGCGCCCATCGTTTATATCGCTGATGTGCTGAACAACGATGTTCTGAAAACGATTTTCTCTAACCATAACATTACCGATGTCATTCATTTTGCTGGACTAAAATCAGTTTCAGAATCAATAAAAGAGCCGCTTGCCTACTATGACAATAATGTCACCGGCACGCTGGTTTTGCTGCGTGAGATGTTAGCTGCGGGGGTGAAGCACTTTATTTTCAGCTCTTCCGCCACGGTATACGGTAATCCGGAAAGCGTTCCATTAAGTGAACAATCGCCAACCGGTGGCACCACCAATCCGTATGGCACATCAAAATTCATGGTCGAGCAAATTCTGGCAGACTTTTCCCGCGCACAACCCGATTTCCGAATCACCTGCCTACGCTACTTTAACCCAGTCGGCGCGCATCCATCGGGCAGGATTGGCGAAGATCCGAATGGTATCCCCAACAATCTGGTACCGTATATTTCTCAGGTGGCGATTGGCAAGCTGGAAAGCGTGTCGGTCTATGGAAATGACTATCCAACCCCCGACGGCACCGGTGTGCGTGATTACATCCATGTGATGGATCTGGCAACTGGTCATTTAGCGGCACTGGATTGTCAGCAAAAAGGTGCGGCATACAAAGTCATCAACCTCGGTACCGGTATCGGGTATTCCGTACTTAACCTGATTGCAGCCTTCGAGAAAGCGGCGCAAACCCGAATTAATTATAAGATTGTGGCCAGAAGGCCCGGGGATATTGCCGAATGTTGGTCAGACCCGTCGTTAGCACGAAAAGAGTTGGGATGGCAGGCCATCTACAATCTGGATGAAATGATACGCGATACCTGGAACTGGCAAAAAAACAATCCGGATGGCTATCACGTTTAATTTTCAACGACAAGGAGCCTGATTGCCAGGCTCCTTACTACGGCAGGCTATTCCACCGTTACCGCAGAGACGCGATACCAACCGTTGCTCAGCTTCCCTTCATTGGCAAAGTTAATTCTTGCCGCACCGGATTTATCCACAATCGCCACTTCAATAGCATATTTCCCTTTTGGCAGCGTCCCGGGCATCGGCATCGGGTAACTCAGTGGGTGTTTTCCGGGCAGCCAGTGACGTATATCTTCCGGGACATTCCCTTGTGCCACCACCTTATTGGCCTCATCGGCCAGACGAAATGCCAGCGTGTAGGGCAGGTAAATCGGCGCGTTCCCTTCGTTATACCAGGTGCTTGTCAGGGTGAGTTCTTGTCCACCTTCCCAGACTGACTCGTGGCTCAGAGATGCTAAGCGAAACCGATAGCCCAGTTTTGTCAGTGCCTCGTCGACAATCGGACGATACTCACGGGGCACTGTTCTCGATTTCAGGTTAATCGTACTGGTATGTTGCTTCACCGCCCAGTCAAAAATCCCCTGCACTTCCTCTCGCGTATAGTGAAAAGTATTTTTCCAGTCCTGCATGTACGAGCAGATCTCAAAACTCACTGGCGCATGTTTCCAGGCATCGTTAAATCCTGAATAGCTTTTCTGTGCGGCCTGCAGCCGTTGCGGATAATCATCCGCCATATGATTCCATGAAGCAGAAAACACGCGGAGATCGCCCAGGCAGTCCGCACGCCAGCCCGCCCCACGCGCGACCGCATTCGCCAGACTTTGCCCACCACTCATTAACATGATTTTTGGCGTACTGGGGAAAGCAGAGAAATGCATCGTCACATAGCGGTCCAACTGCGCCGTGGTGTAGCGCTCCAGCAATGGCTTCAGCATCGGGAAGTTGCTGTTATGCCACTCTCCCCACGACCCCACCATGCCGATATCCACGAAAGCCAGGTTCTCGTTACCATCATAGCGTTTACCCATTGCGTTCAGCAGGCGCTGGCTATATTCAATAAATAGGGGATCGTCTAAATCAGGGATAAAGGTTTTTTTATCAGGCGTCCAGGTTCCCTTTACGCCTTTTTTAATCAACCAGTCGGGAATTTGTGAACCGGTTTCCGGCTCAGCAAGCGCCATAAACCGCAGTCCGACGTTCATCGCCGGTCGATGTGCCGCGGCATACCTGAAGGCATCATCAACCAGTGCAAAATTGTACTGGCCTTCGACAGGCTCAAGGTCACGCCAGTAAAAGCGCTCATATTCAAAGCCTGTGTCGGGATAATCCGCCAGTCCAAGCGTTTCACCATATCCCTGATGAAAACTGGCGACCCCGATACCTGGGTTTGTCAGTGGGCCCGTCAATGCTTTGGGGGTTACGGTCGTTAATGCGGCCAATACCGTCAGCGGACAGAACAGACACAACAGCGCAGAAAACCATTGACACTTCATCGCAGTGACGCCCTCCACAGGTTTGTTAACACTAGCGGTCTTTCAGGCTTAACCACCAGTCCCAAATACCCACGTGAAAATGTTGGAATACATCAATACCCAATGCGGATTTGATCATATATAGCGTCAGTAATACGCAGCAGGTGACAAACAGCGTGCCTAGCAGCAGCAAAAAAGTAAGCAGCATGGTCGATAAGGTCGACTCCTGACGATGCCGCTGACGTAAGTCTCTGCCGAATAAAAAAACCAGATAAAAGCGTTTACCGAAAAATGGAAAACTTCTGCGAATATCGATCCGATGCCTTGATGCCAGAGTGCTGGCGACGATCGCTTTCTCGATCCCGTCTTTTTGTTCCGGAGTCAGTCCCTCCGATATATGCTCATCAAGTTGCGCATAAAATCGTTCGATGACGGGGGGGCGATTCTGAGGACTGGTCAAAATTAACCTATATCTTTATCAATTGAGTGATAGACATTGACTGTTTTTCTGGCAATTTCTTGCCAGTCGTAATTTTGCAAATAGACACGATAGTCCACGCTATTTGCGCTGGCCCAGGCAGTTAATTTCTCAGCAAGGCTGGACAATGAGCCGACCCGAAAATAAGCCTCAGACGGCAACTGCACTTCCAAATTTGCGGGAATATCGCTCACCACCGCCGGGAGGGAATACGACATCGCCTCCAGAAGCGCAATCGGTAGCCCTTCATGGTAGGAAGGCATAACGAAAAGCCTGGCCTGCGAAAACACCGCCTGAAGTTCATCTCCCCTTAAAAATCCGGTCATCACCACGCCAGGGGTATCAGCGGCAAGTTGCTTGAGTCGAATACTGTATTCCGTTGGGTGATCTGCATCGCCAATGAGCACTAGCGGCTGTTGCAAACCACTTTGTTTGTACGCGGAGATCGCATCATGCATCCCCTTTTCTTCCACAAACCGTCCGACCACCACGAAATAATTTTTCGCCTCGAGTCCAAAGCGGGAAAGCGTGGCATGAAGGGTTTGATCTGACAACGGACGGGGCTTATTGACACCGTTGAAAATCAAATGCGCATCATAGCGAGCATGTTTTTTCTGAATCAGTTGGTTAATGACCTCAGAAATCACTATCACCTCATTGGCATATCTTACCGCCCAGCGTTCACCCAGCAGCAATATTTTTTTGGCGACAAATCCCCATTTTTGACGATCGTAATCAGGCCCGTGGTGGGTAAAAACCACCTTCTTACCTAACACGCGTAATAATGGGATCACCAAACCCGGCCCTATAGCATGGACATGCACAATATCAGAACCGTCGACACAGGTTCTAAACGCCGCTAAAACGGAATGCACAATCGCTTCCAGTGACCGTTTTTTGGGTGCCCACAGCGCATAGGTCTCAACTTTCTTATAAGAAGATCGTTTGTAGCTAACATACGGCGAGCGGGCGATAACACAAATATCAACGTCAAACTGTTGTTTAATCGCCGGGTAAAGATTCTGGCAGTGGGTTTCCACACCGCCCAGGACATCCGGAATACCGCGAGTACCAAAAACCGTTATTTTTTTACTCATTCTATGGCCTGCTCAGAAGTTCTTTATATAGCGCCTGTAAGGTATCCATATGTTTGCTAAGCGCATATTTTTCACTCAGGCGCGCACGCCCCCGTAAGCCCATGACGCGTGCTTTATCCGGGTCATCAACCAGAGCATCCATCGCCTTCGCCAGTTCCTGCGCATTACCCGGCTCAAATAAAAGCCCTTCAATACCGTCGCGTATTTGTTCGGGGATCCCGCCAATGCGCGACCCGATCACCGGTTTCGCGAAAGACATCGCCTCCAGTACCGCCATTGAGCAGTTTTCATAACATTCAGAGGGGAGGATCACCACGCGGGCATGCTTAATGAGCGTATTGAGGGTATCCCCTTGTTGTACATAACCTAAAAATTCAGCGTCCGGGTATTTCGCCACTAACTCGTCATGCAACGGACCGTGCCCCACTATTTTTAGCGGAGCCGGGTTACGCATTTTCTGATGAGCGGCCAGCAACGTTGCCACCCCCTTTTCACGGCTCAGGCGGCCGAAGTACAGTATATAACCGTCATCGACGACCTCATCAATGGGCTGGCTATCATCAACACCATTGACGATCACATCGATTCGCGATTTCGGCAACGTTCGGAGTAACACGCCGCGTAAAAAGACGCTGGGTGAAACAATCACATCCAGAGCCTGATAATTCTGGGCAATGTATTGCCAGGTTGCTTCTAACGAGAGCAGCAAGCTTTTCGAGGCAGAGCCTTCCTGACAGCGATAGCGGAAGGCATTGAAAACGGTACCGGTGATACAGGCATCACACACCTTCCCATCACGTAACATGGAGTATGCGGGACAGACAATCTTATAGTCGTGCGCCGTCAGCACCGTTTTACAGCCAAAATTACGCGCCACTTTAATTAACGCCGGCGTCAACTGATGGTAAATATTATGAAAGTGAACGATATCAGGGCGTTCTTTTTGTAAAAGCGCCAGCATTTTTTTGCAGGCCTGGGTGTTATGAATAAAGTTAACCGCGGTTTTGATCCCTCCCAACAGATTACTCTCTTGATGGTAATCGACATTGCTGACGAAATAATCCGCATAATCAGAGGGGAAATTTTTCTCATGCTGCATGGAAAAATCAATGACCTGGACACCAGCCTGTTTCAGCATGTCGCGTTCTTGAAAATAAACCGTTTCCGCGCCGCCTTTGATGAAAAAAAACTTGTTAACTAATAATACTTTCATGGCGCCTGCCCCGGTTATTCATGAATGATTTTACTGTTGGGCGGAGTCAGCGGATCGCGTACCGGATAAAAAATACCTTTGATCAGCCCCGCTGAGCGTACGATTAAATTAATAACGCTTTGCAGCCCATCTGTTAACGAGCGATTTTGCACAATCTTCAACAAGGCAAATGCCAGTAATGGGAGAAGCGCAACGGCAAACACGTCGATATTAAAAGTGAGCAGCGCAACAAATAAGAGAATAAGGTAGAGCGCAAATACCGCCTCATTCTTCACGATGTTGAATGACTGGGAAAACCAGGGTTTCCCCCAACTACAACGCAAAAGCTCACCCGGAGCCTGGTAATAACCGCTGGTCCAGCGGCGCGCCAGCATCTTAAACGTCGGCAGCGTATGTGACGTATGACTGAAGTAAGGAATATCCAGACGCCGCAGTTTATAGCCCGCTTCGATTAAACGCAGACCCAGCTCAGCCTCTTCATACGCGTGCAAATTACGGTTGGTCAGATAACCAATTTTTTCAATTGCCGACCGACGATACAGTCCACCGCCCCCCAGATGATCGCTATCACCAAGAGGATAGATTTTATTGATCCGCTGCTTACGAGACTTAAATTCATAGTTAACGGCATCATCCATTTCGACGGTACCGGCCACCCCGGCATAGTCTGGTTCCGCCTGCAAAAAGGCAATAGCCTGGTCAATGAAGCCATCTTCCAGCTCCATATCTCCATCCATCAGTAATAAATATTCCCCTTCGCTGTACAGATAACCCAACTGATGGCCCACTCCACAACAGCGATCGCCAGGATCGGTGAGTGACACTACCGTGACGCCCTTATTGGCAGCCAACTGCTGGGTGTTATCTGTCGACAAACTGTCGGCCACGATAATCTTATGCGGATACCCGACCAACTGACGCCGAATGCTGTCGATCGTTTTCTCAATGCCTTTAGATTCGTTGAGCGTTTTAATACTCACTGAAATAAATGGTTTATTGTCCATACCATCCCCCTGCACTGCGCAGTACGGTTCGACGAATCACTAAGCTCGCCCCCAGCGATAAATAGAACAGGAACTGTAACATCGGCGTAATCATCAATATCTGACTGTAAGGTAAACTGATTAAACAACTGATAGCGAAAGCGTTAAATGCTGGCGCAAAGCTCAGTAACTGCAGATCCTGTTTATCCAACTGTTCCAGCATCAATACTGGTTTTGGCTGGCATACTTTCAGAATATAAATAAACAAGCCAATAAACAGCAGCGTGCCAATAATGCCAACTTCCCACAGCAGCATACTCAGAGCAGTCGAGTCTAAAATCAGGTTATAGATAATGTTCAAAAACCCAGGGGAGACCGTACTACCACTGTTTGTAGCATTAAGCCCATAGCCAAATAATGTGCCCGACAGTCCCCAAAGATCGTTATTTTTTAACCAGAACAGAAAGGTTGTGAAACGCCCCAACTCTCCGGTCGACATGATGTAGTTCGGATCAAAGATATAGCTCAATGAATCAATAAAAATGCTTAATGAGCCTTTCGTCGGATCGCTGCCAAAAGCGGAAGAGTAGTACCAGGCCAGTATCATAATCGACAGGCCGATGAGCACCAGCATTCCTGCCACAATGACGAATAACGTCTTCAGGTTTACCTTACTGACATCTTTAACATAGCTCGGCGATATCCACACCCATGCCAGAAATATCGGTGACAGCAGGATGACAAACTTGACCTCACCAATGATGCATAACCCTATTCCAAGGATGATATGCAGCGCTGCGGATTTAAACGTCGTAAGCCCGTGCTTATATTCAGAGAGTTTCAGCAACATAATTAACAGGCAAAATAACCCCATCGCCGCCGTATTGCCGCCACCCATCGGGTCTCCGCCGAATGTGCCTACCACGGAGTCCCATTTTTCATCTTCCCCGCGCACAGCCACACGCTGAGGAACAACCAGCAAAACCTGATAAATCATCACCGGAATTTGCGCATAAAACACCCAGTACAGATAGCGCGTCGCCCGATATATCTGCGATTCACGGCAGAAACCCAACAGCAAACAAACCATCACCAGCGATAACGCGATTTCGTTTTTGAAGGCCACAATTGCCACGGTGACCCCGCCCTGAATCAGGGTCGATGTTCCCGCCAGCACCAGAAAGGAAAAATACAGCGCAAGGATGATGGTTTCCTGTGCATCCAGACGCAGCGCCCCGTCTCGCGTCTGCATCACCAGTAATCCCACCATCAGTAATGTCAGGAAAAACGGGATCCACAACACAGATTGCATTCCGGTGAAATACTGCACCAGACCACACAGGATCAGCGTTATAAAGGTGTAGACCTGTAAATAATTTCCGGTATTCAGTGTCATGGCGTCACCGGCTTGTTTTTCAGGAGATTGGCCCGCTTGTTCATTTTCAGGTAAATGAACGCATAGCGAATAAATGTCAGTGAAGAGAACAATATTACTGACGCCGCATAATCATGGTAAAAATAGGGAACGACCACAAACGCCAGAAGCACAATCGCCAACTGTTCAAGTTGGATACGCAGAAAATAGCGGTGCGAGCCAAAAATAAGCTCAATCACCGTTAAAGGACTTATCGCCAGCGCCGGGAACAAATAGGGCAGCATGTAGCGCGACGTCTCAATGGAGTTAATCCAGTCTTCGCTAAAACCCAGTCGCATCACAATGGGATAGAAAATAAAGACACCTAAGGTACAGACAACCCCCAGCACTAACAGCAGCATACGTACCTTCGTATACTCCTGATAATTGAAGGTGTTATTTCTGAAGTCGATGGACCATTTAGAAAAAATGGTATTGCGTACCGCGTTGCCGATAATCACTACCGGAGCCAGACAGAACCGGCTTACAACGGAAAAATACCCCGCCGTCAGCGCCGAAAACCAGAAGTTAATCAGCATAATAGGCAAGTTACTGCTCGCCATTGCCAACACCTCAGCGCTACCGACTTTAGTGATGTGATGAATATTCTGTTTAAAAAATCGCAAATTACTTGCCGGGCGCAAATGCTGCGACGTCACCGAGCGAATATCAAACGAATGTAAAATACAGCTAGTGGTCAGCAGTATCATGGCGCAGGCCCATGACCAGTAAAATGTCTGTACCTGGTGCGTGAGCAGTACCGAGAGCACCACCACCACAGAGACAGAAATACGCTGAAAGATCAGAAAATAAAAGTTGGCTGTCCGCAGCGATAAGTTTTCCGATATTAACGCCCACGCCGTTGAAAGCGTCAGCAAATAGAGAAACAGTATGTTCTGGTGAAACAACCACGCGGTCAGGACGGCATACGGTAATGCAATGAGTGCACTTTGCAGCAAACAGAACACTACATTTTGCGCCAGCTCTTCATCCTGCTGTTTGGGAATCAAAAGCTGGGAGGCAAAGGTACATACCTGTGCCCCCACCACCGCGATACTGTAGTTGAGCGCATACAGCCCAACCTCTGCCATATCGTACTTATGTGAGATCAACCAGATAGACAGCGCACCAATCAGCTGCGAAACGACTGATGAACTGGCTATCGTAGAAGCGCTCTTCAGTAAACTCATACACGACCTGGCGTAGTCATCAGTTGGTCAGTATTGAAGTTCAATGAGCGCAACCCTTCCTGCGTTTCAAGGTTTTTTTCCTCTACCGCATTCAACACAGCGCCAATCACCACGCCCTGATTATCCTCAATTTTATCCAGCGCGCCGGCGATATTCTCCGCAGAACCGGTCCCGGCTTTCACGATAAAGATAACCCCATCAACGGCTCGTTTGATCAGTTGGATATCCTGACTCTGATTCACCGCTGCAACGTCAATAATAATGCGTTGATACTGCGACTTCAGTTCGCGCATCACGGGTTCAACGTGCTCTGACGACAGCATCAGTAAAGAGGAAATGGTCGTCTTACCGTGGGGGATGAAATCAAGATTTTCAGCGATCTTAACCCGTGCTTTTTCTAGCGGAGCCTCACCCCGCAACAGCTCCGCCACACCCGCAGACGTCGCCGATGCCAGTTCAGAAGACAGGCCGTTGGTATTGAAGAAATCTGCATCAATAAGCAACGTTTTCTGATCGAAGCTGAATGAGCTGGCCAACAGATTCGCCAACAGGGAACGCCCTTCCCCCTGCTCCGCCGAAGCAATAGCGACCGTTTGCAGCGGCCGGTTATCCAGCATAATTCGGGTGCGAATACCGTGGATGATATCGGCATTCAGCGGGTTCTTCAGTATCATATCCCGCACCTGTGCGCGACCCGAAGTACCGGTAAATCGACGAATTTCGCCCAATGGCTCGACATTGAGACGTTTCTTCAGACGGCTCAGGGTGCTAATTGAATTATCCATTGCCGCTTTGACGATGAAATACATGATGCTGAATACCACAACCAACATCACCACCATCACGAGCAACAGCGATTTATTCGGCTTAGACGGCTTTAACGGAGGAACGGCGGGATCATACAGCACCGCATCCGCATTAACCCCGGACAGCGACAATTCCTGAGTCCGCTGATAAAGCGTCTTATACAGATCTTCCATTTTATCTAACGCCAATTTTTGGCTGTTATAGGCATCCCGTTTTGATGCCATCTTCTGGAAGATCTCTTTTTGCTCAGCAACCTGCTGCTGGTAATTCTTTTCGTCGGCCAGCGCAGCCAAATATTGCTGACGTAAGCCAAGTTTTAGCTCACCCAGCACCCGACCCGTTTGATTTTGGATTGATTGCACATCGGCTTCTGCTTTTAAAATATTGGCACTTTTAGGGCCATACACTTTGCGCAGTTCCGACAACGTGCGCTGCGCCTGAATCAGCGCAATGCGTAAATCCTGAATCTGCGCATGGTCAGAAACTGATGGCAGCGAAATGATATCGCCTGAAGATTTCCCTCGGCTATTGACTTCATTGTAAACAGACTCCGCAGCGACACGGCGTTGGGTCGCATCGGCAAGACGGTTGGTCACAATGCTTAACTGCTCTGTTTCAAAACCATCAATACCACGGAAGGTCAGCAGCCCAGAGTTTTTCAGGTAGCTATCCATTTCCTCTTTTTGTTTCGCTATCGATTTCTGAATCTCTTCCATTTTTTCAAAGTTGAGATTGCGAGCCTGCTCTGCTTTCAGACGCTTTTGTTCTACCGTGTAGTTGATAAAAGCCTGAGCGACGCCATTGGCTATCTCAGCGGAAAGTTGAGGCGAGGAAGATTCATAAGAAATAGAGGCCAGATTAGTGGTACGGATACCGATGACCTTCAGGTCTTTCGACAATGTTTTCAGCGCTTGATCAACCCTCAGTTGATGATCTTCACTGCCCGAGCCGGGCTTCATCCCGGTAAAATCCGGGTTTTCATCCAGCTTCAGATCGCGGACCGCCTGCTCGAGGATAATGCGCGACTGCATCAATGCATACTGTGTTTCGTAGTAACCACTCCGCGTTGAATCAAAACCATCAACCTGGGGAAAGGGCGACACATTATCAGCTTGAGCCTTAATCAACACCGTGGCAGTCGAAACATATTTGGATGACATCATGCTGATTAATGGGTACGCGACAACCCCGGCAATAATGCCGGCCAGCGCGATTTTCCAGGCGTTCTTTTTCAGTTCTTTGGCAAAGCGGGAGAAATCGACGGAGTTTTCTCGTTGCTTGCCGTTTTCCACTATAGATAGTTTCATCGTTAGAAGAACCCCATGCCAATAATCACGACATCCCCAGGACGAACAGAGTGCGTTAAATCAACATTCTCAAGTAGCTGATTGCTACCGGAGAGGCGAATGTTGATATCTTTGCGATCTGCACGGTCAGTAAATCCCCCCGCCTGAGCAATCGCTTTCTCTACGGTAAGTCCCGGCTCCCAGGCGAATCCATTCGGGCTTTTCACTTCCCCTGACACGTAGAATTTGCGGAACTCGGCAAGACTCACTGTCACCATGGGATTAACCATATACCCATTGCGCAAGCGTTGAGTTAATTCAATATTCACCTGTTCTGGTGTTTTATCTTTTAAACCCAGCACGCCGATATAAGGGAAGTTTATTGTTCCACTCTTATCCACGATAAATTTCATCGTCATCTCGGGTTCCCCGTAAACAACGATATTGACAGTATCCCCCGCCCCAATTCGGTAATCCTCTGCCACCGCAGCAGGATCGTCCATTAATGGTGGCCTGGACGTTGTGCATCCGACCAACAGGATACTGAATAGCAAAAACGCGCACAGTTCTATTATTTTCATTTTAGATCTGAACCTTAGCTTTAAGCATAATCATAGAATTATCATAACCCAACGTTCTAATGACTTCCTGACTGTCATTGGGACCGATATAAAACGAATCAGTATCCTTATTCGAATTCAAGGTATCTAATTGATATTTAATCTCAAAATTGACAGACGGCGTGTAGTCATAGCTCATGGTTACGCTAAATACACCATTTTTATCATGTCGATCCTTGTTCTGTTTTTTATAGTCTTCCGTGGTGTATGAGTAGTCCAGCAAAGTAGAAAAACGATTACCCAGCCAGAAATGCTGGTAAGAAATCCCATACTCAGTCACTAAAATATACCCCCCAACTTCCGAGGGGTCTTTAATGCTTTGAGCAGAGTGGGCAGTGAAGACTGACTGATTTAACGGCTTCCACTCCCCCTTTATATCCCAGTTTAGACCATTAAAATCACTCGAGTTTGCGGCATTTTCAAATGTTTTGTACAGCCACGAAATATTCATGTCGACGTTGGTTTTCCCCGTCAACTGCGATTTCAGACCGTAAAGCAAATAGTATTCATTACTGTCTTTTTCTGAGTTGTTATCATAGTGACGCTGATTAGTAATAAAACTATAGCGAAAGCGCGTTCTGGATGTGTATTGGTCAAAAACTTCAGCAACCAGACTATTTTCATGCCATTCCTGCTGCTGAATATAATTGTAAAAATCCGGGCTGGTATCCTGCACATCCGAGGTATTCCCGAACGTCAGTTTTTTATATAACAGTGCCAGTTCCGCTTTGCCGCGTCCATCTGGTGCGCCATAGCTATAGCGCAACTCACTGTTGATAAAATTATTCGTCAGCGGAGAGTTAATTCCATACTGGCGGAACTGGCTCGGCAAAAAACCCTCAGTGATATCGCGACCGCGAGATTCATGCCCAATTGAATCTTCCAGATTCAGGGTTAAGCCGTGCATTTGCCCATAACGCCAGGCACCGTTAAAACGGAAGAAATGGTCGTTATAGTTATCGGCAGAATCGCTTGAGTAGTTACGATAATCGCCTGAATACATTAGCAAATACTTATCCTGACCGCGCTCACCGATCATACTAAACACAGGCGCCGCGCTCTGGAAAGCTGAACCTATCGCATCGCGGTTATGGGGCTGATAAGTCACGTTATCATCATAACCGTAATCCACAGCAACTTTGCCCTGGAAGTCGATCCCCGCAAAGCCAATGTGTGATTTCGGCGTTAGATCAGCCCATGCGGACTGCGATATCACGATTCCGGTAATAACTATTAATTTAGTATGCATTCTTACCGACAAATCCTTTGAAAATAGTTTTAATAATAATTTTTATATCCAGCCATAACGACCAGTTTTGAATATATTCGATATCATACTGAACGCGCTTTTCCATCTTATAAAGTGCATCGATTTCCCCACGGAAACCGTTAATCTGCGCAAGCCCGGTGATCCCCGGCTTAACTTTATGGCGGATCATGTAGTTTTCGACCTGTTTACGGTACTGTTCGTTGTGCGTAACCGCATGGGGTCTGGGACCGACAATAGACATACTTCCCTGCAATACATTAATGAATTGCGGGAGTTCATCAAGAGAAGTGCGTCGCAAGAAACTACCAAATTTTGTCACGCGGGGATCATTTTTGGTGGCCTGGATAACCGTATCGGAATTCTCCATAACTCGCATCGAGCGAAACTTCCATACCTTAATTTTTTGTCCACTCAGGCCGTATCGATCTTGTTTGAAAAACACCGGGCCACGGGAGGTAAGTTTAATACCAATAGCAATCGCTAACATCAGTGAGGAGATCATCACCATAATGATGCTACCGAGAATCAAGTCTTCCGCACGTTTAATAAATGAGCCAGCCCCTTCAAACGGTGAGCTAAAGATGCCAATGGTTTGCAGATTGTGGATCGAGCGCAGCTTGGACATATTGTTACTGTAGGTATAAAAATCAGGAACAATATAGGTATCTACCGTGGTATCTGACATCATGGCCAAAAAGTGACGAATACGATGTAATGCCACCATCGGTAATGCGATATAGATCTCGTCGATATTCCCTTGCTTAGCCTCTTCAACCAGATTGATGACCGGGCCGCGAAAGGGACTTTTTATCTTATCCACGATATCACCACAGCGGGACAACGCGCGTTCGTCATAAAAAGCCAAATCTAATTTGATATTGGAGTATTCAGCTATCAACGCATTTTCTGCTGCCACACCGTTGTCGGTAAGACCAATAATCGCCACACGAATGCTTTTTTTCGTTGAATATTTAAAAATAAAAAAACGAATAAAATAAAGAAAAGGTAAAGGAATGAAATACCAGTAAACAATAGGGGATAAAAAAGACGGTGTCAGGCTTGTCAGGTATCCAAGTGACTCCGGTTCGGCCACCGTCATGCTGATCACTTCGTTGAACGAGATTGCCAACAGTGTACAAAAAAGCAGCCGTTTTTGGTTGCGTATGCCGATGGTTTTTATCTTCTGCTGATACATTTTTGTGTATTCAGCAAGCAGCAGGAAAAACACTGAGAAGAGGATGCTCAGAATGACAATGGTCTTAAACGGCACCATATCTAACAGATGGGCGCTAAAAATTAACGTAATATTAATTACAATAAAATCGACCAGTTTCAAAAAGACTGGATATCCTTGACTGCTAATCTTTAGCGAATTTTTAAGCATATCTCAGCCCATTATTTATTGATATTTAATTGTTTTTTTCTCTTTTCATGTTGCTAATTATATCACAAGTCTAAAAAACGCAATGGTACATTGTCAGTAAATGTAAAAAATAATGTTGATTAGTGTGACTATCACCCACCTGTCACTTATATGACAATGATTTTATTCATTAATTTACGAACAAGCATTTTGTCGCCACCACCAAAAAAGATGATAATTTACAACACAAACGTTATTGACAGATAACAATTCGTAGACTATGAAAAGTCGTTATATGTATGATGAATAACATAAAATCGTTTCTCTTTTTCCCCTAAATAGCCGCTAAAATTAATTAACTGCGACGCCATACAAATAAAATCAATAAATCACATGCCGTTATTATTAATAATGTTCTGCTTTCTTATTTGGAATTTTCTTAAGAATAATCTGCATCCGGGAAATAAAGATATCAGATAGTAATGCTTAAAAATCGTACTCGTACGCTCAATCCCCCTAGCGTATCGCTGCGCGACAACTGCGGGTGTGTGCGGTGTAGACGCGCAATATCGTTGACCAGAGCCAGGCCTATTCCTGCGCCTGGGACGTTGCCGACGTTATCCAGGCGATGAAACGGCAACAGCGCCTGATGCACCCGTTGCTCATCAATACCTGGCCCGCTATCTTCAACCACCAGCACCACGGCTTCCCCCTCGCGCACTAAACGCGCCGTCACCACGCCCTGTACTGGCGTATATTTCAGCGCATTATCCAGCAGATTTCCGCACAATTCACCGAGTAGCACCTCGTCCCCTTCAATCCACAGCGCCTCCTGCTTCCCCTCATATCCCAGATCGATGGCTTTACTGCGCGCCTGCGCCAGACGGGTAAAACAGCTGGTTTGCACCACGTCATACAGATTAACGGGCGAAAAGTGCCTCTCCCCCTGCTCTTTACGCTTCACCGCGGAAAGCTGTAACAACCTTTCCGTCAGTTGAATAGTGTTATCCAGCGTTGAACTCATCGCCTGTAAGCTCTCATACCATTGCTGCGGCTGCGGGCTCGCCAAAGCTACTGCCGCCTGCGTTTTTAGCACTGCCAGTGGTGTTTTGAGCTGATGGGAAGCATCTGCGCTGAAGCGCTCCTGGCGGGAGATAAGCCCTCGCAGTCGATCGATATAGCGGTTGAACGCAACAATCAGCAGACGGGTTTCCGACCACGGCAGTAACTCCGGCAATGGCGTCAGCAGTCCTGGTTCGCGGCGAACCATAAGCGATGACAACTGGCGCATGGGGCGTAATACCCGACGTAGCAGCCAACCGACCAGCACCAGCGTAAGGAGAACTAATAGACCTTGTGACACCCATGAGGAAAACAGCAGTTGCCGCGCCAGATAACGACGTGATTGCAGCGTTTCAGCGACATAAATTTCGGCCATGCCAACAATCCCGCCCTCATTGACCGGCTGGAGCAGGCGTGCCACGCGGATCGCCTCACCGCGATATTCCGTGTGATAAAACCACGCTAACGCCGGATACAGCCGGGTACGCGAGGTCGCGGGCGGCATGGCCGGTAAATCGTCATAACCTGAGATAACCTTCCCCGCCGGATCGACCACCTTGTAATACAGCCTGTCGTTCATGTTCAGTTCAAAGCTGTCCAGTACCACCCACGGCACGTTGACTTCCAGGTGCTTATTGCGTACCACCAGCCGTTCAGAAACCGTTCTGGCCGATGAGAGCAGCGTCCGGTCATATGCCTGCGTCGCGGCCTGTAATGCGCTAACGTAGCTGTTAAACGCCGAGAGTCCCCACAGCAACAGCAGCGGTAGCCCCAGGAACATCAGCAATTGCAGGTACAACGACTGGGGCTTAACCCACCTCATCACAGCGCTCCAGCACATAACCCAGACCACGCAGCGTCGCGATACGCACGTCGCTCCCTTGCAGTTTCTTCCGCAACCGATGGATATACAGCTCAATACTTTCGGGGCTGACCTCATCACTCAAACTGAAAACCTGCTCAAACAACTGTTGACGTGAAACCGGGCGCAGTCGACGGTACATCAGCACTGTCAGCAGAGCCTGCTCACGCGGTGTCAGCGCCAGCGGTTGTCCTTGCAACAGAAAGTAACCTTCATCGTGAAACGCCAATTCTCCCAGTTGCTGTATCCCTTGCACCTGGCCTGCGCTACGCCGCAGCAAGGCCCGTAGCCGGGCATCAAGCTCTTCAAGTTCAAACGGCTTAGCCAGATAATCATCAGCCCCTACATTCAGCCCCTTCACCCGATCGGCTACCGCGCTGCGCGCCGTCAGCAACAAAACCGGCAGCGTCTGCCCGCGTTTGCGTAGGCGCTGGACGACTTCCAGACCATCCAACCCCGGCATGTTGATATCCAGTACCGCCAGCGCGTACGTTTCACTGTGTAAAAGATGATCGGCCGACTGGCCGTCGAACACGCAGTCAACGGCAAAGCCGTTTTGTACCAGCGCTTTCTCCAGCCAGTGAGCTAACTCACGGTTATCTTCCGCTAATAAGAGACGCATATCACATCCTGTAAAGTTTCTGCCGCATTGAAAGGGAATTGAAAGGTTAATGTTTTAACAATCACGCAACCGAACTGCTACACATCGGCTCACATAATCACAAAAATCTTCTTCCGTACCCGAAAATCCGGTTTTCCGGCGTGAGGATAAACAATGAAAAAACAATTACTTCGTACCCTTACTGCAAGCATTTTATTGATGAGTACCTCTGCTTTAGCTGAACAAGCGCCATCGCGCACCGAATGCATTGCTCCGGCGAAACCCGGCGGTGGGTTCGACCTCACCTGTAAGCTGATTCAGGTGAGCATGATGGAAACGGGCGCCATCGAAAAACCGATGCGCGTAACCTATATGCCCGGTGGCGTGGGTGCCGTGGCCTATAACGCTATCGTCGCGCAACGTCCTGCCGAAGCCGGAACCGTAGTGGCATTCTCCGGCGGCTCCCTGCTAAACCTGTCGCAAGGTAAATTCGGCCGCTATGGTGTCGATGACGTGCGCTGGCTGGCGAGTGTAGGCACCGACTACGGCATGATTGCCGTGCGTAGTGATTCCCCCTGGAAGACGCTGAAAGACCTGCTGACTGCCATGGAGAAAGATCCCAACAGTGTCGTTATTGGCGCGGGAGCCTCTATTGGAAGTCAGGACTGGATGAAGTCGGCGCTGCTGGCGCAAAAAGCCAACGTCGACCCGCACAAAATGCGTTATGTCGCCTTTGAAGGAGGTGGCGAACCGGTGACCGCGTTGATGGGCAATCACGTGCAGGTGGTTTCCGGCGATCTCAGTGAAATGGTGCCCTATCTCAGCGGCGACAAGATCCGCGTACTCGCGGTGTTCTCTGACGAACGTCTGCCGGGTCAGTTAGCCAATGTCCCTACCGCCAAAGAGCAGGGTTATGACCTTGTTTGGCCGATTATTCGCGGCTTCTATGTTGGGCCAAAAGTGAGCGATGCGGATTACCAGTGGTGGGTTGATGCCTTTAATAAGCTCCAGCAGACCGATGAATTTAAAAAGCAGCGTGATTTGCGTGGCCTGTTCGAGTTCAACATGAGCGGTAAGCAACTCGATGACTACGTGAAGAAACAGGTCACGGATTACCGTGAGCAGGCAAAAGCCTTCGGCCTTGCGAAATAAGCCCGGGGGCAAAGATGATGAGCGATCGTATTTTCGCGGGTATCTGGCTGTTGCTCTGTATAGCCGGGCTGTTCGTGGCCTGGCAAATCAGCAGCGAATACAGCTATGAACCCGTCGGGCCACGTCCCTTTCCGCTTGGCATTATCAGCTTGATGCTGTTGTGTGCCGTCGCGCTGCTGTTGCGCCACCCGGACACCATCAGTTGGCCTCGCCGCCACGTGCTGCAAAAGCTGCTCACGATGGTGATTGTGTTGTTGATGTACGCCTGGGGGTTTGAATGGTTAGGCTTTCCCATTGCCACTGCCATTCTCACCGTGGTGATTGGCATGCTGTTCGGCGCAACCATCCCGGCAGCGGGCATTTCCGGTTCGGTTCTCGGCATTCTGCTGTGGTATGCCTTCGACCGACTGCTTGACGTCACCTTACCACTCGGCGCCTGGCTGGGTTAACGGAGAAACGATGGATACCTGGATTTATCTTTCTCAGGGTTTCGCGGTGGCGATGACGCCGGAAAACCTGGTTATCGCCTTGATCGGCTGCTTTGTCGGCACCATTGTTGGGTTGCTACCGGGTCTGGGGCCAATCAACGGTGTGGCGATCCTGCTGCCGCTGGCCTTCGCTTTGCATCTGCCTGCGGAGTCTGCGTTGATCCTGTTGGCGACTGTTTATATCGGCTGCGAATACGGCGGGCGCATCTCCTCTATCCTGCTCAATGTTCCTGGCGATGCGGCAGCCATTATGACCGCCCTTGACGGCTATCCAATGGCTCAACAGGGACGCGGCGGCGTGGCGCTTTCTATCTCAGCGGTCAGTTCTTTCTTCGGTTCGCTTATCGCTATCGGCGGCATCATTCTGTTTGCCCCGGCGTTAGCACAATGGTCGCTGTCATTCGGTCCTGCAGAATACTTTGCCTTAATGGTCTTCGCCATTGCCTGTCTCGGCAGCATGATGGCACAGAATCCACTGAAATCATTTCTGGCAGCGCTTATCGGTCTCGGGCTCGCGACCGTCGGCGTAGACGCCAACACCGGGGTTTATCGCTTCACCTTTGACAGTGTTCATCTCTCCGACGGTGTGCAGTTTATCGTGGTAGTGATTGGGCTGTTCTCTGTCTCAGAAATATTATTAATGCTGGAACATACCAGCAGTGGCCAAACGCTGGTGCGTAAAACGGGCCGCATGTTGTTTAATGCCAAAGAAGGTATGCAGTGCGTGGGCGCAACGCTGCGCTCATCGGTGATTGGCTTTTTCGTCGGCGTCCTGCCCGGCGCCGGGGCAACCATCGCCAGTGCTATCACCTACATGACCGAGAAAAAGCTCAGCGGTAACAGCGACAGCTTTGGGAAGGGGGACATTCGTGGCGTTGCCGCACCAGAGGCAGCCAACAATGCTTCGGCCTGTGGCTCGTTTATCCCAATGCTGACGCTCGGCGTACCCGGTTCGGGCACCACGGCGGTCATGATGGGGGCGCTGACGCTGTACAACATCACGCCAGGGCCGGCAATGTTCACCGAACAACCGGATATCGTCTGGGGACTGATCGCGGCGCTGCTGATTGCCAACGTGATGCTGCTGGTCATGAACATCCCGTTAATCGGTCTGTTCACCCGCATGCTGACCATTCCGCTGTGGTTCCTGGTTCCGGCCATTGCGGCGGTTTCGGCGGTCGGTGTGTATGCCGTCCACAGCACGACCTTCGATCTGGTACTGATGGTTGGTCTCGGCGTACTGGGATACATTTTGCGTAAAATGCACTTCCCGATGTCTCCGTTGATTCTCGGATTTGTGCTCGGGGAAATGCTGGAGCAGAACCTGCGTCGTGCCCTGTCCATCAGTAATGGCAGCATGGATATTCTGTGGGCCAGCGGCGTGGCGAAAGTCCTGCTGGTGATGGCGGTCATGGTTATCGTTATCCCGCCAGTACTGCGCCTGATCCGCAAACGCAACAATAAGCCGCAGGTGGATATCGGCTAACGAATTGCCGGATGGCGGCGCTATTGCGCTCTATCCGGCCTACAACTTGGCTCGGTTGTAGGCCGGATAAGCGCAACGCCATCCGGCATTTTTATTTTCCGCGCAGCCCCTGCGTTCCTTCCAGCACATGTTCAACAAATTGCGTCAGCTTGGGCAGTGGGCGTAAATCCTGTCGCCACAACAAATGAATTGGCCGCGGTTGCGGCGTAAACCCCTCCAGCACCCGGACCAGCCGGCCATTCGCGAGCTCTTCTGCCAACAAAACCTCTGGTTGTAACAGCAGCCCGGCTCCCGCTACCGCTGCCATGCGCAGGCCATGGCCATCGTTACAGCGCAAAATCGCGTCACGTTTCCACCTGACCTCACCCGCCACACCCGGCAGTTTCCATTCATTACGTGCCGTCCACACGGTATGTGACAAACACAGATGATCCACCAGATCCCCTGGCGTGCGTGGTGTACCGTGTCGGGCAAGATAGTCCGGTGACGCACAGATCGCCATACGGTACGGACACAGATATTTCGCCACGACATCCGTCTGATGAATATCACCAATACGTATCGCCAGATCGACCCCTTCATCGACCAGATCCACCATTCGGTTGGTCAGATCCAGTTCAATGCGTACTTCTGGCCAGGTTTGCAAAAAATCCGCAGCCAGCGGCGAGACAACACAAGCCCCAAAGGAGGTTGGTGCGCTGATGCGTAGCGTACCCGCCGGAGCCCGCCGTAGCCGTTCGACCGAACGTTCAGCGATCGAAACCTGCTCCAGTACCCGACGCGCTTCTTCAACGTAAACGCGCCCGGCATCGGTCAGACTCTGACGGCGAGTGTTACGTTCCAGCAGACGCGTACCAAGCTGCGTCTCCAGCAGGGCGATATATTTTCCCACCATCACCGCTGATATCTCCAGTCGCGTTGCCGCACCGGTAAAGCTTCCACTTTCCACCACCGCGATAAACGTTTCCATGCCGCGCAGCTTATCCATATTGCAAACCCCTGGTTAGTAATCATCTAACTTTTAGCCAGTTTATCTGATTTCATTTTCATTAAAGAATAGCGGCTCACACTATTGCGGAGGTGGTTATGAAAATCGTCATTATTGGTGCCAGCGGTACAGTCGGTCGTGCAGTCACAGAGACGTTGAGCCGTAAACATGAGGTGATCCGCGTGGGCCGCACGCAGGGTGATTACCAGGTCGATATCACCTCACAAGAGAGCGTTCAGGCGCTATTTGAAAAAACAGGGCGCGTGGATGCGATTGTTTCCGCCACCGGCAATCTGTTCTTTGGCCCGCTATCGACGATGACCGACAGTGAATTTAATCAGGGTCTGCAGGATAAGTTGTTAGGCCAGGTGCGTCTGGCTTTAACCGGACAACATTACCTGAATGATGGCGGTTCCATTACGCTTATCAGCGGCATTATCGCCCATGAACCCATTGCCCAGGGGGCAAATGCGGCGACCATAAATGCCGGGCTGGAAGGATTTGTGCGCGCAGCAGCCTGCGAGTTAGGACGCGGCTTGCGCATTAACCTGATTAGCCCGACCGTATTGAGTGAATCTGCTGAAGCCTACGATGGATTCTTCCCTGGTTTTGAAAGCGTGCCAGCGGCAACCGTGGCCAATGCTTACCGCCGCAGCGTGGAAGGCATTCAAAGCGGACGTATTTATAAAGTCGGTTACTAACATTTTTACTGCCGCTGTGCCCCAGCAGCGGCAGTACTATTAATCCTCTGTTTTTAAATAACATTCCCCTGTTTATCTCCCGCGTTTTTCAGTTAACCCCACCCTTTATAATGTTAAATATTTGTTGCTTTTGATCACAAATAATAAACAAACAAGTTCATTATGTGCGCGTTTTTCAAAAATGTAGATATTTTTAATTTATGGCTACGAAACGAGCATCGCCATGTCTCCCTGACAATCTACTGAGAGGATCGATTCTGATGAACGCACTGACTGCCGTACAACCGAACGCTGAAGATCCAGCCCAACACTACAGCGGCTTCACACTGAAACCATCAGCCCAGTCGCCACGCTTACTGGAGCTGACTTTCTGTGCTGAGACAACGGAGCAATTTCTGCAGGCCGTCGCGCAGTGGCCGGTTCAGGCGCTGGAATACAAATCCTTCCTGCGCTTCAAAGTGGGCAAGATCCTCGACGACCTGTGCGGCAATCAGTTACAGCCTCTGCTGCTGAAAACCCTGCTCGATCGTGCCGAAGGCGCACTGCTGATCAATGCCGTTGGCGTTGATGACGTGGCACAGGCAGAAGAGATGGTCAAACTGGCAACTGCCGTCGCGCATCTTATCGGACGCTCCAATTTTGATGCAATGAGCGGTCAGTACTATGCGCGCTTCGTGGTGAAAAACGTCGATAACTCAGATAGCTATCTTCGTCAGCCGCACCGTGTCATGGAGCTACATAACGACGGTACCTACCTCGAAGAAATCACCGACTATGTACTGATGATGAAGATAGATGAGCAGAACATGACAGGCGGTAACTCGCTGCTGCTCCATCTCGATGACTGGGAACATCTGGATCAGTATTTTACCCACCCGCTGGCACGCCGTGCCATGCGCTTTGCCGCACCACCAAGCAAAAATGTTAGCCAGGACGTATTCCATCCGGTGTTTGACGTTGACCAGCAGGGCCGTCCGGTCATGCGCTATATCGACCAGTTCGTCCAGCCAAAAGACTATGAAGAAGGCGTCTGGCTGAGCGACCTGTCTGATGCGCTGGAAACCAGCAAGAACATTCTTTCCGTTCCGGTATCGGTCGGTAAATTCTTGCTGATCAACAACCTGTTCTGGCTGCACGGTCGCGACCGCTTCACCTCGCATCCTGACCTGCGTCGCGAACTGATGCGTCAGCGTGGCTATTTCGCCTATGCCACCCACCATTACCAGACCCACCAGTAAGCGCGAAGGAAAATAGCGGATGTATGATTTTGTGATTATTGGCGGCGGCATTATCGGCATGTCGACTGCCATGCAGCTGATCGATGTCTACCCGGATGCCAGAATTGCGTTGCTGGAGAAAGAGCCCGGTCCAGCCTGCCACCAGACGGGCCACAACAGCGGCGTGATTCATGCCGGGGTCTATTACACCCCCGGTAGCCTGAAGGCGCAGTTTTGCCTGGCCGGAAATCGCGCCACCAAAGCCTTTTGCGACCAAAACGGCATCCGCTATGACGTTTGCGGAAAAATGCTGGTTGCCACCTCGGCGCTGGAAATGGAGCGGATGCGTGCCTTATGGGATCGCACTGCCGCTAACGGTTTAGAGCGCGAGTGGTTAAACGCCGAAGAACTGCGTGAGCGTGAGCCGAACATCACTGGACTGGGCGGTATTTTTGTCCCGTCGAGCGGAATAGTCAGCTACCGCGAAGTCACCGCTGCGATGGCGAAGATTTTCCAGGCCAAAGGCGGTGAGATTATTTACAACGCGGAGGTCAGCGCGTTAAAGGAACACGCCACCGGCGTTATCGTGCAGACCCGTCAAGGTCAGGAGTATGAGGGTTCGAGCCTGATTACCTGTTCCGGCCTGATGGCCGATCGGCTGGTGAAAATGCTTGGCATCGAGCCCGGATTCATCATCTGCCCGTTCCGCGGCGAATACTTCCGCCTGGCGTCAGAACATAACCAGATAGTCAATCATCTGATCTACCCGATCCCCGACCCGGCGATGCCATTCCTCGGTGTGCATCTCACCCGCATGATAGACGGCAGCGTTACGGTGGGTCCGAACGCCGTACTGGCATTTAAACGCGAAGGCTACCGTAAACGCGACTTCTCGCTTAGCGATACGCTGGAGATCCTCGGCTCTTCCGGCATCCGCCGCGTGCTGCAAAACAACCTGCGTTCCGGGCTTGGTGAAATGAAAAACTCGCTGTGCAAAAGCGGATATTTGCGGCTGGTGCAAAAGTATTGCCCGAGCCTGACGCAGAAAGATCTGCAGCCGTGGCCTGCAGGTGTGCGGGCACAGGCGGTGTCACCGGACGGCAAGCTGATTGACGATTTCCTGTTTGTCACCACGCCGCGTTCGATTCACACCTGTAACGCCCCGTCTCCCGCGGCAACGTCAGCTCTCCCGATCGGCGCGCATATCGTCAGCAAAGTTCACGCCCTTCTGGAGAACCAGAGTAATCCCGGACGCACGCTGCGTGCGGCACGTAGCGTGGAGACATTACACGCCGCGTTCACCCGTTAACCTTTTTAAGACAGGAAGCAATCATGCAACTTAACGATCCCACCTTGTTTCGCCAGCAGGCACTGATCGACGGACACTGGCGTGACGCCAACAGCGGCGAGACCATCGCGGTGACCAACCCCGCGAATGGTCAGCAACTGGGTAGCGTACCGAAAATGGGGGCGGATGAAACCCGCGAAGCCATTGAGGCCGCGAATCGCGCCCTGCCCGCATGGCGAGCGCTGACCGCGAAAGAGCGGGCCAATATTCTGCGTCGCTGGTTCAATCTGATGATTGAGCATCAGGACGATCTCGCCCGCCTGATGACGCTGGAACAGGGTAAGCCGCTGGCTGAGGCCAAAGGCGAAATCACTTATGCCGCCTCATTTATCGAGTGGTTTGCCGAAGAGGGCAAACGTATTTACGGCGACACCATTCCCGGCCATCAAGCTGATAAGCGTCTGATCGTCATCAAACAGCCGATCGGCGTTACCGCCGCTATCACACCGTGGAACTTCCCTTCCGCAATGATCACCCGTAAAGCCGGTCCGGCGCTGGCGGCAGGCTGCACGATGGTGCTCAAACCCGCCAGCCAGACACCGTACTCCGCGCTGGCGCTGGCTGAACTGGCCAATCGCGCCGGCATCCCGGCAGGTGTTTTCAGCGTCGTGACCGGCTCAGCCAGTGCTGTTGGTAATGAGCTGACTGGCAACCCACTGGTACGCAAGCTGTCGTTTACCGGCTCCACTGAAATTGGACGCCAGCTAATGCAGCAGTGCGCCAAAGACATCAAAAAGGTGTCACTCGAACTGGGCGGCAATGCGCCGTTTATCGTCTTTGACGATGCCGATCTCGATAAAGCCGTGGAAGGTGCGCTGGCATCGAAGTTTCGTAATGCCGGGCAGACCTGCGTCTGTGCCAACCGTCTGTATGTTCAGGACGGCGTGTATGAGCAGTTTGCCGACAAGCTCCAGCAGGCGGTAAGCAAGCTGCACCTCGGCGACGGTCTGCAACCTGACGTCACCACCGGGCCGCTGATCGATGAAAAAGCCGTCGCTAAAGTGCAGGAACACATCGCCGACGCGCTGGATAAAGGCGCACGCATCGTGGCGGGGGGTAAGGCTCACGCACTGGGCGGAAACTTCTTCCAGCCCACTATTCTGGTAGATGTGCCTGATAACGCGAAGGTCGCCAAAGAAGAGACCTTCGGCCCGCTGGCACCGCTGTTTCGCTTTAAAGATGAAGCTGACGTCATTGCCCAGGCCAACGACACCGAGTTTGGGTTGGCGGCCTACTTCTACGCCCGTGATTTAAGCCGGGTATTCCGCGTTGGCGAAGCGCTGGAGTACGGCATCGTCGGTATTAATACCGGCATCATCTCAAATGAAGTTGCCCCGTTTGGCGGCATTAAAGCCTCCGGTCTTGGCCGCGAAGGTTCGAAGTACGGCATCGAAGACTACTTAGAAATCAAATATATGTGTATTGGCCTTTAATAAAATAAATACTGGAGAACACCTGATGAGCACCAATAAAGAACTCATGCAACGTCGCAGTAACGCCGTTCCTCGTGGCGTAGGACAGATCCACCCGATTTTTGCCGAACGCGCAGAAAACTGCCGGGTTTGGGACGTTGAAGGCCGTGAGTTCCTCGATTTTGCTGGCGGTATTGCGGTGTTGAATACCGGTCACCTGCATCCGCAGATTGTCTCTGCGGTAGAAGCACAGTTGAAAAAACTGTCACATACCTGCTTCCAGGTGCTGGCTTATGAGCCGTACCTCGAGCTGTGTGAGATTATGAACAAGAAAGTGCCGGGTGATTTCGCCAAGAAAACCCTGCTGGTCACCACCGGCTCTGAAGCGGTGGAAAATGCGGTGAAAATCGCCCGCGCGGCCACCAAACGTACCGGGACCATCGCCTTTAGCGGTGCCTATCATGGCCGTACCCACTACACCCTCTCATTAACCGGGAAAGTGAATCCGTACTCTGCTGGCATGGGGCTGATGCCGGGTCATGTGTATCGTGCGCTGTACCCTTGCGCGCTGCACGGTATCAGCGATGACGATGCGATTGCCAGCATCCACCGTATTTTCAAAAACGACGCGGCCCCGGAAGATATTGCCGCTATCGTCATTGAGCCCGTACAAGGCGAAGGTGGTTTTTACGCCGCCTCCCCGGCCTTTATGCAGCGCCTGCGCGCAATTTGTGACGAACACGGGATCATGTTGATTGCCGATGAAGTGCAGAGCGGCGCAGGGCGTACCGGTACGCTGTTTGCGATGGAGCAAATGGGTGTGGCCCCCGATCTGACTACCTTCGCAAAATCCATCGCTGGTGGCTTCCCGCTGGCCGGTGTCACCGGACGTGCTGAGGTGATGGACGCCGTCCCACCGGGTGGTCTGGGCGGTACCTATGCCGGTAGCCCGATTGCCTGTGCCGCCGCGTTGGCGGTGCTGAACATTTTCGAGCAGGAAAACCTGCTGCAAAAAGCGAACGACCTGGGCAAAACCCTGCGCGATGGTCTGCTGGCCATTGCGGAAACGCACCGCGAGATTGGCGATGTACGCGGGCTGGGCGCAATGATTGCCATCGAGTTGTTCGAAGATGGCGACCACACCAGACCCGATGCCAAACTGACGGCCGACGTCGTCGCGCGTGCACGTGACAAAGGGTTGATCCTGCTCTCCTGCGGGCCTTACTACAACGTGCTGCGCATCCTTGTTCCACTCACCATTGAAGAGGCTCAAATCCGTCAGGGTCTGGACATTATTGCTCAGTGTTTTGCCGAGGCGAAGCAGGGGTAACCCCCGTATCTGAACGGGGATTGTAGGCCGGAAGCAGCGCATGCGCCGCTTCCGGAAATATTGTGATGCCCGGTGGCGCTCCGCTTACCGGGCCTACGGGTAAGGTGCAGGAAGCGACGTCAATAACAATAACGAGGTTTAAAGATGGGGCAAGTGTCACAATCACATGATTTAGGGGGCGGGCTGAAATCACGCCACGTCACCATGTTGTCCATTGCCGGGGTTATCGGCGCCAGTTTATTTGTAGGCTCAAGCGTCGCGATTGCCGAAGCCGGTCCGGCGGTGCTGTTGGCATATCTGTTTGCCGGGTTACTGGTGGTCATGATTATGCGCATGCTGGCCGAAATGGCCGTTGCCACACCCGATACAGGTTCCTTCTCCACCTACGCCGATAAAGCTATCGGGCCATGGGCCGGTTATACCATCGGTTGGTTGTACTGGTGGTTCTGGGTGTTGGTGATCCCGCTGGAAGCTAACATTGCGGCCATCATCCTGCATTCATGGATCCCTGGAGTGCCTATCTGGCTGTTTTCCCTGGTTATCACCCTGGCATTAACCGGCAGTAATTTGCTGAGCGTCAAAAATTACGGCGAGTTTGAATTCTGGCTGGCGCTGTGTAAAGTGATTGCCATTCTGGCATTTATCGCCCTCGGCGCAGCGGCGATTAGCGGCTTCTATCCCTACGCGGAAGTCGGCGGTGTTTCACGACTGTGGGATCAGGGCGGCTTTATGCCCAATGGTTTTGGCGCAGTACTCAGTGCGATGCTAATCACCATGTTTTCCTTTATGGGCGCGGAGATTGTCACCATTGCCGCCGCAGAATCCGACACCCCGGATAAACACATCGTACGGGCGACAAACTCGGTTATCTGGCGTATCTCTATTTTCTATCTGTGTTCCATTTTCGTGGTGGTTGCGCTGATCCCGTGGAACATGCCGGGACTGAAAGAGGCTGGGTCGTACCGCTCGGTACTGGAGTTGCTGCATATTCCGCATGCAAAGCTGATCATGGATTGCGTCATTTTGCTGTCGGTAACCAGTTGCCTGAACTCCGCGCTATATACGTCATCCCGTATGCTCTATTCCCTGAGCCGTCGTGGCGATGCCCCTGCCTTTATGGGTAAAACAAACCGCAGCAAAACGCCGTATGTGGCAGTACTACTCTCTACCGGGGCGGCATTCCTCACCGTTATCGTCAACTATTACGCGCCGGCCAAAGTATTTAAGTTTCTGATCGACAGCTCCGGTGCCATCGCACTGCTGGTCTATCTGGTGATTGCTATTTCTCAGTTACGGATGCGCAAGATCCTGCTGGCGCAGGGCGGTGAAATTAAACTGAGAATGTGGCTCTTTCCATGGCTTACCTGGCTGGTGATCGCCTTTATTGTCTTCGTATTAGTGGTGATGCTCTTCCGTCCGGCGCAACAGCTGGAGGTGGTGTCGACCGGGCTACTCGCCATCGGGATTATTTGCACCGTGCCCATTATGTCACGCTGGAAAAAACTGCTATCGTGGCAAAAAACACCGTTGCAAAATACGCATTAAATCTGATCCCGGCGCAGGCCGGGACATTTATTCAGGAGTAAGACCATGACCGCCATTTCCCAACCGACGGCCATTGATGGGTACCGCTGGCTGAAGAACGATATCATCCGCGGTATATATCAGCCTGATGAGAAACTGCGTATGAGCCTGCTGACTTCACGTTATGAACTGGGCGTTGGGCCACTGCGCGAAGCGCTTTCGCAACTGGTTGCAGAGCGACTGGTCACGGTGGTCAATCAGAAAGGGTATCGGGTGGCGCCGATGTCCGAGCAAGAGTTACTCGATATTTTCGATGCCCGCGCCAATATGGAAGCCATGCTGGTGGGTCTGGCTATCGCGCGTGGCGACGACGCCTGGGAAGCCGAGATTCTGGCGCGTGCGCATATGCTCAGCAAGCTGGAGGCCGTTGACGCCAGCGAGCAGATGCTTGATGAGTGGGATCAGCGCCATCAGGCGTTTCACACGGCGATTGTTGCTGGCTGTGGTTCGCAATATCTGCTGCAAATGCGTGAACGGCTGTTCTCTCTGGCGGCACGATACCGTTTCATCTGGTTGCGTAAAACGGTGCTGTCGGTAGAGATGCTGGAAGATAAGCACGATCAGCATCAAACGCTGACCGAAGCGATTCTGGCGCGCGATGCCGCCCGCGCCAGCGAGTTAATGCGCCAGCACCTGCTGACGCCAATACCCATTATTCAGCAAGCCATGTCCGGCAAACTGCTGACGGGAAAAGCCTAGTCGCGAGTTTGGACCCAGAAGGCATGGATAAGGCCTGGGATGTAGCCCAACAGTGTCAAAACGATATTGAGGATAAATGCCCAGCCGAATCCTTTCCCCAGCAACACGCCAAGCGGAGGCAGAATAATAGTAAAAACGATTCTCCAGAAACCCATACACACTCCATACAAGCAAAAAAAATAATCATTTCTTAGAAATCTAAGGTTAGTGAGTTTATCCAACTCTGCCTGGCTTCCCCTGCTGTTTTACCCTCCTTTACGCTCTTTACGCTGGCGTACGATGCTCACTTACTTTAGAATTAACTTAACTTAGAAAACACTAAAGTATATATGACTGAACTCGAACAACTGCAGGCCAGCGCTGAACAGGCTGCCGCCCTACTCAAAGCGATGAGTAATCCAAAACGGTTACTGATTTTGTGCATGCTTTGTGGCTCACCGGGTACCAGCGCGGGAGAGTTAGCCCGCGTTACTGGTCTTAGTGCATCGGCCACCTCGCAGCATCTGGCAAGAATGCGCGAAGAGGGGCTGATAGACAGCCAGCGTGATGCCCAGCGCATCCTTTACTCCATTAAAAATGCGGCCGTGAATTCGCTGATCGCCACATTAAAAACACTGTATTGCCCATAAGGAACCACTATGACCATTGGGATGATTTCCCCCCACGAGGCGCAGACGCTGTTAGCTCAGGGCGCAAAACTGATTGATATCCGCGACGCTGACGAGTATCTGTACGAGCATATTCCCGAGGCGCACCTGGCACCGCTATCCACCCTGGAGCAGGGTTCACTCCCCGCAAACTTACGGGCTGAGCGCATTATTTTTCACTGCCAGTCAGGCAAGCGTACACAAAATGCGGCGGCAAAATTGAATGCCGCCGCCGCGCCAGCACAGGTCTGGCTGCTTGAGGGCGGGATCGACGGCTGGAAAGCGGCAGGTCTGCCGGTTGCAAAAGATAGCTCACAACCGTTGCCGCTAATGCGTCAGGTGCAGATTGCCGCAGGCAGTCTTGCCTTGCTTGGCGTCATTCTCGGTTATGCCGTTAACAGCGGCTTCTTCTTACTCAGCGGTTTTGTTGGTGCGGGGCTGGTACTTGCGGGTGTAACTGGCTTCTGCGGTATGGCGCGACTGCTCGACAAAATGCCCTGGAACCGACGTACTCATTAAGCGGTAATAGAAGAAACAGCGCTGTACCCGCCGATTGACGTGATCTATGGTGGGCTTTGTGATTAAGAAAGGAGCGCAATATGTTTAAACCTGGCGATCTGGTGCAACCGCGTATGGGCGGACCAAAACTGAAAGTTGTCGAAGTGAAAGACGAACAAATTGTGGCTGTACAAGCCAGCAATGAAAGCGGCGAAAAATACACCCTAAAAACTGCTGATGTCACGCGATATTCTGAAGAAGGCGATTTCGGCGTCTGCTGAAAATAAGCGGTGAGGTTCCCCTCACCGCATTGATATTAGATCAAAAAATCATCGAGAGATTTACCGGCAGCCAGTGCCTGCGCAATCGGCTTCGGCGTGCGGCCTTGTCCAGTCCATGTTTTTGTTTCACCATTGGTATCCGTAAAACGATATTTCGCCGGACGTGGTTGACGTTTTTTAACCGAACGCGACATTGCCGCCGACATGCTCAACAGTTCTTCAGGATCAATCCCATCAGCTTTCATCATCGCCAGCAGTGTATTAATTTTTTCCTGCTGTTCTGCACGTTGGCGCTGCAGCTGTTCTTCTTCGTCACGTCGTTCTTTGGTGACTACCCGGAGTTTTTCCAGCATGTCGTCCAGAACCTCGACGGATAATTCACGCGCCATGGCACGTAGCGATCGAATATTATTTAAGTTTTTTAACATTGAACTCATATTAATAAAACCTCTTTAACGCAAAAACAAAAATCGGTATTACGACGCAAATTGTATGCGAGTGTTTTTTCTTTTTCCAGTCTCTTTTTTGTCGCAAGATATTAAAACGACAATCGCTAATATTATTTACCTTATCATACAATGAATTTTAGTCACCGATATTTTATATTCGGCCAGCAACCAGAATAAATAGACGTCGTGATATCTCACTGCCGCACCAGATAAACCAATATAGGCATCGCACAGGCGTTGCGGTAGATATGCGAAATATTCGTCAACATTCAAAAAGGAGCGCAAAAAGTTCAGAAAAACAAGTCAAAACAACTTATTGATTTTTAATGATTTTAATTTGCATGACAACGAAAATGCCAAAACGAACAAAAAACAAACCATCGCAGAGCATTTTATCGACAAAAAGGCAATAAATAAAAATTTTAAGCTAGTTGCTAGTTATTATGTAGGCAGATATCCTATTAAAACGCGAAAGCGACAAGACAAATCACTAGCAACAAAGGTATTGAAAACCTTTTTTCCCCTTTTTACAAGGAGCATTAACATGTTCTCTCCGCAGTCACGCTTGCGTCATGCTGTAGCAGACACGTTCGCGATGGTTGTTTATTGTTCTGTCGTGAACATGTTGATCGAGATATTCCTTTCAGGAATGAGCTTCGAACAGTCACTGTATTCCAGACTGGTCGCCATCCCCGTCAACATCCTGATCGCCTGGCCATACGGTATGTACCGCGATTTGTTTATGCGCGCGGCACGCAAAGCTACGCAGGCAGGATGGGCAAAAAATCTGGCGGATGTGCTGGCCTATGTCACGTTCCAGTCACCGGTGTATGTGATTATTCTGCTGACGGTTGGCGCTGACTGGCACCAGATCACGGCTGCGGTAAGTTCAAACATCGTGGTCTCAATGCTGATGGGTGCAGTATATGGCTACTTCCTTGATTATTGCCGCCGCCTGTTTAAGGTCAGCAGCTACCACCAGGCTAAAGCGTAAAAACATCTCATCGCGACTGGCACCGCCAGTCGCGTTATCAGTTTGAACTCACGTCGCCAAACAACCCATTCAGATAACGTTCCAGCGCGATACGCGAGCTAAAGCCGTGTGGAATACCATAATGTTCATGAGTATCGCCGGCTAAATAAAGCGGGAATTGCTGATAGTGATCGCAGGTTTTAATATCCGTGGCTGGTTCTGCCAGTGAAGAACTACGCTCTTTTAGCGTGGGATGAATAACCAATGCGGTACGCCCCATCCGCGCTTCACGGTTTACGTATACATAATTCTCACCACGTCGATAACCGTATGTTTTCTGTGTGACTACATCAACGGTAAAGCCCACTTTTTCAAGTACGCGCGCCACCTCATCAGGTCGTAAATACATATTATTTTCCTCGTTATCTTTTACTGCGGGCTTACCTTACCTGATTCAGCATTAGCAACGCTTTCAGAAAAGTCCATAAACGAGTGCAGACGGTGAGATGAATATCTTAAGAACAACGCAAATTTATGTCAGCGCCAACCGGAGTTGATATGCAGCCTGCTGCGCCATTTCCGCCGTTCGGATATTGGTAAATGACAGTAATATTCCCCCCTTACCTGCTGAGGTGATGCGCCACCGGCTTAAGGCCTGAACCGCCAACCCGACCTGATTCGCTTTGCGTACTAACGCAGTGTCATCCCCCGCCACGGCGATCACCAGTTGGATCCCGCCCTCTTGTGGTAGCACGCTAAAACCCTGCTCTGTCAGAGCGCTTTCCATCCATTGACGTCGTTGGGCATAATGCTGGCGCATCCGTTTTAAGTGCCGCCAGAAATGACCGTCGCGCATAAAATCGGCCAGCGTTTGTTGCCATAAAACCGGGACACTGCAAGCCGTTAGCGCTGCCTGTTGGCGAAAATGTGCGACCTGAGTCAGCGGAACCACCAGCCAGGCTGTGCGTAAAGCGGGAAATAACGATTTACTGAACGTGCCCGCATAAACCACCCGCTGCGGCGCATCCAGACTTTTAAGCGGTGGTAACGGTTTGCCGTGGTAACGAAACTCACTGTCGTAGTCATCTTCGATTACCCACGCCTGTGCGCGGTCAGCCCATTCCAGCAACTGGTGACGGCGGGCCAGAGAAAGCGCCACGCCCAGCGGACTTTGGTGTGCGGGTGTCAGCAAGGCAAAACGCGCCTGTGGGTAGTCACGGATCCCGGCACTGACATCAAGGCCATCGGCATCAACCGCAACAGGCATCAGCTCAATGCGTTCCTGGGTGACCACGGGCCGAATCAATGGAAAGCCGGGATCTTCGACCCACATCCCCTCGCCGGGTGTGGCCAGCGCACGCAGGATCAACATCATTGATGCCGCATAACCCGACGTAATAAAAACCTGCTCCGGAAGACATTCAATGCTGCGTGACACTCGCAGGTAATCAACTATCGCCTGGCGTAGCAGCAGTTCACCACAAACATCCCCCACCGCGAGGTCAAAACGTGTTTGGGTGCGCAAACGTCGTCCCATGACCCGTGCCCAGATATCGCGCGGAAAAAGATCAAGCGCTGGCAATCCCATCTGAAAAAGCTGTGGTGTGCCGTTTTCTCCGGCGAATACGGTAGGGGTTGCGGGGGAGGTTTCCAGTCGCAATTGCTCGCTGACAAAGGTTCCCGCCTGACCGCGTCGCGTAAGCCAGCCCTGCGCCACCAGCTCAGCATAAGCGTTTTCTACCGTCGAACGTGAAACCCCCAGTTCCTGGGACCAGGTTCGGCTGGAGGGTAATCTTGTGCCAGGCTTAAGATCGCCCTTCTCAATAGCGGTTTTTAACTGACGGGCAATTTGCTGGTAGCGCGGCATTTATGGTCTGCTTTTTAAGTAAAAATATGGCTCTCTTTAGCAGACCATTATAGTGCTACATTGCAGGTCATCCAAATGAGGAGCAATACCATGACAATGTTACGCCAGCCCTATTACGAACTCAGTCCTGAAGTCTATAGCGCCCTGGTTCAGGCAAGCAAAGCGTTGGAAAACTGCGCACTGGAACCCACGCTGACAGAACTGATTTACCTGCGGGTTTCACAAATCAACGGCTGCGCATTTTGCCTTGAAATGCACAGCAAAGCGCTGCGCAAAGCTGGCGTGGAGCAAGCCCGTCTGGATGCGCTGGCGGGTTGGCGGGTGAGTCACCATTTCAGCGAACGAGAACGTGCGGCACTGGCATGGGCCGAGTCCGTCACTCATGTCGCCAGCAGCCATGCCGAAGACAATGTTTATCTGCCACTGCTTGACCATTTTAGCGCCAAAGAAATAAGCGACCTGACCTTCGCAATCAGCCTGATGAACTGCTTTAACCGCCTGGCTGTGGGTATGCGTATGTAATTATGCGCCGCCGGATGGCGGCATAAATGCCTTATCCGGCCTACGATTCGCTCTCCTTGCCGTTGGAAAACGCATGTCATTATGCGCGCCGGATGGCGGCAAAAATGCCTTATCCGGCCTACGATGCGCTCTCCTTGCCGTTGGAAAACGCATGTCATTATGCGCCGCCGGATGGCGGCATAAATGCCTTATCTGGCCAGGGATGTACTCTCCTGTAGGCCGGATAAGACGCAACGCGTCGCCATCCGGCAACCTGTTATAGTTCATATCCCGTTCCCGCTCCGCTCATCACCCTGGGTATCATCAATCTAAAATTCCCATATCTTGTATGGTTGAATCTTCTTTCATCTACATCTAGTATCTTCTCTATCAGCACCCACACAAGCCGATGTCCAATATGCATCGCTCTTTTACTTTTAAATGGAAATACGAATCATGCGTATTATTATTTACACTCGTAATAACTGTGTTCAGTGCCACGCCACAAAACGGGCGATGGAAAGCCGTGGTTTTGATTTTGAGATGGTAAATGTCGATTTGCAGCCTGAACTGGCAGATACCCTGCGCGAGCAAGGTTTTCGTCAGTTGCCTGTCGTGGTGGCAGGTGAAACCCGTTGGTCAGGATTTCGCCCGGACATGATCAATCGCCTGCGCCCGGAACCCCGCGTGGTCAGCGCATGACGACCCTCGTCTACTTCTCCAGCAGCTCCGAAAATACGCACCGCTTTATGCTGCGTCTGGCGCTGCCCGCCATCCGCATTCCACTGAATGAACGCGAGAGGATCCGGGTAGACGAGCCTTACATTTTAATCGTGCCGTCTTACGGCGGCGGCGGTACGGCAGGCGCAGTCCCGCGTCAGGTGATCCGCTTTTTAAACGATCCTCATAACCGGGCATTAATCCGTGGCGTGATCGCATCTGGCAATCGCAATTTCGGCGAGGCCTATGGGCGTGCGGGTGAGGTCGTCTCGCAAAAATGCGGCGTGCCATGGCTCTATCGTTTTGAGCTGATGGGTACGCAAAGCGATATCGAAAACGTTCGAAAAGGAGTGAGCGAATTTTGGCAACGACAACCGCAGAACGCGTAATCCAGCCAGCACTGGATTATCACGCCCTGAACGCCATGCTAAATCTGTACGATAAAGCCGGGCGGATTCAGTTCGATAAAGATCATCAGGCGGTGGAAGCTTTTTTTGCTACCCACGTCCGTCCTCATTCGGTGGTCTTTGCCAGTCAGCAGGAACGCCTGGACACGCTGATTCGTGAAGGCTATTACGACGAAAGCGTTTTAGCCCGCTACGATCGCGCGTTCGTGGTGAAGCTGTTTGCCCACGCCCACGCCAGCGGATTCCGCTTTCAGACATTCCTCGGCGCATGGAAGTACTACACCAGCTATACACTGAAAACCTTTGACGGCAAACGCTACCTTGAAGATTTCGAGGATCGCGTGACGATGGTGGCACTCACTCTGGCGCAGGGTGACGAGGCGCTCGCCATGCAGCTCACTGATGAAATGCTCTCGGGTCGTTTTCAACCCGCCACACCAACCTTCTTAAACTGCGGCAAACAACAGCGTGGGGAGCTGGTTTCCTGCTTCCTGCTACGCATTGAAGACAACATGGAGTCCATCGGCCGGGCGGTAAACTCAGCGCTGCAGCTTTCCAAACGCGGCGGCGGCGTGGCATTTTTACTCTCGAATCTGCGCGAGGCCGGAGCGCCTATTAAGCGTATTGAAAACCAGTCCTCCGGCGTGATCCCGATAATGAAAATGCTGGAAGATGCCTTTTCTTATGCTAATCAGTTGGGCGCACGTCAGGGCGCGGGCGCAGTGTATCTGCACGCGCACCATCCCGATATTTTACGTTTTCTCGATACCAAACGTGAAAATGCCGATGAAAAAATCCGCATCAAAACGCTCTCGCTTGGCGTGGTGATCCCGGACGTCACCTTCCAGTTGGCCAAAGAAAATGCGCAGATGGCGCTGTTTTCACCGTATGACGTAGAACGCCTTTACGGCAAACCATTCGGTGATATCGCCGTGAGCGAGCGCTATGACGAACTGGTTGCCGACACGCGTGTGCGCAAAACATACATTCATGCCCGCGACTTCTTCCAGCGACTGGCAGAGATCCAGTTTGAGTCTGGCTACCCCTACATTATGTTTGAAGATACGGTGAACCGTGCGAATCCGATTGCCGGTCGCATCAATATGAGCAACCTGTGCTCGGAAATTTTACAGGTCAACAGTCCATCAACCTATGATGAGGCACTGGGCTATACGCAGGTAGGGCATGATATTTCCTGCAATCTTGGATCGCTGAACATTGCCCATACCATGGATTCACCTGACTTTGCTCGTACCGTTGAAACAGCCGTGCGCGGCTTAACCGCCGTCTCGGACATGAGCCATATCCGAAGTGTTCCTTCCATTGAAGCCGGGAACAGTGCGTCACACGCCATTGGTCTTGGGCAGATGAATCTGCACGGGTATCTGGCGCGGGAAGGGATCGCCTATGGTTCGCCGGAAGGGCTGGATTTTACCAATCTCTATTTCTACACCATCACCTGGCATGCGCTGAATACGTCAATGAAACAGGCCCGTGAACGCGGTACATCTTTTGCCGGATTTAGTCAGTCACGCTATGCCAACGGCGAGTACTTTACCCAGTATTTGCAGGGAGACTGGCAGCCTAAAACAGAGAAGGTCCGCGCACTGTTTGCCACAAGCGGCATTACGTTGCCAACCCGGGAGATGTGGCAGCAACTGCGGGATGATGTGATGCGCTACGGCATCTATAACCAGAATTTACAGGCCGTTCCGCCGACCGGCTCAATCTCCTATATCAACCACGCGACCTCAAGCATTCACCCGATTGTATCGAAAGTGGAAATTCGTAAAGAGGGTAAAACCGGGCGCGTTTACTACCCTGCCCCGTTTATGACCAACGAGAATTTGGCCCTGTATCAGGATGCCTACGAGATTGGCCCACAAAAGATCATTGATACCTATGCCGAGGCGACACGGCATGTCGATCAGGGGCTTTCACTGACGCTCTTTTTCCCCGATACCGCTACCACTCGCGATATCAACAAGGCACAGATCTACGCCTGGCGTAAGGGTATCAAATCGTTGTACTACATCCGGTTACGCCAGTTGGCGCTGGAAGGAACCGAAATTGAGGGTTGCGTGTCATGCGCACTGTAAGGAGAACAGAATGAAACTATCTCGCGTCAGCGCCATCAACTGGAACAAGATTGAAGATGATAAAGACCTTGAGGTATGGAATCGCCTGACCAGTAACTTCTGGCTACCGGAAAAAGTCCCGCTTTCCAATGATATTCCGGCATGGCAAACGTTGAGCGCTGCCGAGCAGCAGCTCACTATCCGCGTATTTACCGGCCTGACGCTGCTCGACACGATTCAGAATATCGCCGGCGCCCCCGCGCTAATGGCGGATTCAATCACGCCACATGAAGAGGCGGTACTGTCGAATATCAGCTTTATGGAAGCCGTGCACGCGCGCTCCTACAGTTCTATTTTTTCCACGCTTTGTCAGACCAAAGATGTGGACGCGGCTTACCTCTGGAGTGAGAAAAATTCTCCGCTCCAGCACAAGGCACAGATAATTCTGACGCATTACGCCAGCGAGGAACCGCTGAAAAAGAAAATAGCCAGCGTATTTCTGGAATCCTTCCTGTTCTATTCCGGCTTCTGGCTACCGATGTATTTCTCCAGCCGCGGCAAGTTGACGAATACCGCAGACCTTATCCGCCTGATCATTCGTGATGAAGCAGTTCATGGTTATTACATTGGCTATAAATACCAAAAAGGTCTGGAGCACGTTTCACCCTCTACGCGTGACGCGCTACAGAATTATGCCCTCGATCTGTTGATGGAATTATATGACAACGAAGTTCGTTATACGGAGGAACTGTATGCGGAAACCCCGTGGGTGGAAGACGTCAAAGCCTTTCTCTGCTACAACGCCAATAAGGCGCTAATGAATTTAGGTTATGAGTCCCTGTTCCCGGCAGAAATGGCGGATGTGAACCCGGCAATCCTCGCAGCGCTCTCACCCAACGCAGACGAAAACCACGATTTCTTCTCTGGTTCAGGGTCATCTTATGTGATGGGTAAAGCCGTCGAAACAGAAGATGACGACTGGAATTTTTAACGTTTCCTTCCGCGGGAAATACCTTACATTTTCCGCGTTAATATTTTAACGAGATCACATTTTTATCACACAAATATGATTGGGTGATCTACACTCAATATCAGCCGCAATATTCGCCTGTATTTCAACAATTCAGGCGCATTTTCAGTGTCATTTACAAAAAATATCCCTCAAGGCTCATCCGCGCTCAGCCCTTATATCATGGGAAATCCCGCCATCTGACGTTTGGCAATATTCATGCCACAAACAAATTCAGGGTTGTCTCAGATTCTCAGTATGTTAGGGTAGAAAAAGGTCACTATTTCCATCAGGTAATATATCGATATAAACAAATAACAGGAATCATTCTATTGCATGGCAATTAAATTAGAAGTTAAAAATCTCTATAAGATATTTGGCGAGCATCCACAGAGAGCGTTCAAATATATTGAAAAAGGACTTTCAAAAGAGCAAATTCTGGATAAAACAGGGCTATCGCTTGGCGTTAAAGACGCCAGTCTGGCCATTGAAGAAGGCGAGATATTTGTCATCATGGGATTATCTGGTTCGGGTAAATCCACAATGGTACGCCTTCTCAATCGCCTGATTGAACCCACCCGCGGACAGGTATTGATAGACGGCGTAGACATTGCCCGAATCTCCGATGCTGAACTTCGCGAGGTGCGCAGAAAAAAGATTGCGATGGTCTTCCAGTCCTTTGCCCTGATGCCGCACATGACGGTGTTGGACAATACGGCATTCGGTATGGAATTAGCCGGTGTTGCCGCTGAAGAGCGTCGTGAAAAAGCGCTGGATGCGTTACGTCAGGTAGGTCTGGAGAATTACGCGCACGGCTACCCGGATGAACTTTCCGGCGGAATGCGCCAGCGCGTGGGTCTCGCCCGCGCATTAGCCATCAATCCCGATATCTTATTAATGGATGAAGCCTTCTCTGCGCTCGATCCGTTAATTCGCACCGAAATGCAGGATGAACTGGTAAAACTCCAGGCGAAGCATCAGCGTACCGTGGTCTTTATTTCCCACGATCTTGACGAAGCGATGCGTATTGGCGACAGAATTGCCATTATGCAAAACGGTGAAGTGGTACAGGTCGGTACACCGGATGAAATCCTGAATAACCCAGCGAATGATTATGTGCGTACCTTCTTCCGTGGCGTAGATATTAGTCAGGTCTTTAGCGCTAAAGATATATCCCGTCGTAGCCCTGAAGGGCTAATTCGTAAAACGCCAGGCGTCGGCCCCCGTTCGGCCCTGCAATTACTGCAGGACAAAGATCGCGAATATGGTTACGTGATTGAACGCGGTAATAAATTCGTCGGTGTGGTGTCGATCGATTCATTAAAAACCGCATTAAGCCAGGCACAAGGTATTGATGCGGCATTAATCAACGAGCCGCTAGCCGTGGATGCACAAACGCCTCTTAGCGAGTTACTTTCTCATGTCGGTCAGGCCCCGTGCGCGGTGCCGGTTGTCGATGAGGAACAACAGTATGTGGGCATCATTTCAAAACGCATGCTGCTACAGGCTTTAGATCGCGAGGGGGCAAACAATGGCTGATCAAACCAATCCGTGGGATACCACACCTGCGGCCGATAGCGCCGCGCAATCTGCTGATGCCTGGGGGACACCCGCAGGCGCACCTGCCGACGGCGCTAACGCAGACTGGCTAACCAGTGCACCTGCACCGGCACCAGAACATTTCAATATTATGGATCCATTCCATAAAACGCTGATCCCGCTGGATAGCTGGGTCACCGAAGGGATCGATTGGGTGGTCACCCATTTCCGTCCTGTCTTCCAGGGCATTCGTGTCCCGGTGGATTACATACTTAATGGCTTTCAGCAACTCCTGCTGGGCATGCCTGCACCGGTGGCAATTATCCTGTTTGCCCTGATCGCCTGGCAAATTTCCGGTATCGGAATGGGCGCCGCCACGCTGATTTCACTGATTGCTATCGGTGCTATCGGTGCCTGGTCGCAGGCCATGATCACCCTGGCGCTGGTGCTAACCGCGTTGCTGTTCTGCGTGGTGATCGGCTTGCCAATGGGGATCTGGCTGGCGCGCAGCCCGCGTGCGGCGAAGATTGTCCGGCCACTGCTGGATGCGATGCAGACCACCCCCGCGTTCGTCTATCTGGTGCCGATCGTCATGCTGTTCGGTATTGGCAACGTTCCCGGCGTAGTGGTGACAATTATCTTCGCCCTGCCGCCCATCGTGCGTCTGACCATTCTGGGGATTAATCAGGTCCCGGCCGATCTGATCGAAGCCTCGCGCTCATTTGGTGCCAGCCCGCGTCAGATGCTGTTTAAAGTGCAGTTGCCGCTGGCGATGCCCACCATTATGGCAGGGGTGAACCAGACGCTGATGCTGGCACTCTCCATGGTGGTTATCGCGTCGATGATCGCCGTCGGTGGCTTGGGTCAGATGGTTCTGCGCGGTATCGGTCGTCTGGACATGGGTCTGGCTACCGTTGGCGGTGTGGGGATCGTGATCCTCGCCATCATTCTCGACCGTCTGACGCAGGCCGTAGGCCGCGACTCGCGTAGCCGGGGTAACCGTCGCTGGTATACCACCGGTCCGGTTGGGCTTCTCACCCGCCCTTTCACTAAGTAGTTCACCCGTTGCCCGGTGACGCATTGCTTACCGGGCCTACAATTCATTAGCTTACACAAAATCATTCAAGTTGCATCGCGGCGGCAAACGAATGTATCCCCAGGAGCGTACAAGTAGTACGTGACTGGGGTGCATGAGTGCAGCCAACAAAGAGGCAGCTTGAAGGATGAAGTGTAATAAGGAACAACGATGCGACATACCATACTTTTTGCCACAGCGTTTGCCACCCTTGTCTCCACCAGCGCTTTCGCTTCTGACCTGCCGGGCAAAGGCATCACTGTACAACCTATCCAGAGCACCATCTCTGAAGAGTCCTTCCAGACGCAGTTAGTGAGCCGTGCGCTGGAGAAACTGGGCTACACCGTAAATAAGACAAGCGAAGTCGACTACAACGTCGGCTATACCTCTATTGCCTCTGGCGATGCGACGTTTACCGCCGTGAACTGGCAGCCGCTACATGATGATATGTACGCCGCAGCCGGCGGAGACAAAAAGTTTTATCGCGAGGGGGTATTCGTGACGGGTGCCGCACAGGGTTATCTGATCGACAAAAAAACCGCTGAGCAGTACAAAATCACTAACATCGCCCAGTTAAAAGATCCGAAGATCGCCAAAATCTTTGACACCAACGGTGACGGAAAAGCCGATATGATGGGCTGTTCACCGGGCTGGGGTTGTGAAGCCGTGATTAACCACCAGAACAAAGCCTTCGATCTGGAAAAAACAGTCGAGGTCAGCCACGGTAACTATGCAGCAATGATGGCTGACACCATTACCCGCTTTAAAGAAGGCAAACCGATCCTCTACTACACCTGGACACCATACTGGGTCAGTGACGTGATGAAACCGGGCAAAGATGTCGTCTGGTTGCAGGTCCCGTTCTCTTCTCTGCCCGGTGAACAGAAAGATATCGATACCAAACTACCGAACGGCGCGAACTATGGCTTCCCGGTAAACACCATGCACATTGTCGCCAACAAGGCCTGGGCGGAGAAAAACCCGGCGGCGGCGAAACTGTTTGCCATCATGAAATTACCACTGGCAGATATCAATGCGCAGAACGCAATGATGCATGATGGTAAAGCCTCAGAAGCTGACGTTCAGGGCCACGTTGATGGCTGGATCAAAGCCCACCAGCAACAGTTCGATGGCTGGGTAAAAGAAGCGCTGGCTGCGCAGAAATAACCCATTCATAGGCCTGATAAGCATAGCGCTTTCAGGCCCAGTAACCCCACCAATGCCGGATGGTGGCGCGATGCGCCTTATCCGGCCTACACGCCCTTCCCTCACCGCACAATCCATCACCCAACAAATCAGCAACATTTAATCACTTCCGTTATGATTGTTTTCTGCAACCCATTATTCAGTTGAAAACAATGACCAAACCCACTCACGGGCTTAGCCCGGCACTGATTGTTTTAATGTCTGTGGCGACCGGCCTCGCCGTTGCCAGTAACTATTACGCCCAGCCGCTGCTCGACACCATCGCACGAAACTTTTCGCTGTCGGCCAGTACTGCGGGCTTTATCGTCACTGCAGCACAGCTTGGCTACGCTGCGGGGCTACTGTTTCTGGTACCGCTTGGTGATATGTTTGAACGCCGGACACTGATTGTCTCAATGACACTGTTAGCCGCAGGCGGCATGTTGATTACTGCCAGCAGTCAGTCGCTGGGGATGCTGATCCTCGGCACTGCGCTAACCGGGCTGTTCTCAGTTGTCGCACAGATCCTGGTTCCGCTGGCGGCGACGCTCGCCACGCCAGACAAGCGCGGTAAAGTCGTTGGTACGATTATGAGCGGCCTGTTGCTGGGGATTTTGCTGGCGCGAACTGTTGCAGGGTTGCTGGCGAATCTCGGCGGCTGGCGCACCGTATTTTGGGTGGCCTCAGTATTGATGGCGCTGATGGCGATTGCCCTGTGGCGTGGTTTGCCGAAGATGAAATCAGAGACCCATCTTAACTACCCGCAGCTATTGGGTTCTGTGTTTAGCCTGTTTATCCACGATAAATTACTCCGCACCCGCGCGATGTTGGGCTGCCTGACCTTTGCCAACTTCAGTATCCTCTGGACATCAATGGCATTTTTACTCGCCGCACCGCCGTTTAACTATTCAGAGGGAATGATTGGCCTGTTCGGGCTGGCAGGTGCTGCCGGTGCGTTAGGCGCTCGTCCGGCGGGCGGTTTTGCCGATAAGGGTAAATCGCATCTCACGACTACCGCAGGCCTGCTGTTACTGTTGCTCTCCTGGCTGGCTATCTGGCTCGGACATACTTCAGTGCCGATGCTGATTATCGGTATCCTGGTACTGGATCTGACCGTTCAGGGGGTACATATCACCAACCAGACGGTTATCTATCGCATTCACCCGGACGCACGTAATCGTCTGACTGCCGGATACATGACCAGCTATTTCATTGGTGGCGCGGCAGGTTCTCTGATTTCAGCTTCAGCCTGGCAGCATGCCGGCTGGGCTGGCGTTTGTCTGGCAGGTGTGACCGTTGCCGTACTCAACCTGCTGGTCTGGTGGCGAGGTTTTCACCGCCAGGAAGCTGCAAATTAAGCGTATAACGTCTGTTTACCTTTGATTGGGCTCCTCAGGGTGTTAAGGAGCCCATCAGTCTGCTAAGGTTATAACTCATTGAGCCAGGTTATTTTAATTTCGGTAATGAAGCCTATAATCCTATGGAAAGCCCTGTTCCCCAGTCTGAATTCCGTTCTTCTACGTTAACTGAAGGATTCAAAGACAGCCTACCGATAGTTATCAGTTATATTCCGGTCGCATTTGCATTTGGTATGAATGCGACTCGCCTGGGCTTTACTCCCGTTGAAAGCGTTTTTTTCTCCTGCATCATTTACGCCGGTGCCAGCCAGTTTGTCATCACAACCATGCTCGCCGCAGGCAGCTCACTGTGGGTCGCAGCTCTGACCGTCATGGCGATGGATGTTCGCCACGTTTTGTATGGCCCATCTCTACGTAGCCGTATCGCCCGACAGCTGAGCAGACCAAAAAGCGCGCTATGGGCCTTTGGCCTCACCGACGAAGTCTTTGCCGCTGCAACGGCGAAGCTGGTACGGGATAATCGGCGCTGGAGTGAAAACTGGATGATCGGCATCGCGCTATGCTCCTGGGCTTCCTGGGTTCTTGGCACAGTTATCGGTGCATTTTCCGGCACTGGCTTACTGAAGGGTTTCCCGGCGGTAGAAGCAGCACTGGGGTTTATGCTCCCGGCGCTGTTTATGAGTTTTCTGCTGGCCTCTTTCCAGCGTAAGCAAACGCTATGCGTCACGGCGGCATTAGCCGGTGCACTGGCTGGCGTGATGCTGTTTTCCATTCCGGCAGCCATCCTGGCAGGCATAGCCTGCGGATGCCTGACTGCGCTCATTCAGTCGTTCTGGCAGGGGGGTCCTGATGAGCTATGAGGTTCTGCTGCTCGGTCTGCTGGTCGGCTGCGTCAATTACTGTTTTCGCTATTTGCCACTGCGTCTGCGAATGGGGAATGTGCGCCCGACAAAGCGCGGAGCCACTGGAATATTACTCGACACCATCGGTATTGCATCAATTTGCGCCCTGCTGGTGGTGTCTACCGCGCCAGAAGTGATGCACGACGCTCGTCGTTTTGTACCTACGCTGGTGGGGTTTGTGGTACTGGGTGCAAGCTTCTATAAGACCCGCAGCATTATCATTCCGACCTTACTGAGTGCTCTGGGCTATGGATTAGCCTGGAAAATGCTGTTTGTCTTATAGATGAAAATAATCATTTTAAATAAATAATACATTTACTTTATTTGTCACTGTCGTTACTATATCGGCTGAAATTAATGAGGTTATACCCAAATGGATAGTTCGTTTACGCCCATTGAACAAATGCTAAAATTTCGCGCCAGCCGCTACGAAGAGTTCCCTTATCAGGAAGTGCTTCTGACTCGTCTTTGCATGCATATGCAGGGCAAGCTGCTGGAAAACCGCAATAAGATGCTGAAAGCTCAAGGGATTAACGAGACGTTGTTTATGGCGTTGATTACGCTGGAGTCTCAGGAAAACCACAGTATTCAGCCTTCTGAACTGAGCTGAGCACTTGGCTCGTCACGGACTAACGCCACCCGCATCGCGGATGAGTTAGAAAAGCGTGGCTGGATCGAGCGTCGCGAAAGCGATAACGATCGCCGCTGTCTGCATCTGCAATTGACCGAAAAAGGCCATGCTTTTTTGCAGGAGGTATTACCGCCTCAGCACAACTGCCTTCATCAGCTTTGGTCATCTCTCAGCACCACCGAAAAAGATCAACTTGAGCACATCACCCGTAAACTTCTGACCCGTCTTGATCAGATGGAGCAGGATGGCGCGGTATTAGAAGCGCTGCGCTAACGCGCTGACTCGCTCAGAAATCCAGATTTAAAAATGAAAAACCGACAGGCCAGCACGCACAGTGCTGGCCTTTCTGATAAACAGGTCGGCCCCAGCCGATGTGAAAAAAATAAGATCGTGGAGAACAACATGAGCGCAAATGCGGAGACTCAAACCCCGCAGCAACCGGTCAAGAAGAATGGCAAACGTAAAAGTATGCTGCTCCTGCTGACCTTGCTCTTTATTATCATTGCCGTGGCATATGGGATTTATTGGTTTTTAGTACTGCGTCATATCGAAGAGACAGACGATGCTTACGTGGCAGGGAACCAGGTTCAAATTATGGCGCAGGTATCAGGCAGCGTGACGAAAGTCTGGGCTGATAACACTGACTTTGTAAAACAGGGCGATGTCCTGGTCACTCTCGATCAGACAGATGCCAAACAGGCATTTGAAAAAGCCAAAACTGCACTGGCGTCCAGCGTGCGCCAGACGCACCAGTTGATGATCAACAGCAAGCAACTACAGGCAAGCATTGAAGTACAGAGAACCGCGCTGGCCCAGGCACAAAGCGACTTTAATCGCCGTGTCCCACTGGGTAACGCCAACCTGATTGGCCGCGAAGAACTGCAACATGCCCGCGATGCTGTCGCCAGCGCTCAGGCTCAGCTTGATGTCGCAATCCAACAATATAATGCAAACCAGGCAATGATTCTGGGTAGCAAGCTGGAAGATCAACCTGCTGTACAACAGGCTGCCACCGAAGTGCGTAATGCCTGGCTGGCGCTGGAACGTACTAAAATTGTCAGCCCGATGACCGGCTATGTTTCCCGTCGTGCCGTGCAGCCTGGCGCGCAAATTAGCCCGACTACGCCGCTGATGGCGGTTGTTCCGGCCACTAACCTGTGGGTGGATGCCAACTTCAAAGAAACACAGCTGGCGCACATGCGTATTGGCCAACCGGCGACCGTCATCAGTGATATTTACGGCGATGATGTGAAATACACCGGGAAAGTCGTCGGCCTGGATATGGGTACGGGCAGCGCCTTCTCCCTGCTGCCGGCGCAAAACGCGACCGGTAACTGGATCAAAGTCGTCCAGCGTTTGCCGGTACGTATCGAACTGGATGCGCAGCAGCTGGCACAACATCCACTGCGTATTGGTTTGTCGACACTGGTTACGGTAGATACCGCTAATCGTGACGGGCAGATCCTGGCAAGCCAGGTCCGCACGACGCCAGTATCAGAAAGTAATGCACGTGAAATCAACCTTGATCCGGTCAATAAGATGATCGAAGAGATCGTGCAGGCCAACGCGGGCTAATTCAAAGGTGCGTGTGATGCAACAGCAAAAACCGCTGGAAGGCGCGCAGCTCGTCATTATGACGATTGCGCTGTCCCTGGCGACATTCATGCAGGTGCTGGACTCCACCATTGCTAACGTGGCGATCCCCACTATCGCCGGGAACCTCGGCTCTTCACTGAGCCAGGGAACCTGGGTGATCACCTCATTCGGGGTGGCGAATGCTATCTCTATTCCGATCACCGGCTGGCTGGCAAAACGCGTTGGCGAAGTACGACTATTCATGTGGTCAACTATCGCCTTCGTCATTGCGTCATGGGCATGTGGGATGTCCACCAGCCTGAATATGCTGATTTTCTTCCGCGTCATTCAGGGTATTGTCGCCGGTCCGTTAATCCCGCTATCGCAAAGCCTGTTACTGAATAACTATCCTCCCGCCAAACGCTCCATTGCCCTCGCGCTCTGGTCGATGACGGTGATTGTTGCCCCGATCTGTGGCCCCATTCTTGGGGGCTATATCAGCGACAACTATCACTGGGGCTGGATATTTTTCATCAACGTGCCAATCGGTGCTGTAGTGGTATTGATGACGCTGCAAACGCTGCGCGGTCGGGAAACCAAAACCGAGCAGCGGCGTATCGACGCCATTGGTCTGGCGCTGCTGGTCATTGGTATCGGCAGTTTGCAGATTATGCTCGACCGCGGCAAAGAATTGGACTGGTTCGCCTCACAGGAAATTATCATCCTGACGGTTGTCGCCGTGGTGGCAATCAGCTTCCTCATCGTCTGGGAGCTTACCGACGAGCACCCCATTGTCGATCTCTCGCTGTTTAAGTCGCGTAACTTTACCATCGGCTGTCTGTGTATCAGTCTGGCCTATATGCTCTACTTCGGCGCAATCGTCCTGTTGCCGCAGTTATTGCAGGAGGTGTACGGATATACGGCAACCTGGGCAGGTCTGGCGTCTGCACCGGTTGGGGTGATTCCAGTGATCCTGTCGCCGATTATCGGCCGTTTCGCACACAAGCTGGATATGCGTCGGCTGGTCACGTTCAGCTTCATCATGTATGCCGTCTGTTTCTACTGGCGTGCGTGGACGTTCGAGCCCGGTATGGATTTTGGTGCATCGGCCTGGCCGCAGTTTATTCAGGGGTTCGCGGTAGCTTGCTTCTTTATGCCACTGACCACCATCACGCTATCGGGTTTACCGCCTGAACGTATGGCGGCAGCATCGAGCCTGTCTAACTTTACGCGAACACTGGCGGGTTCTATTGGTACATCGATCACCACAACGATGTGGACTAGCCGTGAGTCGCTGCACCATGCGCAACTGACGGAGTCAGTAAACCCTTATAACCCTAATGCGCAGGCTATGTATAACCAGCTGCAGGGATTAGGGATGACCAAAGAACAGGCATCCGGCTGGCTGGCGCAGCAAATCACCAACCAAGGGCTGATTATTTCTGCTAATGAAATCTTCTGGATGTCTGCAGGGATTTTCCTCGTGCTACTCGGCCTGGTATGGTTTGCCAAACCGCCATTCGGTGCAGGCAGTGGCGGCGGCGGCGCACACTAATAAAAAAAGCCAGTTCAGATGAACTGGCTTTTTTATGCCTGACATTTGGTGACCTGATAGCACAATGCTTAGCAGGCCCGCCCAGACTAAATATGCAGTTCCTGCAGCTTGTCTTTTGGCAGCGCCAGCTCTTCATTGCTGTTAACGCGGACATCACGTTCCAGAATATGACGGGCAATGTCCTGCGCTTCACTGAGCGAGTGCATCTGATACGTACCGCACTGGTAGACGTTCAGTTCCGGGATCTGATTCTGATCCTGTACTTTCAACACATCTGCCATTGCCGCTTTCCAGGCATCAGCTACGCGTTGTTCGTCCGGCGTTCCAATCAGGCTCATGTAGAAACCGGTACGACAACCCATTGGCGAAATATCGATAATCTCAACGCCGTTACCATTCAGGTGATTACGCATAAAACCAGCAAACAGGTGTTCCAGCGTATGAATACCTTTCTCAGGCATCACTTCTTTGTTCGGAATGCAGAAACGCAGATCAAACACGGTGATAGCGTCGCCATGCGGGGTGTTCATCGTTTTTGCAACCCGGACTGCAGGAGCTTCCATCCGGGTGTGATCGACAGTAAAACTATCTAACAACGGCATTTAGCCACCTCCGATAAATTTTTTAAAAATATTCTGAACTCTTTGTTCCGGGGCGAGTCTGAGTATATGAAAGACGCGCATTTGTTATCATCATCCCTGTTTTCAGAGATGAAATTTTGGCCACTCCCGAGTGGCCTTTTTCTTTTGTATCAGGCGTGCTTTTCCAGCCACACACCAAACGGCTCAGTATCTGCCGCTTCAATCTCCTGCTGACGGCGCTTGGAAGCCGCACTTTCAGCAATAAATTCTTCTTCCTGCAGCAGTTCCAATGGCTCTTCGCGCAACAGGTTACGGTACGCTTCACCCAACGCTTTACCCGTGCCGCCAATACCTGTATCAATCATAGACCGCAGGATACGCGCTGAGAATGTCAGCTCAGGATTATCAAAGCAGGCAACCAGTTCGTCACAGACTTTTTGATATTCCTCTCCCCCGTGAATGCCGTCCAGCGTTTGTGCCACACGTTTCAGATCACGGAACAGATCTTTACCCACTTTAGGTAGCGGGAATTGAGCCGTTTCACAACCAATTCCTAACGTCAGACCTGGCTTGCGCCCTTCCAGAATAACGCGATTCCAGTTAGTACGCGTACACAGCAGCTCGTCGCTACTCATTTCCGGCGCATCTGCCAGAACACACCAAACCATGAACAAATCGAGGAAGCGCACCTGCTGTTCATCTACGCCGATTGGCGAGAATGGGTTGATATCGAGTGAACGCACTTCGATGTACTCAATGCCGCCGCGTAGAAGTGCATCAGATGGCGTTTCACCGCTGCGAGTCACGCGTTTCGGACGAATTGGCGCATACAGTTCATTTTCGATTTGCAAAACGTTGCTGTTGATTTGCAGGCGCTTACCGTCTTTCTCGAGACCGATCGCCGCGTATTCTTCTGAAGGCGTTTTAATCGCGCGCTTCAATCCTGCCACATACTCATGCAAATCGTTAAACGTAATTCCGAGATTGTTTTGCGACTTATTGGTATAACCCAGGTCACTCAGACGCAGCGACGTGGCATAAGGCAGGTAATACATACCACAATCGGTTTTTTCAAACGGCAGCGTTGTCGGCTTTCCTTGCAGGAAGGAGGAACAAATTGCGGGTGAGGCACCAAACAGATACGGGATCACCCAACCGAAACGGTAGTAGTTGCGGATCAGACGGAAATACCCTGCTGACACTTTTTCTTTAACGTCTTCATCACTATCTGTTACGCCACATTTCGCCTGCCAGAAAGCCATCGGCAGCGAGAAGTTGTAGTGTACGCCGGAGATAGTCTGCATCAACGCGCCGTAACGGTTTTTGAGGCCTTCACGGTAAAGGGTTTTCAGACGACCGATATTCGACGTGCCGTACTGCGCCAGCTCGATATCCTGACCTTCAGCAATATAGCAAGGCATGCTCAGTGGCCACATACGCTCATCGCCAAGATTCCTGGCGGTATAGCGATGCAGATCGCGCATGAACGTGAGCATTTTGTGAATGTCATCGCCCGGTGGAGTAATAAACTCCAGCAGCGTTTCGGCAAAGTCGGTGGTTATCCATTTATGCGTTAGCGCTGAGCCTAACACTTCAGGATGGCCTGTCGTTGCCAATGAACCATCAGCATTAACACGCAGCGTTTCGCGCTCGAGCCCGCGTTGAATCCCCTCTAACGCATGAGGATGTTTTTCCAGCCAGGCCAGCGCCTGTGATACGTCCGGGATCAAATTGACCTCCCGCCTGTCAAAATCGTTTTAATTAGCATAATGGTATTGGTCACCCTGAAGGTTATTCCACAACACAATTAGTGCCACCACATAATGCCTTGCGTCGTAACCGCCGCGACCACAACATAGCGCAGCGCTTTGCCAAGACATAAAAAAAAGATCACCGGGCCCCACGAGATGCGCATCCATCCCGCTAACAAGCACAGTAAATCACCCACAACCGGCATCCAGCTTAATAATAGTGTGACTGCGCCATAGCGCTTCAGCCAGCCAGTGGCTTTCTCTTGCCAGCGCGATGTTTTACGCAACGGAAAGAAACGCCCAAGGATAACGTTAGTTAACCCTCCAAGGCTATTACCCATTGTTGCTGTTAAAACTAAGACCCAGGGATGACTCGCTCCAGAAACCAGTAAGGCAACTAAAACAACTTCAGAATTTCCAGGTAATAGCGTGGCGCTGAGAAAGCTGCTGGCAAACAGTGAGAGGAGCGACAGTCCATCACTCACAGTAACCGAACATCCACAGCATCCATTCCTGCCGCACGCGCTGCCTGCAACCCAAAATCGGCATCTTCAAACACAACGCAGCGAGCCGGAACGACGCCCATACGCTCAGCACATAACAAGAAGGTATCAGGAGCCGGTTTATGGCGTTGTACGTGATCGGCCGCGACCACGGCATCAAAATAATGACGCAGCCCAAGGTGAGTGAGCAGAGCTTCTGCAATGGTACTTTCGCTCCCTGTGCCAACTGACATAGGACGGCGACCATGCCAGGCTTTCACAACATCGACCAACGGTAAAGGCTGGACGCTATCCAGCAGCATGCTTTTAACCTTATCGGTTTTTTCACGCGCCAGTGCATGGGGATCAAGATCGGCATGGTTCAGTTCAATCACCGATTGGGCAATACGCCACGTTGGGGAACCGTTGAGAGCGACCATAGCCTGCTCATCAAAACGTAGCCCATAACGTCCTAATACCTCATGCCACGCTTTACGGTGCGTAGGCTCGGTATCCAGGATGGTACCATCCATATCAAAAATTAAACCTGCATAACGTTCGTACATCGTCTTCTCACAAGCCGATTAACCAGACGTTATTTTATCGTAATTGATTGATTTTGTCGCTGACAGCGAATTGAGGATTGTTCAGGGAAGATAAGGAAATAATTCAGGGAGAGGTAAGAAAACAATTCAGGAGAAGATGGTGCATCCGGGAGGATTCGAACCTCCGACCGCTCGGTTCGTAGCCGAGTACTCTATCCAGCTGAGCTACGGATG
>NZ_JASEYC010000012.1:0-82365 GCF_035064245.1 Citrobacter sp. R-1.5.2 | reverse complement strand
GGTGCATCCGGGAGGATTCGAACCTCCGACCGCTCGGTTCGTAGCCGAGTACTCTATCCAGCTGAGCTACGGATGCAAATGGCGGTGAGGCGGGGATTCGAACCCCGGATGCAGCTTTTGACCGCATACTCCCTTAGCAGGGGAGCGCCTTCAGCCTCTCGGCCACCTCACCAACACGCCTCTTGCGAGTGCTTCGAAGAACTTGTTTCTGCTCATCGTCGCTGCGTGGCGCACATATTACTTTCTGGGACTTATAAGTCAAACAATTTTTCCAGAGCTTTTATCGTTTGCACATTTCACGCGCAATTAGTCTGCAAAAACGGCAAAAAGAGTGTTTTATCAACAGATAAATCGGCGTTATACGGAGACGATGTACGAACAGAAAAATCACCGGGGAAGACAATAACAGCATCACAGCAGAGAAAACGACGTGGAATAACAAGAATCAGAGAGAAGTCAGAGCAGTATAGAAAGAGATAAGAGAGAAGTCAGAGCAGTATAGAAAGAGATAAGAGAGCAATGAGGAAGTGAAAAGTAAGAAAAGAAGACACTCAATCAGGTTGCGCCTCACCAGGAAGGTGAGACGCGGAAACCTTAGTAACTGGACTGCTGGGATTTTTCAGCCTGGATACGCTGGTAGATCTCTTCACGATGGACAGAAACTTCTTTCGGGGCGTTGACGCCAATGCGCACCTGGTTGCCCTTCACCCCTAAAACTGTCACGGTGACCTCATCGCCTATCATGAGGGTCTCACCAACTCGACGAGTCAGAATCAGCATTCTTTGCTCCTTGAAAGATTAAAAGAGTCGGGTCTCTCTGTATCCCGGCATTATCCATCATATAACGCCAAAAAGTAAGCGATGACAAACACCTAAGTGTAAGCAGTCACGGCATCACATTCTGTTAAACCTAAGTTTAGCCGATATACACAACTTCAACCTGACTTTATCGTTGTCGACAGCGTTGATGCAAACGCTGCGGATTGAAGTCCGCAGCGTCGACTTACGCTTATAATTTTTACAGTTTTGCGCTAACCCAGCCTTTCACACTGGCTAACGCTGCCGGCAGAGCCGCAGCATCCGTACCACCGGCTTGCGCCATGTCCGGACGACCACCACCCTTGCCGCCTACTTGCTGAGCGACCATCCCAATCAGTTCCCCTGCTTTCACGCGGTCTGTCACATCCTTAGACACGCCCGCAATCAGAGAAACCTTACCTTCAGCAACTGTTGCCAGTACAACAACAGTAGAACCCAGCTGATTTTTCAGATCATCAACCATGGTACGCAGCATTTTCGGTTCAACGTCCGCAAGCTCGCTTACCAACAGCTTCACGCCGTTGATATCAACTGCTTTGCTGGAAAGGTTCGCACTTTCCTGCGCTGCGGCCTGTTCCTTCAATTGCTGCAATTCTTTTTCGAGCTGACGCGTACGTTCCAGTACGGAACGAACTTTATCACCGATATTCTGGCTATCGCCTTTCAGCAGCTGCGCAATATCGCTTAAGCGATCGCTTTCAGCATGCACGGTATTCAGAGCGCCTTCACCGGTCACGGCTTCGATACGACGAACGCCAGCAGCGGTACCAGACTCGGAGATAATACGGAACAGACCGATATCGCCCGTACGGCTGGCGTGAGTACCACCACACAGTTCGGTAGAGAAATCACCCATGCTCAGAACACGCACGTGGTCATCGTATTTCTCACCAAACAGCGCCATTGCACCTTTGGCTTTCGCTGCTTCGAGATCCATGATGTTCGTTTCAATCGGCAGGTTGCGACGAATTTGCGCGTTCACCAGATCTTCAACAGCACGAATTTCAGCAGGCTTCATCGCTTCGGTATGCGAGAAGTCGAAACGCAGCACTTTATCGTTTACCAGTGAACCTTTCTGCGCCACATGCGTGCCCAGAACCTGACGCAACGCCGCGTGCATCAGGTGCGTTGCGGAGTGGTTCAGACGGATCCGCGCACGACGCGCTTCATCCACATCAGCCTGCACCGCATCGCCCACTTTCAGAGAACCCGCAGACAGCTTGCCAATATGACCAATCGCCTGACCATATTTTTGCGTGTCGTTCACGGCAAAGGCAAAACCGGCGCCTTTCAGTTCACCTTTATCGCCAACCTGGCCACCGGATTCTGCATAGAACGGCGTCTGGTCCAGAACAACGACAGCGTCCTGACCGGCGCTAATGGCATCTACCGCTTTACCATCAACAAATAGCGCGGTCACTTTGCCGTTCAGTTCCAGATTCTCGTAGCCTTTAAATTCAGAGGCACCATCAACACGAATCATCGCATTGTAGTCTGCGCCAAAACCGCTGGCTTCACGCGCACGGCGGCGCTGTTCTTCCATTGCGGCCTCAAAGCCAGCTTCATCAACCTTGATGTTGCGCTCGCGGCAAACGTCTGCCGTCAGGTCAACCGGGAAACCGTAAGTGTCATACAGGCGGAATGCTGTTTCGCCATCCAACGTATCGCCAGACAGTTTCGCCAGCTCTTCATCCAGCAGTGCCAGCCCACGTTCCAGCGTACGCGCAAACTGCTCTTCTTCGGTTTTCAGAACCTGCTCAACCATGGTTTGTTGACGCTTCAGTTCTTCACCCGCAGAGCCCATGACCTCCACCAGCGGACCAACCAGCTTGTAGAAGAAGGTATCTTTTGCGCCCAGCATGTTGCCATGACGTACCGCGCGACGAATGATACGGCGCAGCACATAGCCACGGTTTTCATTCGACGGGACAACGCCATCGGCAATCAGGAATGCGCAGGAACGAATATGGTCGGCGATAACGCGCAGTGATTTATTACTCAGATCGGTCGCACCGGTCACTTTCGCCACGGCTTCGATCAGTGAGCGGAACAGGTCGATTTCGTAGTTGGAGTTAACGTGTTGCAGCACGGCCGCAATACGCTCCAGACCCATACCGGTGTCTACGGACGGCTTCGGCAGCGGTTCCATGGTACCGTCGGCTTGACGGTTGAACTGCATGAAGACGATGTTCCAGATCTCAATGTAGCGATCGCCATCTTCTTCTGCACTTCCCGGAGGGCCACCCCAAATGTGGTCACCGTGATCGTAGAAAATCTCGGTGCACGGACCGCAAGGACCGGTATCACCCATCTGCCAGAAGTTGTCGGATGCATACGCAGCGCCTTTGTTATCACCAATACGGATGATACGTTCGCGCGGAATACCGACTTCTTTTTCCCAGATTTCATAGGCTTCATCGTCAGTTTCATAGACGGTGACCCACAGACGCTCTTTCGGCAGAGCAAACCAGTTTTCACCGGTCAGCAGTTCCCATGCGTATTGAATGGCATCGTGTTTGAAGTAGTCGCCGAAGCTGAAGTTGCCCAGCATTTCGAAGAAGGTGTGGTGACGTGCAGTGTAACCGACGTTTTCCAGATCGTTGTGCTTACCGCCCGCGCGTACGCAACGCTGCGAAGTGGTTGCGCGGGAATAATTACGCTTGTCGAGGCCAAGGAATACATCCTTGAACTGGTTCATCCCGGCGTTGGTAAACAACAAAGTAGGGTCATTGTTGGGTACCAGGGAGCTGCTGGCAACTACCTGATGTCCTTTACTATGGAAAAAATCGAGAAACGCCTGACGGATCTCAGCGGTGCTCTTGCTCATAATTATCCTGAAGAAATCAAGCTAACGAAATGTCATTACCAGCATCGGCATGCAAACTGCGCCTCTGGCAATCGAAAAGTGGGAATAAGATAAGTTTTCTTTACTGGGAAGTAAAATCCCGTATGCGCTCAATCGTCAAAATTTCGCCATATTGCCTGAATATCTTCCATCAGATAGCCGCGATAGAGCAAAAAACGCTGGACCTTAACCTTTTCTGAAAAATCGACAGGTAAGGGGTCGCCATATTTTCTGATTGCCTGCTCCCGCGCAAGCAGCGCCCAGTCAATTTCACATTCCCGCATTGCCCGCTCAATGGCCTCACGCGCGATCCCTTTCTGACCTAATTCCTGGCGCACACGCGCTGGTCCATAACCTTTACGGCTACGGCTGGTGATGAATTGCTGAACAAATCGGTCATCATCAAGATAACGGCTTTCAATACACCAGGCGACAACCTTGTCGTAATCCTCCGGCGTGGCATCAATTTCTTCTGGTCCATTTCTCCCCATCACCGGGGCAGCCAGTTTACGCCGCAGTTCCTGCTCACTGTGGTCGCGCATCGCAAGTATTCGCACCGCGCGGTCAAGTAATCGGGAGTAAGCAGAGCGGCGGGAAGTTGAATCTGTCATATTGAGCCTTCAGAAATGGAAAAGGGCTGCATGATATGCAGCCCTTTTATATGCGATTACGTCAGACTATCAGAAATCTTCGTTGGTTTCTGCTACATCTTGACCACTGTCATCAACGGAGAAATCTGGCGTTGAATCCTGGTTATTGAGCAGTAACTCGCGTAATTTTTTCTCAATTTCTTTTGCGGCAGCCGGGTTTTCTTTCAGCCAGTTGGTTGCATTCGCTTTACCCTGACCAATTTTGTCACCGTTGTAGCTATACCATGCGCCCGCTTTTTCAATCAGCTTCTCTTTCACGCCCAGGTCAACCAGTTCGCCGTAGAAGTTGATACCTTCGCCGTAAAGAATCTGGAATTCAGCCTGTTTAAACGGCGCTGCAATTTTGTTTTTCACGACCTTAACGCGGGTTTCGCTACCGACCACGTTATCGCCCTCTTTCACCGCGCCAATACGACGGATATCCAGACGGACGGAGGCGTAAAATTTCAGAGCGTTACCACCGGTAGTCGTTTCCGGGTTACCGAACATAACACCAATTTTCATACGGATCTGGTTGATGAAAATCAGCAATGTGTTGGACTGCTTCAGGTTACCCGCCAGCTTACGCATTGCCTGGCTCATCATACGTGCCGCAAGGCCCATATGAGAGTCACCGATCTCACCTTCGATTTCAGCCTTCGGCGTCAGTGCAGCAACGGAGTCAACAACGATAACGTCGACTGCGCCAGAACGCGCCAGTGCGTCACAGATTTCCAGAGCTTGTTCACCCGTATCCGGCTGAGAACACAGCAGGTTATCGATATCAACGCCAAGCTTACGCGCATAGACAGGATCCAACGCGTGTTCTGCATCGATGAATGCACAGGTTTTACCTTCGCGCTGTGCGGCAGCAATAACTTGCAGCGTCAGCGTTGTTTTACCGGAGGATTCAGGCCCATAAATTTCGACGATGCGTCCCATCGGCAAACCGCCCGCGCCCAATGCGATATCCAGAGAAAGCGAACCGGTAGAGATGGTTTCCACGTCCATGGAACGGTCTTCACCCAGGCGCATGATGGAGCCTTTACCGAATTGCTTTTCGATCTGACCCAGCGCTGCCGCCAACGCTTTCTGTTTGTTTTCGTCGATAGCCATTAATTACTCCTGTCATGCCGCTTTCGGATTAAACCGCGAAACGTGAAAGATAATGTTCTGTTGAGGCAATTATACTGTATGCTCATACAGTATCAAGTATTTTGTAGAAATTGTTGCCACAGGGTTTGTAACGCATACGCGGTCGCCTGACGACGTACCGACTCACGGTCACCGTTGAAGCATTCCCGCCGGGTAATCCCCTCACCGCTGACGCTGGCAAAGGCAAACCACACCGTACCCACGGGTTTGTCTTCACTACCGCCATCGGGTCCTGCGATACCGCTAATTGAGACGGCGAAGTCTGCACGGGCGGCTTTTAGCGCGCCAATCGCCATTTCAACGACCACCGGTTCACTCACCGCCCCATGCTGCGCCAGCGTTTCTTCGCGCACGCCGATCATCTGCGCTTTGGCTTGGTTGCTGTAAGTGACAAACCCGCGCTCAAACCAGGCTGAGCTACCGGCAATATCGGTAATGGCTTTTGCCACCCAACCGCCGGTGCAGGATTCCGCTGTTGTCACCGTTGCTCCGCGTGCTTTTAACGCCAGCCCCACCTGCTCACTTAACTGCATCAGTTCACTGTCGGTCATTTCAGCCTCTGTCAGTTAAAAAAATATGCCGGACAAGATAGCACTTTCACAATCAAGATGGGGATGAGGAGAACGTTTTACGAGGGGGATTCCAAAAATTGATCCGTTACCTAAATAAGACCTGCCAGATAGCGATGCCAGCGCATCTTATCCGGCCTACAAGCGAAATCTTCCTGTAGGCCGGTAACACGCGATTACTGCACGCGAGCCAGCGCTACCGCTTGCCCCAACTGCCAAACCGCCATCGCGTAATGCGTGCTGTGGTTATAGCGGGTGATGGTGTAGAAGTTCGGCAGTCCATACCAGTACTGGTAGCCGGTGCCAACATCCAGACGCAGCAGGCTAGCCTGCTGATGATTCCCCAACGACTGCTGCGGTGTCAGGCCAGCCGCGGCAAGCTGAGAAATGCTGTATTGGGTTTTAAAGCCATTCGCAAGACCCGGTGCCTGTCCATTTGCAGGTACTGCCACGGTATCGCCTTTCACCCAGCCGTGCCCTTTGAAATAGTTTGCCACGCTGCCGATAGCATCGACGGGGTCCCACAGGTTAATGTGCCCATCACCATTGAAATCAACGGCATATTGTTTATAGGAGGATGGCATAAACTGACCGTAACCCATCGCACCAGCAAAGGAACCTTTTAGATCGAGCGGATCATCACTTTCATCTCGCGCCATCAGCAGGAAGGTTTCCAGCTCGCCAGAGAAGTATTCCGCACGGCGCGGATAGTTGAAGGAAAGCGTCGCCAGCGCATCCAGAATACGCGTTTTGCCCATCACGCGGCCCCAGCGCGTTTCAACGCCGATAATGCCGACGATAATTTCTGGTGGTACTCCGTATACCTGCCACGCGCGGTTCAGCGCATCTTCATATTGATTCCAGAACGCCACACCATTTTGCACGTTGTCCGGGGTGATGAACTGCTTGCGATAGCGCAGCCATGCGCCATTAGGTCCGGCTGGCGGCTGCGTTGTGGGTGCCTGGCGGTCCATCAGACGCAATACTGAGTCCAGCCGCTTAGCCTGCGACAGGATTTCCTGCAATTGCTGACGGTCAAAACCATGCTTATTCACCATTTTCTCGATGAACTGCTGTGCATTCGGATTATTGGCGAAATCACCGCTTGTTTGCATGACGTTGTGCTGTGGCTCAAGCAGGAAGCCGCCGGATGGCGCACCCGTAGTCGTTTGAGTCTCTGAAGGTTTGGGTTTGCTGCTACAGGCAGCGAGCAGTACGAAAAGGGGGAGTAACGCTACATAACGACGCTTGAACATGAGACATCCATTAAACAAATTCAGCCTGGGGGAAGTATGGTAAAGCATCCTCCGTCATACAAGGAAGCGGTAGTCGCTCTCCTTCACAGAATTTACATCCCCTTTCATCTCCGACCCGCACATTTGCGAGCACTCACGCAATAACTTTCAAATTAAAATATTTATCTTTCATTTTGAGATCAAAATAACACTTTTAAACCTTTCGATCTGATTAAAATTAATTACCGTTTGGCAAGGTAACTAAAATCCCTACAGGAGAGAATAATGATCGACACCATCACACTCGGTGCTGAGTGGTTTATCGGGCTGTTCCAGAAAGGCGGAGAAGTGTTTACCGGCATGGTGACCGGTATTCTTCCACTGCTAATTAGCCTGCTGGTCATCATGAATGCGCTGATTAACTTTATTGGCCAGCAGCGTATTGAACGTTTTGCCCAGCGTTGTGCCGGGAACCCATTGTCCCGCTATCTGCTGCTGCCGTGCATCGGCACATTCGTTTTTTGTAACCCCATGACCCTGAGCCTGGGCCGTTTTATGCCAGAGAAATATAAGCCCAGCTATTACGCAGCAGCGTCCTATAGCTGCCACTCAATGAACGGCTTGTTCCCACACATTAACCCCGGAGAGTTGTTTGTCTATCTGGGGATCGCCAGCGGCTTGACGACGCTGGGCCTCCCGCTTGGCCCGCTCGCCGTAAGCTATTTACTGGTCGGTCTGGTCACCAACTTCTTCCGTGGCTGGGTGACCGATTTCACTACCGCCATTTTTGAGAAAAAAATGGGCATTCAACTTGAGCAGAAAGTGCATCTGGCGGGAGCAACATCATGACACGTATTCGTATTGAAAAAGGCACAGGCGGCTGGGGTGGCCCACTCGAACTGGACGCCATTTCAGGAAAGAAAATTGTCTATATCACTGCCGGGACACGCCCTGCAATTGTCGACAAACTGGCCAGCTTGACCGGCTGGCAGGCCGTTGATGGCTTCAAAGAAGGTGAACCACCCGAGAATGAAATCGGTGTTGCAATCATCGACTGCGGCGGCACGTTGCGCTGCGGGATCTATCCGAAACGTCGTATACCGACGGTAAATATTCACGCGACCGGGAAATCCGGCCCACTGGCACAATACATTGTTGAAGATATCTATGTCTCTGGCGTGAAAGAAGAAAATATCACCGTTGTCGGTGAAACATCCGCTACGCCGCAGCCTGCAAGCAGCACTATTGGTCGCGATTACGACACCAGCAAAAAGATTACCGAACAAAGTGATGGCCTGCTGGCAAAAGTCGGTATGGGCATGGGTTCCGCCGTTGCGGTGCTGTTCCAGTCCGGACGCGACACGATTGATACCGTGCTGAAAACCATTCTGCCGTTTATGGCGTTCGTCTCGGCACTGATTGGCATCATCATGGCTTCCGGTTTAGGTGACTGGATAGCCCATGGTCTTGCGCCGCTGGCCAGCCATCCTCTGGGATTGGTGACCCTGGCACTAATTTGCTCATTCCCATTGCTATCGCCTTTCCTCGGACCTGGCGCGGTAATTGCTCAAGTTATCGGCGTACTGATCGGTGTACAGATTGGTCTGGGAAATATCCCGCCGCATCTGGCACTACCTGCCCTGTTTGCCATTAACGCCCAGGCTGCGTGCGATTTTATCCCGGTAGGCCTGTCGCTGGCCGAGGCTCGTCAGGACACCGTGCGCGTCGGTGTGCCATCTGTTCTGGTAAGCCGCTTCCTCACCGGTGCACCTACCGTTCTCATCGCCTGGTTTGTTTCCGGCTTTATTTACCAATAAGAGGCACTCAGAAATGACCGTGATTTATCAGACCACCATCACCCGTATCGGCCAAAGCGCAGCAGATGCACTTTGCGACCAGATGCTGATTACCTTTCGTGAAGGCGCCCCTGCGGATATCGAAGAGTTTTGCTTCATTCATTGCCATGGCGTGCTGAACGGTTCTCTGCAAGCTGGTATCCGTTTCGAACTGGGCCAGCATCACTACCCGGTTACGGCTGTCGGCAGCGTGGCAGAACAAAACTTACGTGAACTCGGACATATCACTCTGCGCTTCGACGGACTAAGCGAAGCGGAATTTCCCGGCACCGTGCACATAGCGGGGCCCGTACCGGACGATATCGCACCGGGCTGTATTTTGAAGTTTGTTGCTTAAGATTGAAGGAGAAAAAAATGAATCAGGTAGCCGTTGTCATTGGTGGAGGCCAGACCCTGGGAGCATTCCTTTGCCGTGGGCTTGCGACAGAAGGATACCGCGTTGCGGTCGTCGATATTCAAAGCGATAAAGCGGCGAATGTGGCACAGGAAATTAACGCCGAGTTCGGTGAAGGTACCGCTTACGGTTTTGGTGCAGATGCCACCAGCGAACAGAGCGTGCTGGCGCTGTCTCGCGGAGTCGATGAAATATTCGGTCGCGTTGACCTGCTGGTTTACAGCGCGGGCATTGCCAAAGCGGCATTTATCAGCGACTTTCAGTTAGGGGATTTCGACCGTTCACTTCAGGTGAATCTGGTCGGCTATTTCCTCTGTGCACGTGAATTCTCGCGCCTGATGATCCGTGATGGCGTGCAGGGCCGCATTATCCAAATCAACTCCAAATCGGGGAAAGTGGGTAGCAAGCATAACTCGGGTTACAGCGCGGCGAAATTTGGCGGCGTGGGCTTAACGCAATCGCTGGCACTGGACCTGGCGGAATACGGCATTACGGTGCACTCATTAATGCTGGGTAACCTGCTGAAATCTCCAATGTTCCAGTCATTGTTACCGCAATATGCCACTAAACTTGGCCTCAAGCCGGACGAAGTGGAGCAGTACTACATTGATAAAGTGCCACTCAAGCGCGGCTGCGATTATCAGGACGTACTGAATATGCTGCTGTTTTACGCCAGTCCAAAAGCCTCTTACTGCACCGGGCAGTCCATCAACGTGACCGGCGGTCAGGTGATGTTTTAAGAGACATGATTGCCCGGTGGCGCTGCGCTTACCGGGCCTACACGCAGTAGGCCGGATAAGGCGCAGCCGCCATCCGGCAAAATCAAAGGAGCACATTATGGTTTCCGCACTGATTACCGTCGCCGCCATTGCGTGGTGTCTGCAACTGGCATTGGGAGGCTGGCAAATATCCCGTTTTAATCGGGCTTTCGATAAGCTCTGCCAGCGGGGTCGGGTCGGCGTGGGTCGCTCCGGTGGGCGTTTTAAACCCCGTGTTGTGGTCGCTATCGCACTGGATGAGCAACAGCGGGTTGCTGATACGTTATTTATGAAAGGTCTTACCGTTTTTGCAAGACCTGGCAAAATTGCCACAATTATGGGCAAACATCTTGATGAATTACAGCCTGATGTGATCTTTCCCCATGATCCGCTTTCGCAGAATGCACTATCATTGGCGCTTAAACTGAAACATGGGTAATTTCGTTGTGAATGCTAATAGCTTGCGAAATTATCATTTTGCAACTTATTAAGTCAGGGTAATCACGCCTATGAAACCTCGTCAGCGTCAGGCTGCCATACTGGAGCACTTGCAAAAGCAGGGAAAATGCTCGGTTGAAGAACTGGCCCACTACTTTGACACCACCGGTACGACCATTCGTAAGGATCTGGTCACTCTGGAAAATGCCGGAACCGTCATTCGCACCTATGGCGGCGTAGTATTGAATAAAGACGAATCTGACCCGCCAATCGATCACAAGACGCTGATCAACACGCATAAAAAAGAGCAAATTGCCGAAGCCGCCGTTCGCTTTATTCACGATGGCGACTCCATTATTCTGGATGCAGGCAGTACGGTGCTGCAGATGGTGCCGATGCTCAGCCGCTTTAGCAACATCACCGTCATGACCAACAGCCTGCACATTGTTAATGCGCTTTCGGAGCTGGACAACGAGCAAACCATCCTGATGCCCGGCGGGACATTCCGTAAAAAATCTGCGTCATTTCACGGACAGCTGGCAGAAAATGCCTTTGAGCAGTTCAGCTTTGATAAACTCTTCATGGGCACCGACGGCATCGATCTCAATGCCGGTGTAACCACATTTAATGAGGTGTTTAGCGTCAGTAAAGCGATGTGCAATGCCGCTCGCGAAGTCATTCTGATGGCTGACTCGTCAAAATTTGGGCGCAAAAGTCCCAATGTTGTGTGCAGTCTGGAAAGCGTCGACAAATTGATTACCGATGCGGGTATTAACCCTGCGTTTCGTCAGGCGCTGGAAGCAAAAGGGATTGAAGTGATTATAACCGGAGAGACCAATGAGTGATGCACTACTGAACGCGGGCCGTCAGACGTTAATGCTGGAATTACAGGAAGCCAGTCGACTGCCAGAGCGACTGGGCGATGATTTTGTTCGGGCTGCCAATACTATCATCCACTGTGAAGGCAAAGTGATTGTTTCCGGGATTGGCAAGTCAGGCCATATTGGCAAAAAAATCGCGGCAACCCTCGCCAGTACCGGCACGCCCGCCTTTTTTGTGCATCCGGCAGAAGCGCTGCACGGCGACTTAGGAATGATTGAAAGTCGCGATGTCATGCTGTTTATCTCCTACTCTGGCGGGGCTAAGGAGCTGGATCTCATCATTCCACGCCTGGAAGACAAATCCGTCACCCTGCTGGCAATGACCGGAAAACCAACTTCGCCACTGGGCCTGGCAGCCAAAGCGGTGTTGGATATTTCAGTAGAGCGTGAAGCCTGCCCGATGCGCCTGGCGCCAACTTCCAGCACCGTCAACACGCTGATGATGGGCGATGCGCTGGCGATAGCCGTGATGCAGGCTCGTGGGTTTAACGAAGAAGATTTTGCCCGTTCCCATCCGGCCGGTGCGCTGGGCGCACGTCTGTTAAATAAAGTGCATCACCTGATGCGCCGTGACGATGCTGTACCACAGGTAACGCTCACTACCAGCGTCATGGATGCCATGCTGGAACTGAGTCGCACAGGTCTGGGCCTGGTAGCGGTCTGCGACGATCAATCGCTGGTGAAAGGGGTCTTTACCGACGGCGACCTGCGCCGCTGGCTGGTTGGCGGTGGCGCACTTACGACTCAGGTAAGCGAAGCGATGACCCATAATGGCGTCACGCTGCAGGCGCAGAGCCGAGCGATTGATGCCAAAGAAGTTCTGATGAAGCGCAAAATCACCGCGGCGCCGGTGGTGGATGAAAACGGTAAACTCACCGGCGCTATCAACCTGCAGGATTTCTATCAGGCAGGGATTATTTAATCCTTCAGTCCAAGACGCTTCGCCAGCCGGTGCAGGTTGGCGACGTCTGTTTCCAGCGCCCGCGCACTTGCCGCCCAACTGTGATTATTCTGCGCCAGTGCCCGGCGAATCATCTCCCGTTGGAAAGATTCTGTTGCCTCACGCAGGTTATGATGCAGCGGAACCTCGGGAAGAACCTCCGGCGGCGGGACGGAACTGTCATCCTGTAAAGCAAAATGCTGCGCTTCCAGAACCACTTCATCCCCTGCCCTTGTCGCCCTTGCCAGCACCACGGCGCGGTGAATAGCATGTTCCAGTTCACGAACGTTTCCCGGCCAGCCGTAGTTCAACAAATGGCTACGCGCACCGCCACTTAACACCACGCGGGAAAGTCCCAGTCGCAGCCGACATTGCTCGCAAAAATATCCCGCCAGCAAAACAACGTCCTCACCGCGTTCGCGCAGTGGTGGCACAGAAAGAGGAAAGACGCTCAGGCGATGAAACAAATCCGCGCGGAAATTCCCGGCCAGCACCTCTTCACGCAAATCGCGGTTGGTTGCTGCCAGCACGCGTACGTCAACGCGCAAACTGCGATCGTCCCCCACGCGCTGAATATCCCCGTACTGCAATACGCGCAGCAGCTTGGCCTGTAGCGCCAGCGACAATTCACCTATCTCATCCAGAAACAGCGTACCGTTGTCCGCCATTTCAAACTTGCCGCTACGGTTGCTGATAGCCCCGGTAAACGCCCCTTTGACGTGACCAAACAGCTCGCTTTCCGCCACGCTTTCCGGCAACGCCGCGCAGTTCAGATACACCAGTGGATTTACCGCACGCGGCGAACCTTCATGGATGGCCTTCGCCACCAGCTCTTTCCCGGTTCCCGTCTCACCGCTGATCAAAACATTGAGATCGGAGCCCGCAACAATCTCGATCTCTTTTTTCAGTTGCATCATATTGGGCGACAGGCCAATCATTTGCGTTTCTTTCACCTGCTCGAAGGCCGTTGACGAGCCTGGCAGCATGTTCTGGCTTTCCAGTTGCTCAATCAGCAGCGCATTACTGAGCGCGCCCGCCGCCAGCGCAGCAATCAGCCTAAGCTCTTCATCACTGAACACATCGAACTGATCGGGTTCCATGCCATCCAGCGTAAGCGCCCCGATCAGACTTTGTCCGGCAAACAGCGGCAATCCGATACAGGCATGCACCTTCAGGCTCTCCTGACCGGGGATCAACCCATCATAAGGATCGGGCAAATCGCTGTCGGCGGGGAAACGCACCACATCCCCGGCACGGGCAATCGCCTCCAGCCGTGGGTGCCCCTCCAGCGTAAAGCGCCTGCCGAGAACATCCTGCGTCAGTCCATCGATCGCCAGCGGAATAAATTGTCGGGATTCATAGCGCAACAATGCCGACGCATCGCACTCCAGCACCTGACGTAACGTCGTGATCAGGCGTTGAAAACGGTCCTGATGCCCAATACCGCTTTGTAATTCAATGGCGATGCCCGCCAGCACGTCTACAGAAAAGCTCATGACCACCTCATTGTCATTTTGACAATACATATTGTCATATTGACAATGAAATGAATAGTCATTTTGACTACCACTTTGTAGGCAATAAATATTAAATCGTTATAAATCAAATAAATAAAAAGTTGGCACGCAACCTGCAATAAGCAAAACATCTTTTTTAGAAAAACGCGAAATTAATTACTGAGGTTGCTATGTCTATTCTGGTTAAAAATAACATTCATTGGGTTGGCCAACGTGACTGGGAAGTTCGTGATTTCCACGGAACCGAATACAAAACGCTGCGCGGCAGCAGCTACAACAGCTATCTTATCCGTGAAGAAAAAAATGTCCTGATCGATACAGTAGACCACAAGTTTAGCCGTGAATTCGTGCAGAACCTGCGCAGTGAAATCGACCTGGCAGATATCGATTACATCATCATTAACCATGCGGAAGAAGACCACGCTGGGGCGCTGACCGAGCTGATGTCCTGCATCCCGGATACCCCGATTTACTGCACAGCCAACGCCATTGACTCCATCAACGGTCACCACCATCACCCGGAATGGAACTTTAACGTGGTGAAAACCGGTGATTCACTGGACATTGGTAACGGCAAACAGCTGATCTTCGTGGAAACACCGATGCTGCACTGGCCGGACAGCATGATGACCTACATGACCGGTGATGCGGTACTGTTCAGTAACGACGCCTTTGGCCAGCACTATTGTGATGAACGCTTATTCAACGACGAAGTGGATCAGACGGAGTTATTCGAACAGTGTCAGCGCTACTACGCCAATATCCTGACCCCGTTCAGCCGCCTGGTCACACCGAAAATCACGGAGATCCTTGGCTTCAACTTGCCGGTCGACATGATTGCCACTTCCCACGGTGTGGTATGGCGCGACAACCCAACACAAATCGTAGAGATGTACCTGAAATGGGCGGCGGATTACCAGGAAGACCGCATCACCATTTTCTACGACACCATGTCGAACAACACCCGCATGATGGCCGATGCGATTGCCCAGGGCATCAACGAAGTAGACCCGAACGTCGCGGTGAAAATCTTCAACGTTGCCCGCAGCGATAAAAACGAAGTACTGACTAACGTCTTCCGCTCTAAAGGCGTGCTGGTAGGGACTTCGACCATGAATAACGTGATGATGCCGAAAATCGCGGGTCTGGTGGAAGAAATGACCGGCCTGCGTTTTCGTAACAAACGCGCCAGCGCCTTCGGTTCACATGGCTGGAGTGGCGGTGCGGTAGACCGTTTGTCCACTCGCCTGCAGGATGCAGGTTTTGAAATGTCACTGAGCCTGAAAGCAAAATGGCGTCCTGATCTAGATGCGCTGGAACTGTGCCGCCAGCACGGTCGAGAAATTGCACATCAGTGGGCACTTGCTCCGCTGCCGGAAACCCAGGTGAAAGCCGTCGCCCAGGAAGAAGCCTGCGCCTGTGCCGCTGCGGCTGCCGCGGACCTCGGCCCAAGCATGCAGTGCAGCGTTTGCCAGTGGATCTACGATCCAGCAAAAGGTGAGCCGCTGCAGGATGTCGCACCGGGTACACCATGGAGCGACGTGCCGGACAACTTCCTGTGCCCGGAATGTTCATTAGGTAAAGACGTCTTTGACGTACTGGCAACGGAGGCAAAATGAGCCGCGGAATTGTCATTATTGGTTCGGGCTTTGCCGCCCGCCAGTTAGTCAAAAATATCCGTAAACAGGATGCAACGGTTCCGTTGACCCTGATTGCCGCTGACAGCATGGATGAGTACAACAAGCCCGATCTCAGCCACGTGATCAGTCAGGCACAGCGCGCAGACGACCTCACCCGCCAGTCGGCGGGGGAGTTTGCCGAACAGTTTAACTTACGCCTGTTTCCACATACCTGGGTTACTGATATCGATGCAGATGCTCACATGGTGAAAAGCCAGGAGCAGCAATGGGAGTACGACAAGCTGGTACTGGCAACGGGCGCATCGGCTTTTGTGCCACCGGTTACCGGGCGTGAGTTAATGCTCACTTTGAACAGCCAACAAGAGTATCGCGCCTGTGAAACACAGCTGCGTGACGCCCAGCGGGTACTGATTGTCGGCGGTGGCTTGATTGGCAGCGAACTGGCGATGGATTTCTGTCGTGCCGGCAAAGCGGTGACGCTTATCGATAACGCCGCCAGCATTCTGGCCTCGTTAATGCCGCCGGAAGTCAGCAGCCGTTTGCAGCATCGTCTGACCGATATGGGTGTGCATCTGCTGTTGAAATCACAACTGCAGGGTCTGGAGAAAACCAGCACCGGTATCCGCGCCACGCTCGATCGTCACCGTAGTGTCGACGTTGATGCGGTGATCGCTGCAACCGGTCTGCGTCCGGAAACCGCACTGGCGCGTCGCGCCGGACTGAACATCAATCGGGGCGTTTGCGTCGACAGCTACCTGCAAACCAGTCATCCGGACATTTACGCGCTCGGTGACTGTGCGGAAATTAACGGTCAGGTACTGCCTTTCCTGCAACCGATTCAGTTAAGCGCCATGTATCTGGCGAAAAACCTGCTCGGTGGTAACGCGCCGTTGAAGCTGCCCGCCATGCTGGTAAAAGTCAAAACGCCGGAACTGCCGTTACACCTGGCAGGGGAAACCCAGCGTCGCGATCTGAACTGGCATATTGCCGCCGAAGCGCAAGGGATGGTCGCCCGAGGGATGAACGACGAAGGTCAATTGTGTGCCTTCGTCGTCAGTGAAGACCGGATGAAAGAAGCCTTCGCGCTGCTGAAAACGTTGCCCGTGTAAATCTGTGATGCCGGATGGCGGCTGCGCCTTATCCGACCTACAACCTTATCCAGCAACGCGGCTACTGATTTATTAACCTCACGCACATGGATGTGCGTTGCCACTTGTCGGTATGCCCCGACATGTTTTTCTTGCCCCGCCAGTCCCGGGGCTTTTTTTATTTTTGCCCCAACGCTCGCGCGGCGGCAATCACACCCTGTCCCAATGACAATCCACCGTCGCCCGCCGGTAAACGCTGCGGGAACAATAACGTAAAATCGGCCAGGTAAAATGCCAGTCGGGTTGACAATAAACGGTTATGCATTACACCGCCGCTGAATACTAACGTCTTAATCCTGCGCGCTTCAGCCTGTTCCCGCATCAGAGTGGCAAACCCACGCGCCAGCGCATCGTGAAACGCCCACGCTCTTTCTGTCGATTTGGCCTGCCAGTTCAGCCATTGGTGCCAAAAAGCCGCTAAGTCCAGATGATTACCATCAAGCGGCACCGTGACAGGATGATCAACGCCAGCACATTGCGATGCCATCGACTCCAGGGCACAGGCCGCTTCGCCCTCGTAACTCAGCGATTCCGGCGCGCACTGGAGTGCGGCTGCAACGGCATCAAACAACCGTCCGCACGATGAGGCCTGCGGAGTATTGATTCCTCGCTCGATCGCGCGAGCCAGCACCGGCCAGTTTTGCTGTTGCAGCGCTGACGTTTCCGGGTAACGCTGCCAGTCAGGAACAAAACGCAGGCACTGCGCCAACAGATTGCGCCACGGCTGTTTTGCCGCCAGATCGCCGCCGGCCAGTGCCACGGCAGGTAAGCCTCCGAGGTGTTCGCATTCACGATAATTGACCCGCAAACACTCGCCGCCCCACAGCGCACCGTTTTCGCCCATGCCAATACCGTCTAGCGTCAGGGCAATCACATCGCCACCGTCCAGCGGCCAGCCGTGCTCGGCCAGACACGCAGCAGCATGCGCATGATGATGCAGCACCGTTTCAGTCGGCAGATTCATCTCGCTGGCCCACTGGCTGGAAACATAACCAGGGTGCGCGTCATGGACGATACGCTGCGGTGTAAAGTCATAAATATTCTGGATCAGGCGCAACGCGTCACGCCACTGATGTTGAATACCATCGTCGCTAAGATCGCCCAAATGCTGGCTGATAACCGCCTGCTCACCACGCACCAGACAGAAAGTATTTTTTAAATCTGCGCCTAAACACAACATCGGCGGCACATCGCGAAAGCCCGGCGGTAGCGCAACCGCATCCGGCACGTAGCCCCGGGATCGGCGCAGCATTTCCCCGCTTTGACGTACCACGGAGTCATCCATGCGCTGCACAATTTCACGGTTGTGCAGCAGGAAACCGTCGGCAATGTCATGTAAATCTTCCAGCGCCTGCGCGTTGGTAATGGCCGGTGGCCTGCCGCTGAGATTGCCGGAGGTCATCACCAGTGGGCAGTTCAGTGCCTGTAACAGCAGGTGCTGTAATGGATTAGCAGGTAGCATTATCCCAATTTCCGTCAGCCCGGGCGCAATCTCCTCACTGAGCGCAACCACATCGTGTTTATTCACTAACACGATAGGCGCGGCGGGCGTTGTCAGCAGACGACGAGCGGCCTCTGGCAATCCGTTATCATCGGGCAACATCACCGCCAGAGGCTTAGCCGGACGGTGTTTGCGCTGCCTGAGTCGGGCCACGGCATTATCGTTACGGGCATCGCAGACCAGATGAAATCCGCCAATGCCTTTCACGGCCACAATGCCGCCCGCTTTCAGCTGTGCCACCGCCGCCAGCAGTGCGTCTTCTTTTTCAACCCGCACGTCAGTACTGATCCATTCCAGATGCGGGCCGCATGCCGGGCAAGCAACGGGCTGGGCGTGGAAGCGACGGTCATACGGATCGCGATACTCTTTGTCGCACTGCGGACAGAGCGGGAAAGACGCCATGACGGTCAACGGACGGTCATACGGCATCGCGCGGATAATCGTAAAACGTGGGCCACAGTGGGTACAGTTGATAAAGGGATAGCGATAGCGACGCTCGCCGGGCGTGTTCATTTCAACAAGGCATTCAGGACAGGTCGCGGCATCGGGGACAATTTGCGTATTCATCGTTCCGCCCGCGCTCTGTCGAATCGAGAAATCAGCTGGCCGCTGCGTCCAGACAAATGGCTCACTTTCGACGCTATCGATACGTGCCAGCGGTGGGCAGTGCTGATGCAACTGGGTAATAAACGCCGCGGGATCTTCCAGCAATCGCACAACCACGCCATCACCGTCGTTACACACGTCGCCGTGTAGGTTCAGGCGCTGCGCCAGTTGCCAGACAAAGGGGCGAAATCCGACGCCCTGAACCTTGCCGCGAATACGCAGTTGTACGCCGGAGTGGTGGTTTATTGTCATGATGAATTCCCGCGGTATTGTATCCCTGAAATGTCCGTTTGCCGGATGGCGGCTTCGCCTTATACGGCCTACATGACGCCCTTGTAGGCCTGATAAGCTGCGCGCCATCAGGCACGTATTTTACGCGGATTTTCAGATATCAGAACAACAAAGATGCGGTAGAGTCCAGCGCGGCACGGCGACGTTTTTCGGCGCTCAGTTGCTCGAGTTTATTGCGATCCACATAAATCAGCGCGTGAGTTGGGCACACTTCCATGCAGGCAGGTCCCGCTTCGCGGTGGTGGCACAGGTCGCATTTATTGGCTTCGGCTTTTTCTGCACGGACATTCAGACCCGCACCGCTGTTACGCACAACCGGACGTACAACCACTTCCATCGCACCGTAAGGGCAAGCCACAACGCAGGTTTTACAACCAATGCAGCGTTCCTGCATCACATGGACAAAGCCTTTATCACGGCTGATTGCACCATTCGGACAGACGTTAGCGCACGGCGCATCTTCACACTGACGACACAGCGTCGCCGTGGAAACATTAACGCCTTTGATCACGTGAATGCGGGGTAAAAAGGTTTCAGGGGTCAGCGATGCGCAGTCCTGGTTATCCTGATGGGATACCACGCAGGCCACTTCACAGGTACGGCAACCAATGCATTTATTGGCGTCTGCAATGATGAAACGGTTCATCAAATTCTCCAGCAATGACAGATTATCTGCCGAAACATACACAAATCGTGCCAGAATTTAATTAACTGTTATCTAAGGGTTTTTATTTTATGCTGGTGCTATATGGGGTGTCATCGTCACTAGTGACGATGACTAATGACGGCGGTCAACGTGAAACTGACAGAGCAATGGCGTCGCGATCCATCAGCTCGCCGGTGAAACTTTTTGCGGCGTAAAAACCCCATCTCCCGGCATAAAGATAAGGCGTCCAATCGCGACGCAAATCGCCCATGAAATCTACCCGCAAAATACTTTCATTTCATTAATTGCATTCTCAATGTGGAATCCCCCTTCCAGTTTCAGGTTTGCCCCCATACTTTTTTACTGGCATTTTATTCAGTAGTTTTTCGTCTTAACCATTCAGCACAAGGAAGCGTTCATGTCGGATAAAAATGGCAACACAACCGGGGTAATCACCAAGCCCGTACGCCGTTTAACCGTGGGGTATGTCAGAAAACGCCATGAAGATCGTAAGACAGGTTTCACGCTACGCATCAGCCGACACGCCTCGTTAACGCTAAATGGCGACTGGCTGGAACAGGCCGGGTTCCCTACCGGTACGGCAGTGAAGGTGTCAGTGATGCAGGGAAGATTAATTATTGAACAAGCAACGGAATAGCAGAGGGTACGAGGAGCAAAACTGGCCGGACGCACAATGCATCCGGCACTGGCACAGTTTAGTCTTCCGGGGCTTCTAACTCAGAGAATCCACCGTGGCCTTTCCACCCGGCTAATCGCTGATACACGGTTTCAACCGCCTCTTTGATTGGCTGTGTCATAGGGTAGTAAAAGCCGACGATATCCGGCTGAATACCGAGGAAAATCACCTCACCAACATCATCTTTCAGCTGATCGACCAGGTAGTTCAGCGGCATGTTGTGCGTGGTCATCATGAACATTTCGGCAATATCATCAGGATCGATAATACGGATCTCGCCGGGGTTTAACCCCATATCGGTGGCATCTACAATCAACAGACGCTCAGGGCGCAGTTCACGGATCGCGACAATATCGTTCTCCGGCGCGCTGCCGCCATCAATAACAACCCAGTTGCCCTGAGGATTTGCAGCACACATTTCCGCCAACAGCGGACCCGCGCCGTCATCGCCCATCATGCTGTTACCCACACATAATAAAACGTCAGTCACGGTGTCTCCTCACCATCAGATAGATAGCGCTTTCCTGGTGAATGTCATGAAGCATACTCAGCATCAGCTTGCTCCATTCCTGTTGCTGCGGCGTCTGCACGGCGCGTGCGTCGTCAAACGCGCGCGCCAGCATCTGCACATGGTTAAAATCGATGACGATTTCCCCGTATTTTGGCACACCTTCCATTTTACGTCGGGCTTCGCTGCCTTCGGCAAGTGTAGCAATCCACGCCAGATACTCATCCCATGGGCAGGTTAACGCCGCCTCCAGGCAATCGATGACCCCCAGGTGGTGACCAATCGCCAGGCTGTAATAGACAACCTGCTGCGCCTCGGCGGGCGTTGCATCGTTCTCATCAATAAACTTACGGCTCAGTTGACTGAACACCACCGTTTCACTCATCGGATACGCGCCTCTTCGACTACATGGTTAAGATGGGTAACGATCTCAGTCAGACGCGGATCGTTTTCCGTCTCCAGCCAGCGCGCCACCTGCTGCTCACCCTGCCCTAACTGCGTCATATAGTCATCAGCAATCTGGCGGCCATAGCGATAACCTGCCAGACGACGCGCTTCGCGATCCACCTTCACGCGCAGCGGTTGAACCATATCCGGATGCAGAATTTCAGCAGGTTGTTCGTCCAGTTCGCCCGGCGCACGTGCATGAATTTTCTGCTCCAGCAGGCCAAGCGCCATCGCAAAACCGTACAGTGTTGCCGCAGGCGTCGGAGGACAGCCAGGAATATACACGTCCACCGGTACAATTTTGTCGGTACCGCCCCATACGCAGTATAGGTCGTGGAAAATACCCCCGCTGTTACCGCAGGCACCGTAGGAGATACAAATCTTCGGGTCTGGCGCAGACTGCCAGGCGCGCAGTGCCGGAGAGCGCATCGCACGGGTCACCGCACCGGTAAACAGCAGAATATCCGCATGACGCGGTGATGGGACGACTTTGATACCGAAACGTTCAGCATCAAACAGTGGGGAAAGTGTCGCAAAGATTTCGATTTCGCAACCATTGCAACCCCCGCAGTCCACACGGTAAACATACGCTGAACGCTTGATGCTTTTCAGCAGCGACGCTTTCATGCTGGCAATGGATTCATCCACCGTCATCGGTACCGGAATACCGTTGGCATCACGTGGGCCTAATAAATTGCTCATCAGCTGGCCTCTTTCATATGGCGAGTCAGTTCAATACGGTCAGACGGCACCAGACATTTCTGGCGCTTACAGTCCGGGCAGGTCTCAAAGCTTTCACGGTGATTTTCCGCACGTGTGTCACCGTTGTGCTTCAGCAGCGCAATGGCGTAATCAATCTCTTTTTGTACCGCAAACGGGCGGTTACAGACGCGGCAATTGCACAGCGCAAAGCGAGACTGCTGCAGGAAATCCTCTTTCTTCCACACGGCCAGTTCATACTCCTGCGACAGCTTGATTGCCGCCGTCGGGCAAACTTCTTCGCAGCGAGCACAGAAAATGCAGCGTCCGAGATTGAACTGCCACGCCAACTCATTGGTGGCCAAATCGGTTTCAACCGTCAGCGCATTGGACGGACAGGCATTAACGCAGGCTGCGCAGCCAATGCACTGCTGCGGATTGTGTTCCGGCTTACCACGAAAGTTTTTATCGACCGCAATCGGTTCCAGTGGATACGACGACGTCGGCGCCCCAGTTTTGATGACTTTTTTGATAAAGGTAAACATGGCGATTCCTTATTTCAGCGGCGAGTTTTTACGCTCGATGCTGTAGCGCTCAAGTTCTTTGTACGGTACGACTTTGCTCTTCTTCTTACGCACATCGACCACGGTCATACGGTCAGTACAGGAATAGCAAGGATCGAGGCTACCGATAATCAGCGGAGCATCGGAAACGGTGTTACCACGCAGCATGTAACGCAGCGTCGGCCAGTTAGCATAAGTGGCTGCACGGCAGCGCCAGCGATACAGTTTCTGGTTGTCGCCAGTCATGCTCCAGTGGATATCATCCCCACGTGGCGCTTCGGCAAAGCCCAGCGCGAAGCGGTGAGGAATATAGGTAAAGCCTTCCACCGCCAGCGGGCCGCCTGGCAGGTTATCCAAACCAAAGTCGATCATGTTCAGTGCGGTATAGACTTCATTGATACGGACTTTCAGACGAGAAATGACGTCACAACCTTGCTCGCTGTGGACTTCCATCGGCAGCAGACCGTAGCCTACGAACGGGTGGTCTGCGCGGGTATCACGCGCGTGGCCGCTGGCGCGAACCATTGGGCCAACGTTACTGAAGTCACGGGCAATTTCCGGGTCCAGACGACCAATGCCAACGGTACGCTGTTCCATGTTCGGCGTGCTGAGCAGCATGTCGACCAGTTCCTGTACGTCACGACGCATTTGCTGCGCCAGTTGACGGGTCTGGATCATGTCCTCTTTCAGCAGGTCACGACGGATCCCGCCAATCAGGTTCAGACCGTACGTTTTACGCGCCCCGGTGAGAATTTCCGCCATCTTCATGGACGTTTCACGCACACGGAAGAATTGCATGAAGCCGGAATCGAAACCGGTAAAGTGACAGGCCAGACCGAGGTTCAGCAGGTGCGAGTGCAGACGTTCAACTTCCAGCAGAATGGCGCGGATCATCTGCGCACGTTCCGGCACCACGATACCCATCGCATTCTCAACGGAGGTGGTATAAGCGGTGCTATGCGCAAAACCACAGATGCCACAAACACGGTCCGACAGGAATGTCACTTCGTTATAACCCATACGGGTTTCTGCCAGCTTTTCCATGCCACGGTGGACATAGAACAGGCGGTAGTCGGCATCGATGATGTTTTCGCCATCAACAAACAGACGGAAGTGCCCCGGTTCATCGGAGGTCACATGCAGTGGGCCAATCGGCACCACGTTATTTTTCTTGTCGCCCAGCTCGTTAATGAACTCGTAGGTTTCGGCATCGGTAGTCGGTGCCGGGCGCTGACGATAATCCATGCTGTCTTTACGCAGCGGATAAAGTTCGTCCGGCCAGTCATCCGGCAGGACCAGACGACGTTCATCCGGCAGACCCACAGGGATCAAACCGTACATATCACGCACTTCACGCTCGCCCCAGACCGCTGCGGGTACGCGAGGCGTAACGGATGGGAATTCCAGTTTATTGGCATCGACTTCAACGCGGACGGTTATCCAGCACTTGGTACCCTGCTCCATCGACATCACGTAGTAAACGGCATAATGACCGCACAACTGGCGTTCGTCGTTACCAAACAGTACGGACAACCAACCGCCCTGTTTGTAGTACAGGAACTCCACCACTTCAGGCAGATAGTTCACTTTGACGGTAATTGTCAGCTGATCTTTGGTCTGCCAGGCTTCATCCAACACCACACCCGGAAAGGCCTGGTGCAGTGCGGCGAGATAGTGTTGACCTAATTTTTCTTCAGACATGCTCAAACTCTCTTAAATCACGCCACCAGCAAGGAGACGAACGCTAAAAACGCAAACCCAAAACCGGCCCAGGTCACGCGTGAAGTGGCGCAAAAACGCAGACGCGCCATGCTGTTTTCGAACAGGGCGATGACCAGCACGCCGAGGACCAGCTTGACGATGGCAATCACCAGCGCCAGCAGCAACCCACCCGCGGTGAAGGTTTCCATCTGTCCCCACGGCAGGAATACGCCGACGAACATTTGCAGAACCACCAACTGTTTGAGGCTAATGCCCCACTTCAGCACCGCAAAGCCGCTGCCGCTGTATTCGGTCAGTGGACCTTCCTGCAGTTCCTGTTCAGCTTCAGCCAGGTCGAACGGCAGTTTGCCCATTTCGATAAAGGTGGCGAAGGCACAGGCGCACAGCGCCAGAATCAGCGGGATACTGCGAGCCGCAGGCCAGTGATAAATGGTGTCAGCGATGTTGCTGATATGCGTTGAACCTGCAACCTGCGCCGCTACCCACAGACCCAGCAGCAGGATAGGTTCAACCAGCACGCCGAGCATCGCTTCACGACTAGCGCCAATGGCGGTAAACGGGCTACCGGTATCCAGACCCGCGATAGAAAAGAAGAAACGGGCGATGGCGAACAGGTAGATTAAGGTTATCAAATCACCCAGTTGCGGCAGCGGTGAACCAACGGTCACTACCGGCAGCGCGGTGGCGATAGTCAGCATCACGCCCACCATCACGAACGGCGTCAGACGGAAAACCCAGCTGGAATCAGCAGGCGCAATGCTCTGGCGACCCAGCAGTTTGATAATGTCGCGGTATTCCTGCAACACGCCCGGACCGCGACGGTTGTGCAAACGCGCACGCGCCACGCGGGTAATACCGGACAGCAGCGGCGCAACGGCAAACAGTACCAGCGCCTGAATTAACGGATATAAAACACTCATTCTCAGGCTCCTCGTGAAACCACAATCACCACCAGCACCGCCAGCTCAATCAGAGCCAGGCGACGGAACAGCGCGGGTGCAGCTGCATTCTGCCAGCCCGGAACCAGTGAGACCGGGTTCAGCCATTTACGCAGTTTAAGCACCGGCGCAAAAGCTTCTTTCACCGGCATAGCAAAGCCGTGCGCGGTGATCACCATTGATTGCTCGTGATCGTAGCCACACACCCATGCCGCACCACGTGAACGCGACGGCAGACGGTTGCCTTTGAAAATAGCCATGATGATGAACGGCAGCAGCGGACACGCAATCAGCAGTAGCGTGATCATTGGCTGCGAGACGGTGGTATTCGCCGTTTCCAGCGGCAGTGGAACAGCCGAGGAGAGAAGCGGCAGCAGCCACGGTGCAGCAACACCGCCAATCACACAGCAGATAGCCAGCGCAACCACGCTCACGCCCATCAGGATGGGTGCACAGCAGGCATTTTCAGCTTCTTTTGTACGCGGAGCGCCAAGGAACGTAACGCCATAGACTTTCGCCATACACATCACAGCCAGTGCGCCGGTAATCGCCAGTCCGACCGCCAGCAACGGTCCTAACAAACTGCCGACAAAGGCGCCACTGTTTCCGAGCTTAAAGAAGGATTGATAGATAACCCACTCACCGGCAAAGCCGTTCAGCGGCGGCAGTGCGGCCATCGCCATCAGCCCAACCAGCATCGCCAGAGAAATCACCGGCATGCGTTTACCGATCCCGCCCAGTTTTTCGATATCACGATGACCAGTACGGAACCAGATGCTGCCTGCGCCCAGGAACAAGACGCTTTTGAACAAACTGTGGTTAACCAGATGATACAGACCGCCAGTCAGACCCAGCGCAATCAGTGCCGGTTGATTGAGGGAAATCCCGGTCACGCCAGCACCCAGCCCCAGCAGAATAATGCCGATGTTTTCCAGCGTGTGGTACGCCAGCAGACGCTGGATGTTATGTTCCATCAGCGCATACAAACCACCGACAAACGCGGTGATCATGCCTAACACCAGCAGCGTAACGCCCCACCACAGCGGCGCGTTACCGCCCAGCAGCGACAGGGAGAGAATACCCAGCAAACCGACTTTCATGACCACGGTAGAGAACAATGCCGCAGCCGGTGCGCTGGCGTTAGCGTGCGCCTGAGGCACCCAACCATGCAGCGGGATAATCCCTGCCAACAAGCCAAAGCCAGCCACACCCAGCAGCCAGATGTCGGAGCCAAGCGGCAGCTCCTGGGTACGCAGGTCAAGCAGGCGCAGTTCCAGGGTGCCGTAGCGTTGCCACACCAGATAACACGCGAGCGCCAACATCAGCGTACCGATACGCCCCAGCGCAAACCACAGCTTGCCTTCTTTGCTGCAGCCAGTCAGGAACACCGCGCACAGCGCCATGATTTCTGCCATCACCACCAGCGTACCGAGGTTGCTGGCAACCACTGCGCACACGGCCGCGGCCATCAGCAGATTCACCAGCAGGCCGTTAGCCTTCACCTGCGGATGACGATGCCAGTCAATGTTGTACAGGCTGACAAACAGGCCGCACAGACCCAGCGTAATCAGCCAGATAGCATTCAGCGGAGTAATTTGCAGACTGTGGCCAATAAACGGCATCACGCCGCTCACCGCCAGCGCATTGGTCAGAACGGTAAAACCGGCGGCTGCGGTACACAGGCTGCCTACCGCACCGCCAACCCCAGCAATCCAGCCGCTCAGCGATTTATGAAATGAAAACAGAAATGCCAGAACCGCAGCCGCTGTAAACCAGGCTACGCCGCTGTTAATCAGTGAAATTGCGCTCATTTTGCATCTCCACTCTGAGCCTGCTGAAACAAGGTGAGATCGCCGAAATCGGTATTGAAAGTCAGCTCACGCTTACGTTTACTGGCGCGTGCGATATCGATGTTACTCACCAGGTGCAGGGCTTTGGTCGGGCACATGCGTACGCAGGCCGGACCTTGCTCGTCAAAACTACACAGATCGCATTTCACCGCGATGGCACGAACGCCCGGTACCCAGTCCAGCAGCGTGCTCACACGCGCAGGAGCCGGCGGAGCCGGCGGCGCTTTTGGCGTATTGGCGTTCGCCGGGATGTGCAGCGGACGGCTACCGGAAAACTCAATCGCGCCGAACGGACAGGCGATCCCGCACAATTTGCAGCTGACGCACAGGCTTTCATTCAGCTGTACGGCGCCGTCGACACGGTTAATCGCATTAACCGGGCAAACTGTGGCACAAGGCGCATCTTCACACTGGTGGCAAAGCTGCGGTGCAGATTCTTTTTCATTTAACATCACTTTCAGGCGCGGCATTGACTGCAGGCCATGCTGTCGATGTGTCTCTGAGCAGGCGGCCTCACAGGTGTGGCAGCCAATGCAAAGAGTGGAGTCAGCAATTACAAAACGATTCACCAGGCATTCCTCAGGTGATAGTCATTTTTGACGAAAACATGTCTGTGAAATGTCATTTCGACATTTTTCGACATGCCCATTCCCTAAACCGTCGTGATGCAGAGCAAACCGCATCATGACTCAAGTGGGCAACACCCGAGGCTTAAGCCGGGTTATGTCCTTCAACCAGCTGGCTTAAATTCACCGGCATATTGTTTTCAACCGCGGTGTACAGGCTGTCGTAAACACTGGCGATTTTTTCGAGATAGTGCTCCAGCACCTGCTCGCGATCGCGGTTGCTGATGCGCTCATCGATCTGCCCGTCGAGGGTCAACTCTGCCTGTGCAATCAGTTGCTTATCATCACCGTCTTTCGTTTCAACGTAGTACTCGATGGTGTGGCTGTTAAAGCCGTCCGCCAGCGTGACGTAGATAGTGAAGTGTTCAAAAAGGACAAAGCACAAATCCTTGTCCGGCGCGCAGCTCATCGCATGATGCAAACGCGCTTTTGACAGGGTGATCCCCTGAACCAGCGAGTTGCAGTAGATACGCCACTGGTCCTGTAGGCGACGATGCCGTTCAGCGATGTAATCGGCTTTTTCGCTTATTTCCCAAATAGTCATGTCAGGTTACCCGTTTAGCAGAGATGAACAGCCTTAAGCACATTTCATGCCAAAATTAATATTGTTTATTTTCATATGGTTATGGATTTATGGTGCGATGACGACATGTCATTTCGTCATCGTCGACATTGTCACGAACGTGAAAATTCAACCTGGCATGTTTATTGCTTTTAATACGGCAACTTCATAGGAGGCGGTATGCACGAAATAACCCTCTGCCAACGGGCACTGGAATTGATTGAACAACAGGCCACCCAACACGGCGCAAAGCGGGTAACTGGGGTCTGGCTCAAAATTGGCGCATTTTCTTGCGTAGAAACCAGCGCTCTCGCCTTTTGTTTTGATCTGGTATGCCGTGGCACCCTTGCAGAAGGTTGTAAACTCCACCTCGAAGAACAAGAAGCCGAATGTTGGTGCGAATCTTGTCAGCAATACGTCACGTTGCTGACGCAGCGCGTGCGTCGATGTCCGCAATGCAATAGCGATATGCTGAGAATTGTGGCCGACGACGGCTTACAGATTCGAAGAATTGAAATAGGCGACGCCGAAGACTAATTCCGGTGACACCTCTGGTAGGCCGGATAAGGCAAAACTGCCATCCGGCAACAGATATACCGCAAGATAAAGATCAGGAGTGAGCGATGTGTACGACATGTGGTTGCGCTGAAGGCAACCTATATATAGAGGGTGATGAACATAACCCCCACTCGGCGTTCCGCAGCGCGCCATTTGCCCCGGCGGCTCGCCCGGCACTGAATATTACCGGTGTGAAAACCTCCAGTTTCGCACCGAGCCAGACCGCTGAAGGCGATCTGCACTATGGTCACGGTGAAGCAGGCACTCACGCGCCAGGTATGAGCCAGCGCCGCATGCTGGAAGTCGAAATAGACGTGCTGGACAAAAACAATCGTCTGGCCGAGCGCAACCGCGCCCGATTCGCTGCCCGTCAGCATCTGGTACTGAACCTCGTATCAAGCCCAGGTTCCGGTAAAACGACGCTGCTGACCGAAACGCTGATGAAGCTGAAAGACAGTGTGCCATGTGCCGTCATTGAAGGCGACCAGCAGACGGTTAACGATGCCGCTCGTATTCGCGCCACCGGCACACCCGCAATCCAGGTCAACACCGGTAAAGGTTGCCACCTTGATGCGCAAATGATTGCCGATGCTGCGCCACGTCTGCCGCTTGATGACAATGGCATTCTGTTCATTGAGAACGTTGGTAACCTGGTCTGCCCAGCCAGCTTTGACCTCGGCGAGCGTCATAAAGTCGCCGTGCTCTCTGTTACCGAAGGCGAAGATAAGCCGCTGAAATACCCGCACATGTTTGCTGCTGCATCACTGATGCTGCTCAACAAAGTGGATCTGCTGCCTTACCTTAATTTTGATGTTGAGAAGTGCATCGCCAGCGCCCGGGAAGTGAACCCGGACATTGAAATCATCCTGATTTCCGCCACCAGCGGTGAAGGGATGGATCAATGGCTGTCATGGCTGGAGAATCAGCGATGTGCATAGGTGTTCCGGGTCAAATCCGCACCATTGATGGCAACCAGGCTAAGGTCGATGTTTGCGGTATTCAGCGCGACGTCGATCTGACGCTGGTCGGGAGCTGTGATGAAAAGGGTGAGCCGCGTCTGGGCCAGTGGGTACTGGTTCACGTCGGTTTCGCCATGAGCATCATTAATGAAGCTGAAGCGCGCGATACGCTCGACGCGCTACAAAACATGTTTGACGTTGAGCCGGATGTCGGCGCGTTGCTGTATGGCGAGGAAAAATAAATGCGTTTTGTTGACGAATATCGCGCACCAGAACAGGTGATGCAGTTGATAGAGCATCTGTGCGAGCGTGCCGCTCACCTCTCTTATACCGCTGAACGCCCACTGCGCATTATGGAAGTTTGCGGTGGTCATACCCACGCTATCTTTAAATTCGGCCTCGATCAGCTTCTGCCCGCAAACGTGGAGTTTATTCACGGTCCAGGCTGCCCGGTGTGCGTTCTGCCGATGGGCAGAATTGACAGTTGTGTCGAAATCGCCAGCCACCCGGAAGTGATTTTCTGCACCTTTGGTGATGCGATGCGCGTCCCGGGAAAACAGGGCTCACTGCTACAGGCCAAAGCACGCGGCGCGGATGTCCGTATCGTCTATTCTCCGATGGATGCGCTGAAGCTGGCCGAAGAAAACCCAACGCGCAAAGTGGTGTTCTTTGGCCTGGGTTTTGAAACCACCATGCCGACAACCGCTATCACTCTGCAGCAGGCAAAACAGCGCAACGTGCAGAACTTTTACTTTTTCTGCCAGCACATTACCTTGATCCCAACGCTGCGCAGCCTGCTGGAACAGCCTGACAACGGTATCGACGCCTTTTTGGCACCGGGTCACGTCAGTATGGTGATTGGCACTGACGCCTATAATTTCATTGCCTCAGATTTCCATCGCCCGTTGGTGGTCGCCGGCTTCGAGCCGCTTGATCTACTGCAAGGCGTCGTGATGCTGATTGAGCAGAAAATAGCGGCCCAAAGCCAGGTCGAAAACCAGTACCGCCGCGTGGTACCGGATGCCGGTAACGCGTTAGCCCAGCAGGCTATCGCCGACGTGTTCAGTGTTAACGGTGACAGCGAATGGCGGGGGCTGGGCGTGATTGAATCATCCGGCGTTCACCTGACGCCTGACTATCAGCGCTTTGACGCCGAAGCACATTTCCAGCCAGCGCCGCAGCAGGTCTATGACGATCCGCGCGCACGTTGCGGGGAGGTGCTGACTGGCCGATGCAAACCGCATCAGTGCCCATTATTTGGTAAAACCTGTAACCCGGAGACCGCATTTGGTGCCCTGATGGTCTCCTCTGAAGGCGCATGTGCCGCCTGGTATCAGTATCGTCAGCAGGAGTGTGAAGCATGAACAGCGTACAACTCGCCCACGGTAGCGGCGGTCAGGCTATGCAGCAGTTGATCAACAGTCTGTTTATGGAAGCTTTTGCTAACCCGTGGCTGGCTGAACAGGAAGATCAGGCGCGCCTGGAACTGGCACAACTGGTCGCAGAAGGCGATCGTCTGGCGTTTTCAACGGACAGCTACGTTATCGACCCACTGTTCTTCCCCGGCGGCAACATTGGCAAGCTGGCAATCTGCGGTACGGCTAACGATGTCGCGGTCAGCGGCGCGATACCGCGCTACCTCTCCTGCGGTTTTATCCTCGAAGAGGGTCTGCCAATGGACACGCTGAAAATCGTCGTGAACAGCATGGCAGCAACCGCCCGTGAAGCGGGGATTGCTATCGTAACCGGCGATACCAAAGTTGTGCAGCGCGGTGCCGCGGACAAACTGTTCATCAACACCGCCGGTATGGGCGCGATCCCCGCCAATATTCACTGGGGTGCGCAAACCCTGAGCGTGGGTGATGTGCTGCTGGTGAGTGGTACACTTGGCGATCACGGTGCGACTATCCTCAACCTGCGCGAACAGTTGGGGCTTGATGGCGAACTGGTCAGCGACTGTGCGGTGTTAACGCCGCTTATCCAGACGCTACGCGATATTCCTGGCGTGAAAGCGCTGCGTGATGCCACCCGCGGCGGCGTCAATGCGGTAACACATGAATTTGCGGCCTCTTGCGGATTTGGCATTGAGTTGTCTGAAGCGGCACTGCCGGTGAAACCTGCCGTGCGTGGCGTTTGCGAACTGCTGGGTCTGGACGCACTCAACTTTGCCAACGAAGGCAAGCTGGTGATTGCCGTTGAACGTCAGGCTGCTGAAGCCGTACTCGCCGCACTCCACGCCCATCCTTTAGGACGCGATGCCGCGCTGATTGGTGAAGTGGTTGAACGTAAAGGCGTACGCCTTGCCGGACTGTACGGCGTGAAACGGACCCTCGATTTACCACACGCCGAACCATTACCTCGTATATGCTAGCAGCCGGTTGGCAATCTGTTCCTGGCCGGATAAACCACGTTTGGGTCGTTATCCGGCATTAACACTGTATTACTGCCTGATGGCGCTTTGCTTATCAGGCCTATGGTTTGAATACCCGACCCATCCGGCAATAATTTACGACTTATACCTATAATTCATTTACCGTTTTCGCACCGTTCTGCGGTGTTTTCCCTGGAAAAGCAATATGTCGTATACACCGATGAGTGACCTCGGACAGCAAGGCCTGTTCGATATTACTCGTACATTATTACAGCAGCCCGATCTTCAGTCTCTTAGTGAGGCGCTTTCGCAGCTGGTCAAGCGTTCAGCGCTGGCTGACTGCGCGGCTATTGTGTTATGGCAGGCACAGACGCAGCGTGCGCGTTATTTTGCGACGCGTGAAAATGGTAAACCCATCGACTATGAAGACGAAACGGTACTGGCACACGGTCCGGTACGTCGTATTCTGTCTCGCCCTGATGCGCTGCACTGTAACTATCATGAATTTTCAGAAACCTGGCCACAGTTGGCCTCTGGCGGATTGTATTCTGAATTTGGTCACTACTGTTTGCTGCCGCTGGCGGCGGACGGACGCATCTTTGGCGGCTGCGAATTTATCCGCAACGAGGATCGCCCGTGGAGTGAAAAAGAGTACAACCGGCTACAGACCTTCACCCAAATAGTCGGCGTCGTTGCGGAACAAATTCAGAGCAGGGTCAGCAACAACGTCGATTACGATTTGCTGTGTCGCGAACGTGACAACTTTCGTATCCTCGTCGCTATCACCAATGCGGTACTCTCCCGACTGGACATTGACGAGCTGGTCAGCGAAGTCGCCAAAGAGATCCACCACTATTTCGATATTGATGCCATCAGCATCGTATTACGCAGCAATCGCAAAAATAAGTTGAGCATCTACTCCACCCACTATCTGGATGAGAATCATCCAGCTCACGAACAAAGTGAAGTGGATGAAGCTGGCACGCTTTCCGAGCGGGTGTTCCGCAGCAAAGAGATGCTACTGATTAACCTGAGCGAACGCGATACCCTTGCGCCGTATGAACGCATGCTGTTCGAAACCTGGGGTAACCAGTTACAAACGCTGTGCCTGCTGCCGCTGATGTCCGGCAATACGATGCTTGGCGTGCTCAAACTGGCGCAGTGTGAAGAAAAAGTTTTCACCACCGCCAACCTGAAACTGTTGCGCCAGATTGCCGAACGCGTAGCCATTGCGGTAGATAACGCGCTTGCCTATCAGGAGATACACCGCCTGAAAGAACGTCTGGTCGATGAAAACCTGGCGCTGACCGAGCAACTGAACAATGTGGACAGTGAGTTCGGCGAAATTATCGGTCGCAGCGAAGCCATGTACAGCGTACTCAAACAGGTCGAAATGGTGGCGCAAAGCGACAGTACCGTATTGATTCTGGGTGAGACAGGTACGGGTAAAGAGCTGATCGCCAGAGCAATTCATAATCTGAGTGGACGTAATGCCCGTCGGATGGTGAAGATGAACTGCGCAGCAATGCCTGCCGGATTACTGGAAAGCGACCTGTTTGGTCACGAGCGCGGTGCCTTTACCGGGGCCAGCACACAGCGAATTGGGCGTTTCGAACTGGCGGATAAAAGCTCCCTGTTCCTCGACGAAGTCGGTGACATGCCGCTGGAACTCCAGCCGAAGTTACTGCGTGTACTTCAGGAGCAGGAATTTGAACGCCTGGGCAGCAACAAACTGATCCAAACCGACGTTCGGTTGATCGCCGCCACCAACCGCGATCTGAAAAAGATGGTCGCCGATCGGGAATTCCGTAACGATCTGTATTACCGGTTGAACGTTTTCCCGATCCATTTACCTCCGCTGCGCGAGCGTCCAGAAGACATCCCACTGCTGGTGAAAGCCTTCACCTTTAAAATCGCTCGCCGGATGGGGCGCAATATCGACAGTATTCCTGCCGAAGCGCTTCGTACCTTGAGCAGCATGGAGTGGCCGGGTAACGTCCGCGAACTGGAAAACGTAGTGGAACGCGCCGTTCTGCTGACCCGAGGCAACGTGCTGCAATTATCCCTACCGGATATCACCACGCAGACGCCCCCGCCTCCGGTCGCAACTGAAGTCGCACAGGATGGCGAAGATGAATACCAGTTGATTATGCGGGTACTGAAAGAGACCAATGGCGTTGTCGCCGGTCCTAAAGGTGCTGCGCAGCGACTGGGGCTAAAACGAACCACGTTGTTGTCGCGTATGAAGCGATTAGGTATTGATAAGGATGCGCTGGTTTAGCCATTGTGGCTATACTGGGTGATAACTCAACGAAAGGAGGCAGTATGGCGGTATCAGCACGTAATCAATTAACCGGTACAGTCAGTGCAGTTGCAACTGGCGCAGTGAATGATGAAGTTGAACTGACGCTGGCTGGCGGCGCAAAACTGGTCGCGATTGTGACTCATAGCAGTCAGCAGGCACTGGGTCTGGCGAAAGGAAAAGAAGCCATTGCGCTGATCAAAGCGCCGTGGGTGACGCTGGCGACTGAAGACTGCGGTCTGAAGTTCTCTGCCCGCAACCAATTTGCCGGTAGCGTTTCACAGGTAACTGAAGGCGCCGTTAACGCCACCGTACACATCAAAACTGATGCCGGTTTTGACATTGTCGCGGTCGTGACGAACGAAAGTCAGCAAGAGATGAAACTGAGCCAGGGAAGCCGGGTCATCGCGCTGATCAAAGCCTCGGCCATTCTTATTGCCACCAAAGCGTAACCGCCATCCGGTACCGGATAGTTAAATTGCCCGATGGCGCTACGCTCATCGGGCCTACGCGACGGAGCACTTGCTCTTGTAGGCCGGATAAGGCATCGCCGCCATCCGGCACAAAATAACCAGATTACTTCTTGCGCTGATATTTCTCAGGTAATTCCGGGACTGGACGCTTGTCATCAATCAGATGGCGAATGGTCAGAATCGGGTGACGCCAGAGCATTCTCGGCCCGGCCCAACGCATAATTTGCCTCATCTCTTCCCGTTTGGCTGGCTGATAGCAGTGTACCGGGCACTGTTTGCAGGCCGGTTTTTCCTCGCCAAACACGCACTTATCCAGGCGCTTTTGCGCATAAGCAAACAACGCATCGTAATGCCCCTGCTCATCTGAAGCTTCCGGACACTGGCTTTCGTACAGCGAGATCATTTTTTGGATCGTCATTTTTTCACGAGCAATACGTTTGCCGGACATGAGACCTCCACAATTAAGTTGCATAAATAATACACCTTAAAAATACGCAGCACTATTACCTGAAGGTGATACATCCTTAGCACCCTACGCAAATAAGAATTATTTTCATTTACTTATGCCATGTGCTATATAACATAGCAAAGGCTATATTCGATGATTAATTAACCACTTTATTGTGAGGGATACTATGCCGCATCTGCCTCGTCTGAAATCAGTTCTCCTTGCCAGCCTGTTGACGGCACTTACGCTGTCACCTGCCTGGGCGAAAGAAAAGTTTAAGGTCATCACGACGTTTACGATCATTGCTGATATGGCAAGCAATGTGGCAGGCGATGCGGCGGACGTCAGTTCAATTACCAAGCCCGGAGCAGAAATTCACGAATACCAGCCCACACCAGGCGACATTAAGCGGGCGCAGGGTGCGCAGTTAATTCTCTCAAATGGTCTCAATCTGGAACTCTGGTTCGCCCGCTTCTACCAACATCTGTCCGGCGTACCGGAAGTGATGGTCTCAAACGGCGTACAACCGATGGGCATCAGCGAAGGGCCATACAATGGAAAACCCAATCCACATGCCTGGATGTCAGCAGACAACGCACTGATTTACGTGGATAACATCCGCAATGCGTTAATGAAATATGACCCGGAAAACGCGGCGACCTACCAGAAGAATGCCGAGCGCTATAAAGCGGAAATTAAGCAAACGCTCGCGCCGCTACAAGCTGAACTTGCCAAAATTCCTGCCGATAAACGCTGGCTGGTCACTAGCGAAGGGGCGTTCTCCTATCTGGCACGCGATAACGATCTGAAAGAACTGTACTTATGGCCGATCAACGCCGATCAACAAGGTACGCCGAAACAGGTACGCAAGGTGATCGATACCCTACGAGCGCATCAGATCCCCACGGTATTTAGCGAAAGTACCGTGTCCGACAAACCCGCGCGTCAGGTGGCCCGAGAATCTGGCGCACATTACGGCGGCGTGCTGTACGTCGATTCACTCAGCGCTGCCGACGGCCCGGTCCCGACCTATTTGGATCTACTGCGCGTCACCACACAAACCATTGTTAACGGCATCAACAACGGCCTTGGGAGTCAACCATGAGTCAATCTGCGATTACCGTGAATCAGGTTACGGTGACGTATCGCAACGGCCACACCGCACTGCGGGATGCCACGTTTCAGGTTCCGGGCGGCTCGATTGCCGCGCTGGTTGGTGTAAATGGTTCCGGGAAATCAACACTGTTTAAGGCGTTGATGGGGTTTGTCCGGCTGGCACAGGGGGAAATCTCTATCCTGCAACAGCCGGTCAGCAAGGCGCTAAAACAGAATCTGATTGCGTATGTGCCCCAGTCTGAAGAGGTGGACTGGTCATTTCCGGTGCTGGTCGAAGATGTGGTCATGATGGGACGTTTTGGCCATATGGGCTGGCTGCGCCGGCCAAAGGCGCACGATCACGCCTGCGTGGATGCTGCTCTGGCACGGGTCGATATGCTGGAATACCGCCATCGCCAGATTGGTGAACTTTCCGGTGGGCAGAAAAAACGCGTTTTCCTGGCAAGGGCCATTGCACAAGATGGGCAGGTCATTTTGCTGGATGAACCCTTCACCGGCGTAGATGTAAAAACCGAGGCCCGTATCATCGGTCTGCTGCGCGAATTGCGCGATGAGGGCCGAACCATGCTGGTCTCCACCCATAACCTGGGCTCGGTCACCGAGTTTTGTGATTACACGGTAATGATTAAAGGCACCGTGCTGGCCAGCGGTCCAACTGACACCACCTTTACCACCGAGAACCTTGAACAGGCATTTAGCGGCGTTCTGCGTCACGTCGCATTGAGCGGGGGCGAGCAACATGTGATTACCGATGATGAGCGCCCGTTTATTTCACGTCGCGCGGCACGCGAGGGGGAATAGTCATGAACTGGCTGACAGAACCCTTTGGTTACCAGTATATGCTCAACGCCATGTGGGTTTCGGCGATGGTCGGCGGCCTGTGCGCGTTCCTCTCGTGCTACCTGATGCTCAAAGGCTGGTCGCTGATTGGCGATGCACTATCGCATTCCATCGTGCCCGGTGTTGCCGGGGCCTATATGTTAGGGCTTCCCTTCGCGCTGGGGGCATTTCTTTCCGGGGGACTGGCTGCGGGCAGTATGCTGTTTCTCAATCAGCGCTCACGCCTGAAGGAAGATGCCATCATCGGGCTGATATTTTCCTCTTTCTTCGGTATCGGGCTGTTTATGGTGTCGCTCAATCCGATGTCGGTGAACATCCAGACCATTATTCTCGGCAACGTGCTGGCGATTGCGCCGGAAGATATTTTGCAACTGGCGATCATCGGCGTTATCTCACTGACCATCCTGCTGCTGAAGTGGAAAGACCTGATGGTGGTCTTTTTCGATGAAAACCATGCACGCTCTATCGGTCTGAATCCAGGTCGGCTGAAGCTGCTATTTTTTACGCTGCTCTCCGTTTCCACCGTTGCCGCACTGCAAACCGTCGGCGCATTTCTGGTCATTTGCCTGGTGGTCACGCCTGGCGCGACCGCCTGGTTGCTGACGGATCGTTTTCCACGCCTGCTCACTATCGCAGTCGCTATCGGTAGCCTGACCAGCTTTTTTGGTGCCTGGCTAAGCTACTGGCTGGACGGTGCAACCGGAGGAATTATTGTGGTTCTGCAAACGCTGTTATTCCTGCTGGCGTTCGTGTTTGCACCCAAACACGGCCTGCTGGCAAACCGCCGCCGCGCCCGACGGGTGAACAAGGAGTCCTCATGTTCTTAATCACATTACTGGAACCCTTTCAGTTCAGCTTTATGGTCAACGCGCTGACCATCTCCGTTATCGTCGCCGTACCCTGCGCGCTGCTGTCGGTATTTTTGGTATTGAAAGGTTGGGCGCTGATGGGGGATGCCATGAGCCATGCGGTCTTTCCGGGGATTGTACTGGCCTGGATTGCGGGTATTCCGCTGGCGATTGGCGCTTTTGTCGCCGGATTGTTCTGCGCGGTCGCCACCGGGTATCTTGACGATAACAGCCGTATCAAGCGCGATACCCTGATGGGGATCGTCTTTTCCGGTATGTTTGGCGCCGGGCTGGTGCTGTATGTGTCAATCCAGTCTGAAATTCATCTGGACCATATTTTGTTCGGTGACATGCTGGGCGTTTCGCTGGGCGATATTGCGCAGACTTCGATTATCGCTTTGGGGATAGCGCTTATCATCGGGCTCAAATGGAAAGATCTGCTACTGCATGCATTCGATCCGCACCAGGCAAAGGCCAGCGGTCTTAACACCACACTGCTGCATTATGGTCTGCTGTGTATGATCGCCCTGACTATCGTCGCGACGCTAAAGTCGGTAGGTATTATTTTGTCGATCTCTTTGTTAATTGCCCCCGGTGCGATTGCGATTTTAATGACACGCAGGTTCGCCCAGGCATTATTACTGGCTACCGCCATATCGGTTGCAACATCATTTCTGGGTGTATACCTGTCATTTTTCATCGACAGTGCCCCCGCGCCGACGATTGTCGTTTTATTTTCCCTGCTGTTTGTCATCACCTTTATTTATTCAACGCTGCGCGATCGTCATTCAGAAAGCCAGTTTCAGTCGCATGATGCATAAATAACATTTAATAGTATGCTAGCTAATATTTCTGATGTTGATAAATGACCATGGCATTAATATAGCCTCCTGCAGGAGGCTATATTAGCCGTAGATTACAACATCGTGATGATACGTTTTAATAAACGAATTCGCGGTTCGATGGAGGCAATATCCAGCCACTCATCTGCACTATGAAAACCTGCACCGATGGGTCCCAGTCCGTCCAGTGTCGGTATGCCTAACGCCGCCGTGAGGTTCGCATCGCTGCCACCACCAACAGCCTGCCAGGTTACCGCAATTCCCTCTTCCTGCCCGGCGCGTTCAACCAGAGTCATCAGGTGTTGCGTGTCTTCGCTCGCCGCCATCGCAGGTTTATGACTTACGCGGGTGAGCGTAGTCGTCACGCCCTCAAGGAAACCTTGCTGACAAAGAGACTGAAGCGCCTGATGCACACGATCATATTCTTCGTTTTCCCAGAAACGCACATCCAGTTCCGCATGCAGCTTCGCCGCCACTACGTTCGCCGCACTTCCGCCCTGCACCACCCCCACGTTCAGCGTGGTGCCACGCGCTATGTCAGCCAACGCGTTAATCGCCAGGACGCTATGAGCAAAAGCGGTTATGGCAGAGCGCCCTTTTTCCGGTTCATTACCGGCATGCGCTGCTACCCCCTCAAAGGTCAGTTGATAGCCGCCCACGCCTTTGCGCGCTTTCACCAGCGAACCGTCTGCCCGGGCAGACTCACACACCAGCACGCAACGCGCACGTTTCGCCAGTCCACCAATCCATTCGCTGGAGTGAACGCTACCGGTCTCTTCATCCGGGTTCATGGCGACGGCGATAGATAAGCGTGCCTGATGCTCCGCGGGCAAGGTACGCATGGCCCAGACGATGTTCAGCAAACCACTTTTCATATCGGAGACGCCTGGTCCGTACAGGCGATTTTCATCACTGCTCATCGGCCGTTCAGCCACGGTTCCCGCCGGGAAAACGGTATCCAGATGGCCGACCAGCAGCACATCATATTCTGTCGCATGAGGTTTATTGGTCGCCAGTAGCGCCGGCCCAACCGCACAGCCTAAATCAACCATCTCTGTTTGCCAGCCTTCCTGCTGCCAGAGCTCGCGCATCACCGCAGCAACATGGGCAACACCTGCGACCGTTTGCGTTCCGCAGTCAATGTTGACCAGCGTTTGCAGTTCATCAATGTACTTTTCCAAATCCATGGTATTTCCTTATCAGAGAATAATGCGCATCAGCAGCATCGCTAAAAAAGCGTTCAGAACGGAGATAATAATCATCAGGGGAATACGTTTAGCATTGGTGCCAATCACCCCGAGAATACGGCCCAGATACTGCACCTGTGAGCCCATCAGATAAATCGCCGGAGCCAGAATCGCCAGATGCTCACCGGTCAGAATACCTTTATCAAACAGACCAATAGCGACACCGATTCCTCCGCCCATCGACATCCATCCGCCAATCAACACCGCAGCAGCTTCGCCGGGCAGACCAAAGAGCCCCATCAGCGGTGCGAATACCATGCCAAGCCCTTTCAACGCACCGGTGATCTCCAGCGCTTTGATGATGATAAAGGCCATTACAACGTTCGGCAGCGTGCTGGTTGTCGCAATATTCCAACCTTTGCGGGCACCTTCGACAAACACATCGGTAATAACAGGATTAGAAGTTGGTGCGCTCATGATGCTTCTCCCGCAACAGTTGATTCGGCTTTTTTACTGGTGAACGTCAGGACCAGGCGCATCATGTTGGCGCCAACAATTTTCATAATGAACATCACAGCAACGCATGCGCCAATAGACGCAGGCACGGCTGGGGTGCCGTCTACGGCCATCAGCGTGAACAGGATTGCACCAGAGGAGAAGAAGTTGGTGATCATGGCCCCAGCGGAAAACTGGAACATGGCAAAAATGTCTTTCTCATTCTGCGTGATTTCGCCTTCATCAGCGAGGTTACGCGTTAACGACGCGCCAACGTCTGTACTCTGCAAGCTGCCAATCAGCGCCAGTCCGGTATTCCCGGGAATCCCCATCAGCGGACGCAACAAAGGGGTTAACAGACGACGCGCCGCACGCAGAGCGCCGTAATGCTCCAGCACATTGATCATGCCCAGAGCAAACATAACGGCAGGAATCAGTCCCAATGCGAAAAGGAAGCCATCCATCGCACCGTGACCGCCGGTGCCACGAAACGCGCTGCTCGCCGTGGTCAGCGTATCGCCTTCCAGGCTCGCTTTACTGACCACTTTGCCAAATGCACCATTCAGGGTGGTGAAATCAAATACGCCGTACCACTCTTTTCCGCCAAGTAATCCAGAGAAAAATACTGCGGCGAATGCCAGAGCAAAATAAGCGCCCGGTCCTACCTTATTATCCTGGGAAGGTAAACTCATATCCATTTCCTTGTTAATGTGGAGAATCGCCAGGCCATTTTGAATAAACAAAGAATAAATAAAGTGATTTAAATCATCCTGACAGCGTCCTTTACTCAGAATAATTTAAAAATGTGACGCATCAGAGTTTGCCAATGAAATAAAGTCAGCATGCTGACTTTTAAATAAATCACTACTTATGTAATGAAGCGTAAATAACACAATGAGAAGGTGAGCAGGATTAAAAATAATAAAAAACAAGATTTACAGATATAATAAATCATGCAGCTGTAAAACGCCGCGCCACTCGGCATGAGTATCAACACCAGCTTAAAAGCGGGCTAAATGCCTCACTCCCCACCAGCGCGCGTAGCGCCGGCAGACGACAGCCATGAGCCAACAGCGGCGGTACGGCAAAAATGGTGTCGCTGGATAACATGACATTTTCCAGTTGCCCCCATAAGTACCAGCCGGTTTCTACGCCGCTGGCTGGAACAAACAGATGCAAATGCCAGCCCTGTTGCGGTTCATCAGCAATACCAAGCCATCGGCTAAAACGCGGGATCTCCGGCGCAGCTTGCGTCACCAGCAAACAGCGCCCGACCTGACTGGCCGGAATATAAAAATCCTGCGTTCCCAGGCGAATGCGTACCGCAGCCAGATTAATGGGAGGCGTCATACCCGCTGGTCTCCTGATAGCGATCAAAAACCAGATTCAGATCGAGCAGCGTAAACCAGGTTTCCGCCACGTTCACGACCCCAACCGCAATGGTTTGTAGCGCCGGAGGCAGTGAATCCCCCGGCAAGTGAATCTGGCTTTCGACAACATCCAGCACATCAATAAGCTTGTCGATCAAAATACCACTTTGCATTTTCTCTGAGCAGCCAATCAGAATCGTGCGTTTACCTGCCGCGTTAGCCGCAGGTTTGTCGATCAGGCTGTCCAGTCTCATCACCGACTCCACTCGCCCACGATAGTTGATGACACCTTCGAGCATCGGCGCACAGCAGGGAACCCAGGAAATAGGCCGTTCCGCAAGGATCTCTTTTATCTGTGCCCCGTAGAATGCAAAGTTATTACCCGCCAGTTGAAATAGCACCAGCGTACGCTGCGGCTCATCAACGCTTTCACACTCCGGTTTTTCACCATGATTCAGCGCGAGAATTTGTTCCAGCTGTTGGCTCATCTCTTCTCCTTTTACTCGGCAATGCGGAAGGTATTACGACCATTCTGCTTCGCGGCATATAGCGCCTGATCGGCACGTTCACGTAGCGTTTCAAGCCTGTCGCCAAACTGCCACTGTGCGATACCCGCGCTGAAGGTACTGTGAAAACTGGCATCATTAACGGAAAATGCGACCTGCTCGTAATCCTTACGCAAGCGCTCAACCACCCGTGCAGCCTTCTCACTCGTAGTGTTAGGCATAATGATGACAAACTCCTCCCCGCCGTAGCGCCCCACGATGTCGGTACTGCGTAAGCGATGGGAAAACAGCTGTGAAATGCCGACAATGACCTGGTCGCCAACCGCATGGCCGTAGGTATCGTTGATGCTTTTAAAGCGATCCAGATCGACCATTACCAGACAAAACGGGTGACCGCTGTAGTTCGACTCGGCAATCGCACTTTTGAGAAAATGTGTGGTTGTCGAGTGGTTGTATAACCCACTCAGGCTGTCCTGCGACATGCGGGCGCGCAGGGTTCGCATTCTTTCCGCTCGGATCGAGACGGCACGGATAAGCTCTTCTGGATTCGCCTGCTTAAGAATAAAATCCTCAGCGCCGATGCTCATCGCACCAAGCTGCTCACTCTTGTTCGTCTCGCTGGAGAGATAGGCGATAGGCAGGCCAATATGCTGCGGGATTTGGCGGATAAGCTTAGTCAGCTCCGCCCCGCTAAATTCCGGCATGTGGTAATCCATCAGCACCAGATCGATGGGGTGGGCATTCAGCACATGCAGTAAATACTGTGGTTTTTCCAGTACATGCACTTCCATTCCGGCGATACGCAGCATTTCCGCGTTGTATTGCGCCACCGCCGGCTCGTCATCGATCAGCAGCACCTGATAGGGTTTTTTCAGCGACGGCTGGGTTAAGCGATGCAGTTCCTGTACTAAATCCGTAATCGAGGCTGGTTTGACGTAGTAGCCATCACACCCGGATTTAATGGCGTTGATCCGCGCTTTAAAATCGCTGTGGCAGGAGAGAAACAGTACCGGGAAAGCGGTGCCGACTTTCTGCTTGAGGTCCGACATTGTCAGCGGGCCACCGTAGGCGTTATCCGGAAAGCTGACATCCATAATCACCACCGAAGGCGGCTGAGAAAGCACCGCCTGGGTAAAATCCTGCGTGTTAGCAAACACATGGCAGGTAAAACCGAAACAGCGTAGTTGCGTGGCGAGCAACTCAACCTGGTCAATGTCATCATCGCACAGGTAGATTGGCTTATCGGCCCGACGAGCGTATCCCTCTTCTGCGCGCGGGGAAGAGATCGGTAATTTGAAGTCCGTATCGCTGATACGGTGTTCAAGATTCAACTGCTCCTGGGTCAGGGTATACAGCCACCGGATAATGCGCCGCATTTCATCGTAATGAATCTTACTTTGATCCGCTTCCAGCTCCGCGAGTAAACTCTCCCCTTCTGCGGCTGCGTTCGCCAGAGGCGTAAAACCAAAAGAACCGGCAGACCCGTGAATGCTGTGCAGCAGTATGTGCAGTTGTTTACGGCAAGACTCGCTGGGCTCTGCAACCAGTTGAACGAGTAATCTTTCCGACTGGGCCAACATGTCGGGGATGCGGCGTAAAAATCCCTGTCGCAGACGCGCTATTTTTTCCTGCGCGGCAGCCATCGCTAAGTGCTTATTTTCTTGTTTCATCGTACGTGTAGACTTATTCAGTAACCGCAGATGGTTGCAGTAGCGCATTCACTGCAGCCCCCAGACTTTCCGCCAGGTTCTCATCTTTTTTCACCCAACGGTCGTACGGAACGTCGCTGCCCGTGACCTCATTTGCGCTCAGCAAAATGAAGGGCTTAGACCACTCCTGTGCGCGTAATAGCGCCAGTAAATCTAAACCGCTAATCTCCGGCATATGCAGATCGCTGATCACCAGATCGATATTGTTATCCGAGTCCAGGCACGCTAAGGCGGAGATGGCACTTTCCACGATCACCACATCGTAGCCATCCATTTCTAAAAAAACGGATGCCAGTTCAGCTGCAAAAAGATCATCATCAACTAATAAAATTCGCATCTTCTCTCTCGATTTTACGCTATCAGCACAAAAGCATTTTTAATGTTTTAATCAGGCTGTCCTGCTCGAAGTCGCCTTTGGCAATATAAGCATCCGCCCCCACCTGAATGCCACGTCGCCGGTCTTCTTCCTTCGCGCGGGAGGTCACGATGATAATTGGCGTGTGCTGATAGTTTTTCTCTCCACGCAGCGATTTGGTGAAGGTGAAACCATCCATAAACGGCATTTCGACATCCGTCAGCACAGCATCAAACTGGGTCAATTTCGCTTTTTGTAGACCCGATAACCCATCTTCTGCCAGCGTGACCTGATAGCCATGCGCTTCCAGCACGTTCTTTTCAATCTCGCGGGTATTGAGTGAGTCATCGACCACCAGCACGTGCCAGGCATCTTGCGCGACACTGACTGGCTGCACAGGAGTGCTGGTTTGCCGTGATTGTTGCGCCATCGCCATCAGCGCCGGGACCTGCAGAATACTGACCAGTTGGTTATCAGGGGTCTGTACCATCCCGGACACCAGCGATTGCTGCTGCATATGCTTCGGCAACGGCTTGATCATCATCTTGCGTTCATCGAGCAGCTTATCAACGCGTAGTGCCATTTTGCTGTACTGGTTCTGCACCACGATTAATCGTTGCCCTACCGGTGGGGCACTGCTTTGACGATCGTGAATACCTAGCAGAGCACCGGCACAAATCACCGGAATAAACTCGTTATGCAAAATGATGGCGGGTCGCCCGGCAATGTCGTTAATCCCTTCGGGGGTGCATTCCACCACCTCAACCACATACTGAGCAGCCAGTCCGAACAGGTGGCCCTGTTCTTCAAATTGCAGGATACGCATCATTGCCAGCGAAACGGGCAGACGCAGGCTAAAGCACGTCCCGACTCCCTGCCGGCTATGTACCTGCAAATCCCCCTGCAGGTCGGTGACCACCGTTTTGCGCACCACATCAAGGCCTACGCCACGCCCGGAAAGCTCTGAAACAATTTTGCTGGTGGAAAAACCGGGATGGAAAATCAGCTCATTACACTCTTGTTCAGAGAGTTGCCCGGCCATTGATGCAGGAACCAAACCTTTGCTGACCGCTTTTGCGCTGATCGCCTCATAGTTCAGGCCGCGCCCGTCATCTTCGACGCGCAGTAGTATTCCGCTTCCATCCTGTTGCGTACTGATGGTGATGGTGCCGCGCGTCGATTTTCCCAGCGCCAGCCGCTCATCAATTTCACCAATACCGTGATCGACCGCGTTACGCAGCAAGTGCGTCAGCGGCTCCGATAACCGGTCAATAAGCTGTCGGTCGATTTCCACTTCGCCCCCTACAAAGCGGCAAACGACCTGTTTGTTCAGCGTGGAGGCCAGTTCGCTGACCTGCAGTGAAATCGGCTCAAATAGGGTGGACAGCGGCAGCATACGGATCCGCGCCGCCACGTCGTACAGTTCATACATCTGCAAATGCTGAACCTGAACGCTCGCTTTCAGTTGAGCGCTGAAATCATGGATCTGCTGGCGCAACTGTTCTGCGCTAAGCCCTAACAGCCGGGGCACCAGTTGGCTCAGGTTTTGTATCTGCTGTTCCAGGCGGTCATGACCTGCAAGCACTTCCCCGAGAATGTCGATCAGGTCGTCAAGTTTATTCAGCTTTACCCGTACTGAATCAGCCTGTTTTATACCTGAATCCACAGCGATCGTCGGCACTGGTGCCGGAGTCGCTGTCGAAGGAAGCGGTTTTTCCGACACTCCCGCCGCCTCGACAACCAATGTGACAGCCTCCCCGCGGCTGGCGCTGGCAAGGCGTTCACATAAACTCGCATCTGCCGGGGGGAGTTGATTATCTCCGTCACTGACAAAAAGCTGGGTGAGTTGACCGGAAAGATACTCCACGGACTCATGGATCAGATTGCCAAGCGCCCTGTCAGGCGTCAGTTTCTTATCCCGCAGTTCGCTAAGAACGTCCTCGAGGTGGTGCGTGACATCAGCAATGCTTTGCAGTTTCAGCATCCTCGCGCCCCCCTTCAGGGTATGCGCGGCCCGAAACATTTCCCCAATCCATGCGTCAGTATGTTCATCAGCGGAGAGCAAAAACGCGCCCTCGCTGATCGTCTGCAAATGACCTCTCCCTTCATCAATAAAACGCAGAACGAATTTTTTCAGATCGATAGCCATAATCGTTCTTTTTACCCGCTTTGATGGGCGAATTGCGCCAGTTGATGTTCACAAAGAAAACGAAACGTATTTCCAGGAAATACCATGGGCAAACGCAGACGACAAACCGTTGAAGGATTGTTCATTTCGTCGTTAAGTAATTGCATCACCACGCGATACGTACGCTGAGCGGGCTGGCGAAGCTCGCTTTGCCGATACATTTCAGCCAGATAATAGTGTGCAGGCCAGTAGCCAGGTTCCTGATAGACCACCTGTTTAAACCAGGCGATGGCCTGTTGCGTTTGGTGTTGCCACATCATCGCCAGACCGAGCAGCATTTTTGCTTCTGCCGACCATTCATCCTGCGCGAGGATCTTTTGCGCATTTCCGGCCGTCTGGGAAAACTCTCGTTGCTCCAGTGCAATCACGCCCTGAATCAGCAGCGCATCCTGGTTGCGGGGATCGTTGCGTAATACGCAGGCAATACACGCTTCAGCTTCGGAAAAACACTTCTCATCAAGGCAGACACGGGCCTTTTTCAACCAGTCATCACATTGCTGCGCCGTGGGTGCGGGAGGTTCACACACCACGGGGGCGCGAGGAAGAGGGACGCGTACCGCGACGCGGGGCACCGGAGCGACTTTAGGAGCTTCTCGATGATGGCAGAAATAAAAAATGCCCTCTTCTTGCTCAAGCTTCAGAATATCGAAATTGTTGGCCAGCGTTTCCGCGTAGCCAAAGAACAAGGCTCCCTGCGGCTGCAGCATCTTAAGCAGGTTGCCATGCAGTTCGCGGCGTGTCGGCGTATCGAAATAGATAGACACGTTACGCAGCAAAATAATGTCAACTTCAGGCAGTAACTGCTCTTTGATAATGTTGGTGCGATGAAATGAGACTTTCTCGCGGATTTCATCATGCAGACGGAACAGATTACCTGTCCGGGTAAAATAGCGCTGCTGAATCAGCGGATCGACACCACGAAACGAGTAGCTGGAATAACAGGCATTTCTGGCTTTTGCCAGAATCACCGGGTCAATATCACAACCGTAGATTTCAACCTGCTGCGCCATCCCGTTCTGGTACTTTTCATGCAGCTTGATTGCCAGCGAGTAGGCTTCTTCGCCGGATGAACATCCCGCGCTCAGAATACGCACCGGGCCGCTACGCTGTTGCAGAAGGCGGGGCACCCATTTGTCGCAGATGAGATCCAGCGTGTCGCTTTCACGAAAAAAATACGTTTCGTTAATTGTAATCAGCGTAACAAAGCTATCAAACTCATCCTGAGAGATGCGCAGCCGTTCATAGTATTCATAGTAATTGCTGATTCCCAGCTCGGCCATACGTCGACTCAGCGCCGATTCCAGCAACGCTTCCATCGCATTATCAAAGTGCAAACCCACCCGGTCTTTGATCAACCGGGCATAATCGGGGAGATTGGGTATCATGGCAATTTACTCTCAACATGCCCGTGAAAAGCCATCGAAAGCAGAACCTTCGCAAGGTCATCCAACGGGATTGTGCGATGGATAAGCTGTTTGTCGATTGCGTTCTTATTCATACCGAAAACAACAGAGCTTTCTTCATCCTGCGCCAGCGTCCTTCCTCCCCGCCGGAAAATCAGTTCAATACCACGACAGCCATCGCTGCCCATTCCCGTCATAATCAGCCCAACGGCTTTTTCACGAAAAACCTCAGCAACCGACTCCAGCAGCAGATTACAGCTGGGGTGATACAAATCACTTTCCTGTCTCGGGATCGCGGCCAGCCGTTGGTTTGTTTTGACGATCAGATGCTGTTCAGGCGGCAGTATGTACACATACCCTGCTTCCACACGATCGTCTTCCTGCGCCAGTCGAACCTTCAGTTCAGTCACGCTGTCCAGCCAGTGCACCATGTTTTTGGCAAAACCGTCGGCAATGTGTTGTGCAATCAACACCGGGCACGGGAACGTACCGGGCAACGCCTGCAATAGCCTGCTCAGCGCCTGTGGCCCGCCGGTAGAACAGGCTATCGCCAGCACAAAAGGCCAGTCCTCTGGTGTCTTTTCGGCATCCATTGCCGGGTGAGTTCCCGGTACGCGTTGCTTTGTGGGATAGCGTAATCCCTTGATATGACGAATCACTTTTACACCAACCAGCAATTCTACTTTGCGATGCAGCACTTCACTCGACAACGGAGCGCCACTGCTGTGGTGCAATACCGCCAGCGCACCGCGGGAAATGAAATCATCATCCCACTGGTTTTCAGGGAAATAGCGCAGAACAAGAATTGGGATAGCGCTGGTCGCCATAATGGTTTCAACGATCTCAACGTTATCTGCCGTCGACGTATCCAGCGTCAGGATCAACAGGTCAGGCATCAACTGTTGTAACAGTCGAATCGCCTGCCTGCGGTGGGCTGCTTGCCCCACAACCCTTATATGCGAGTGCTCCTCCAGTTTTCTGACCAGCTCGTTGCGCGACACGCTGCCCAGATCGTGGATCAGCACCCGAATGTTGCCGCTATTCATGTCAGGCATCCATATCCGTCAAAGTAAATGACGTCGAAGCCTCTTTCAGCGCTTTCGACAGATGCGTCATATCCTGACTCACGATCAAAATGTCTTTGATGGATTGCGACGTGTAATTACTGGCGACAACAATTTCACGAAGCGCCATAACCACTTGATTACTAGCCGTTTTCTGCTGTTGTGTTGACAGGGAGATTTGCAGCGCCGCCGTGGACGTTTGCTCCGCGGTGACAACAATGTCGTTCAGATGCTCGGCGCTCACTTTACAGGCCCTGGCGCCCGCTTTGATGCTCTCCCCGCCTTTTTCCGCATTCAGCACCAGACGATTGATGGCGTTTTGGATCTCGCTGATCTTGTTCTCGATCTCAACCGTTGATTCCGTCACGGAATCGGCCAGACGCCGGATCTCCGCCGCCACGACCGAGAAGCGTTTCCCGGCTTCTCCGGCACTGGCCGCTTCCAGCGCTGCGTTAAAAGCAATCAATTTGGTTTGATCGGCAACGCTGTTAATGATCACCATCACGCGGCTGATTTCCGTCGACTTATTGCCCAGCATCATAATTTCACGCATGTTTTGCTGGTTATCGGTATCAATATCCGTCATACGCATCAGCAATTGCGACATCGACTCAGAACCTTTATTGCAATCTTCGAGCGTCTGGTTGGCAATATCCACAACCGCCCGCGAGTGCTCCGCGATCTGTGTGGAAGAGGCGGACAACTCCTCCATCGTTGAGGTGATTTCCGCAACCGATGATGAGGTCTCGACGCTGGTAGATGCCTGACCATCGACCGCTTCTGTAATATGCATCGACGCCTGATGTACCGAGTTGGCGTGAGAAACCATATCCCCCACCAGTGAGTGCAAACGCTGGCGCATCATCTCTACTGCGCCAAGTAGCTCGCCAATCTCATCATGATGGTCGATTGGAACCTCTACCGTTAAGTCACCTTCAGCAATGGTCTGCGCAATACCCAGTACGCGGTTTAGACGGCGTGAAATCAGGAAGCGGCTGGCCACCGCAATCAGCAGTAAAATGACGGGCAGCAGGAAGGCGGTGAACAGCAGCAGGCCATTACGGACCAGGTTACTGCTCCTGGCGACATCATCAACATAGCTGGTTGTCGCGATAACCCAATTGATCCCGTCAACATATTCATAGACGGCGACTTTCGTTTTGGGTGCAGTGCCATAGCCACTCACCCAATCGTAATAGGTAATACCGTTTTTATGCTCGAGGATATCGGCAAACAGCTTGTATCCCTTGGCATCGGTGATATTGATCGCCTGCTGATTACTGAGCGACGGGTGCACCAGCATACGCCCGGGTTCAAATCCGGCATCCAATACATACGCGTAGCCATCTTTCCCAATACGCACATTCAGCAAGCGCTGAATGATCGGTTGCAGACTCTGCTTAACATCGAAACCTACCGCAACGGCTCCCACCACCTGACCATACTTATCGGCAATCGGCTCGTAGTGGCTAATAAACTGTTTTCCAAACAGCGTGACCACACCAGAAAACGGTTTGTTTTTCAGAAGAAGCGGCAATGCCGGATTATCACGGCCCAATGCCGTTGCCGTCGCCGTGTTGCCAGAGTTTGCTAACAGCGTACTGCTGACGCGAACAAACTGCTCGCCTTCCAGTACAAAAGTACTGGCAAATACGCTGGTTAATTCGGTGAAATGCGAGTTGGTCGTTGGGCTACTTAGAACCGCTTTTAATTCAGCTGCATCCATAGAATGCAGTGGTTTATTGGCAACATTCTGATAATTGTTAATATAAACATTGCTGTAATGTTCCGCATCCCGGGTCACTCTCTGGAATTCATTAGAGATGCTGTTATGAAAAATACGCGTATTGGTCTTGATCATTTCCAGCGCATTGGCTTGCAGCTCTTTCGACAGATAAGACGACAATATAAATGAAGCACCAATCAGCAACGTCGCAATGCAGATAACCAGAATCATACCGAGCTTCATTGCCACGCCGGGATGGATATTGTGTAGCCAGGATATTATTCGTGCACCGGACCCCTCAGAGGACGCCACAGCCGACCGTTCTTTCACTTTAATAACATCACTCATGATTTTTGTTCTCTACCTGAGAAGAAATTACGCTTGTTGGTCATAATTAAATTTGCACACGCTATTCCAGCATGAGCAGCGGCGTTGGCTTACCTATGTGATACCCTTGCAACCACCCCACCCCCATTTGCTCAAGGCACGCCTGAATGCTGGCGTTCTCAACAAACTCGGCGACAACCTGCATATTTTTCATTGCAGCGACGCGACAGAATGATTCAACGATGTAGTAGCTGATTTCACTTTCCGTGATCCGGCGAATAAAAGATCCATCGATTTTCAAAATGTCCGCTTCGATGTTCATCAAACGCGCATAGCTCGCAAACCCGGTACCAAAATCATCAATTGCAACCCGGCACCCCAGTTGACGAATTAAATGCAGCGCTTCTACAGTTTGTTCTTTGTCCGACAGCGTATCCGCCTCGGTTATTTCAAAAATAACGCGCTGCGGATCCACACCGTAATCCTGCAATAGCTGGGTGATCTTCGAGACAATATTTGAGCGACACACCGTGACAGGAGTCAGGTTAATGGAGAAGCATCGTTGGGGGCGATCGGACATCGCTTTGAAGGTATTTTCGATTACCCATAAATCAATATCCGGAGCTAACCCCGCTTCATGCGCCACTGGCAGGAAACTGTTTGGAGGAATAAATTCGCCTTTATCATTGAGCATCCGGATCAGGATTTCATGATAAAGCGCCTCCCCCCGGGTACTGACGATCGGCTGGGCCATCAGTACAAACGCATTGTTATCCAGCGCGTTTTGCAGCGCGGTACGAATATCTGTTTTATCGGCAATATGGTCACCAAGGATCCGGCTATGCTGGGCTTCAAGGTTTTCGGGTCTGCCGTTGGTTAGCGACAAACCCGCAACCATGGCAAGCTTGCCAACCAGTTGATAGATATCATCGCTGATATCGTTAATCAGGCAGTAGCCCAGACCAGTGCGAAAACCCAACCGCTGGTTATTGTGAAAGAGGCGAAAACCGTTAGCGGCATGGTACAAATCGCATAGCCGCTCATAGGAACCATCTTCAAGGCGGATCAGCAGATCATAACCTGCGTGGTAATAGACTTTCTCGCTTTCAACCAAATACCGCTGGAGATGATCGGCCAGAATCTTTTGATAGTGCGCGCGAAAATGAAAACCATAGCGGCGAGAAAAAAGCTCCAGCTCGGGGATCTGAATCAGACAGACTGTCGCGTTCTTCGTCGTAAACAGCTCGGTCTTCAGCGCGCGTAAATTTGCCATCCCCGTCATGGGATCGGTCAACCCCAACAGCAACGCCTGGTTAAACCGCTGCCGGGTAAATTTGGCCAATGCCCCCATAATCACGATAGTCAGTGAAAAGACAAAGATCAGCGTAGAAACCAGCGCCTGATGCAGCATGAAGTTAACATCGTTGGCGATGTAACTTTCGTTATGTTTACCCAGGATAATCAGGACCACAGCCCATACGGGCATGGTGAACATATGGCCAATTTTTATCGCGCCCCACAGCATGAGCGGGAACAGAAGAATCAGACTATAGAACGAGAAAAAGATGTTTGGGTTAGGCGGCGACGTTAAACAAAACATCAGGCCCAGCAGCAACACGCACCAGGCAACCACGCCGTATGAACTCACATTACCTTTGCACTGCCCGACGACCGACTTAGCAAACGTAAACAAGTAAGACGGGCGGCGAGTGATACGGAATATCTTGTAGAAGAACGGGATCCCGGTCAGGCAACCGTTGACGATCCCTTGAACACGCACCAGCATTTCCAGACTCATCACCGGGTAATTGGCGACATCGGGGCGGTAAGCGTGGATCACGAATACAGCGAAGAGCTTGCCGAATACTAAGTACAGCAGAATGTTGTAACCACACAGCCAGACAATACGATTGAGGCTAATTTTGACCCGGCCAAAGCTACTTGAGCTGCGTCTGCCCGTCACTTTCCGGTATATCGCATAGCTTAAGGTCGATGCCAGAATCAGGCACAGCGCATCCAGGTGTTCATTTTGCGGACCGAGAGCAAACATAAGAACAAGAAACAGGAGAAACCCTGGCAGAACCCGGAAACCAAACAGGACAAGTGCGCCCGAAAAAACGGCCAGCTTAAGATCGTAAACTGTTAAAATATTATTATTGAAAATACAGTGTCCGTTAAGATATTGTGCCAACGGATAAAAAAGACTGGGTAAAAAAAGAGGCAGGCACCATTCTCGAATGCTTTTCGCAGTGATTGTATTTATTATCGCGTCCAAAACAATTTATCCGCTACACACTATACCAATAGGACTTTAATCCAGACTCTAATGTCGCAAACAGTTCCTTTTGGGTCAGCCGATTAACCGTAGCAAAATTGTCAACATTGACCGCGCACTGAGAACATAAAGTAATGATCTATGAGGAAGCGCGTATTTTATTCACATCAAGTCAGGAAATAAACACCCGCATATAGATAAAAATGGACATTTTGCAGATAAAAAGACAACTTCTTGCGTCAAGATAAAAACAACAACCATCTGATCTACAACACAAAAACAAACAGCCATGATAATTACTCTACGAATCTTACGGAAGGCAAAAACACATTCTCCGGCACCGTTAATGTCAACTTTAATACAATGTAAAAATGATAATGAAAAATGTATTTTAGTGTACAAATTTACCTATTGACGAAAAGAACAGCATTATTTATATTCGCATACCGTTATTTTTGTCATTACTCACCGTTGTTCAATGTTAGTTATTTGTTACGCTTGGCGTTTCAAATTTGTCATCTAATACTATTCCATTAAGTAATAGCAGAAATTCAATTCAGCATTAGCACTATCTTTTCAGGAATTAACAAAATCTGTGGCAACGTCTCGGTTTTCCCTTAGAGCTATAAAGGGGTGGCAACATTCGATCACCGGCAAAATAACGCAATTTTTGCTGGCGGGCATCGTTATTGCTTTTGGCGCTGGCGCCTTTACCAGCTGGAGCCTGATAGACAACTTCTCCTGGCAGCAGTGGGTTCAGCGGGCGGAAGCAAATGCACAGATCATGACCTACATCATCAGAAGCGTGTACACCAACGTGTCGGTTGAAACCAGCGATTCAGGGCAAATCTCCCGTATCGTCTCCGACCGACAAATTGGCGATACCGACTCCATTCTGCAAACCGGCTATAACCCGGTAGACGTCCTGGCGCTGGCTTCGGTGCAAACACACAGCCCTACCTGGCTGTTTCTTTACACGCCGGAGAAAGGCTACGTCGGCATCAACAATAAATCGGAAGATGGCGAAGGCATTATCTCCTTCTCCGGACACCTGCCGCGTGACGTGCTGGCCAATTACTACATCGGTTTCGCCCAGATTAATGGTGAAGAGTGCTTTATTAGCGCAGTCCCTATTTTGACGCCATCTGGCGAAATCCTCGGTAGCCTGATAAGCAGCATTGGTAAAAAGAGCGACCTGTACGCAGCCTACGATGCGATGCTGAAAAAGAGCTGCATCATCTTTGTTCTCATTTTGCTGGTGACGTTGGCGCTGGGTACCTTGTTCATGCGCCGGTTATTCCGCCCGGTTCCGTTACTGATTAATTCGATTACCCGCATTGCCCATGAAGAGACCGACTGCATAACGCCCTACCTTGACCAGGACGATGAGATTGGCCATCTGGCCGGTGCGATTGAAAAACTGCGTGTGGCAATGAAAGAACGCGGCTATCTGCAACGCATGCATGAGATGTCGCAAAAGATGGAGCATATGGCCCATCATGATTCGCTGACCGGATTACCTAACCGCGTTTCGTTTGGTCTTGAGCTGGATAAACGCGTCAGCGAAATCCATCAGGAAGAAAAGCAGTTCAACCTGCTGCTCATCGACCTCGATAACTTTAAACCGGTCAATGACACTTTCGGTCATAAAGCAGGCGATGAAGTGTTAATCAGCGTGGCCCAGCGTCTGCAATTGCTACTGGGACCTAACGATATGGCAGCGCGACTGGGCGGTGATGAATTTGCGATCCTGCAACAGGTCAGCGAGAACGCCGTCAAAGAAGCAAACCGCCTGTCGAAACGTATCATTCGGGCATTGAGCACCCCCTTCACCTGGAGCACTCACACATTCTCCATTAGCTGCAGCATCGGGATTACAACAGCCCCCTGGCAGGGCAATAACACCTCCACATTGATGATCAATGCCGACCTTGCCATGTATGCCTCCAAACATCATGGCCGCGGTTGCTTCCATTTCTTCGAAGACGGCATGGTGATGACGCAGACTCACGGTCTGTTCATTAACCAGGAGATCATCGACGGTATTGATAACGAGGAGTTCGAACTTCACTACCAACCGATTATGAATCTGCATGATGAAACGGTTTATGGCTATGAATCGCTGATCCGCTGGAACCATCCGACCAAAGGCCTGATTTACCCTGATTATTTTATCAATATTGCCGAAAGCTCCGGCCTAATTGTCCGTTTAGGTGAGTGGATTATTCGCCAGTCCTGCGAATCCGCAGCCAAATGGCCGGAACACATCCGGGTTGCCGTCAATATCTCGGCCTATCAGCTACACAGCCCCGGCCTGGTTGACGTGATTAAAGATGCATTACGTAACAGCCAACTGTCAGCAGAACGCCTGGAAATAGAGATCACTGAATCGGAGAAACTGGATAAGGCGATTGCCTTGCCCGTACTGCAAGAGATCCGTTCTCTGGGCATCGAAATCGCAATGGACGATTTAGGAACCGGATACGCGGCGCTGGATTATTTACTGATCTACCCTTTCACCCGCATTAAGATCGCACGCTCGCTGGTCGAGAAGCTGAAGCAAGATAATGCCAGCCAGTATTTGATCGTAATGCTTATCCAGTTCGCTCATAAATACAATATGTCGGTTACTGCAGAAGGGGTGGAAACCGAATATCAGCGGGACATTCTGCGCGATATTGAGTGCCAGCATGTTCAGGGATATTTCTTCAGCTATCCACTCCGCGAGCATGACGTGTTGTCCTCCTTTAGCGAAGCGCTTTTTGCAGAGGAGGCGTGCAATGTCTGACGTCTTGCGCATCACAACACGCGTATTGCTGGTCTTTTCTTTGCTGATCGCCTATTGCACACGTTGCACGGCCGCATCTCCCCCGTCGTTACATGCGCTGGAGAAGATTGCCAGTACACAAACCATCATCCTTGGCTATCAGGATGATGCGTTTCCCTTCTCCTGGCAGAACGGTAATGACCCCGCAGGCTATTCTATTGATATTTGCAAAAATATTGTCAGCGCGCTCAAAACAAAACTACAGCTTAAAAAGCTAAACATTGAGTGGGTGAAGGCCAATTCGGCATCACAGTTTGTACTGATGAAAAATCATATGGCAGACATCATGTGTATACCTGCCTTTTATTCGAAAAGCCGCCACAACATTAGCGAATTCTCACTGCCTTTTTACTTTTCCAGCACCCGCTATGTCATGCGTAAAAATGACAGCATTAACCATTTGGGCGAACTATCCGGGCATAGCGTGCTGGTAAAAAGCGGCACAATTTATGTGGAGCAATTGCAAAAAATCAATACCGCTAATGCCCTTGATATCAATATTCAGCTTGATACGAATAATGTTGCCGCCTTCAATGAACTCAAGAATGGCGAATATTCGGCCCTGATCTCCAGCACGGTATTATTGAAAGGGATGATTGCTCAGGCCACCAATCCCGAAGATTATGCGCTGTCAAAAATTGCCCTCAGTGCCCCACTTCCGGCCGGGCTGTTGCTCCCTTTACACGATAAAGAATTTAAAGAATTTGTTGATAGTGCGCTCTCGTCACTCATGACCAGCAAAGAGTTTACCGCGCTGTACACTAAATGGTTTCAGTCTCCGATACCGCCAGGCGCCATTAATTTAAACATTCCCATGTCAGATAACCTGAAAGCACTCACCGCAGCTAAGAAGAAGATCAGTTTTGATTATGAAAAATATAATTAATCATGAAATGACAAGGATAACGCGCGCGATGCATTGGCTGATCTTGCTGGTTGGCGTCGCGACATCCCCTGCACTGATAGCGCAGCAAAACGCCGCTACGCTTGACCATATCCAGTACAGCAGCGTGTTAAACATCGGCTATCGTCAATTACCGCCTTTCTCTTTCACCGATAAAAGTGGCAAAGTCACGGGTTACACCGTAGCGCTGTGCAACATCATTGCCGATAAACTACGCCTGTATCTGAAGCTCAACAGCTTAACCGTTCACTATATTCCCGTGAACTTTGCGGATCGTTTCTCCGCATTGAACACCCGCAAAATAGATATGGATTGTGGCGTTAATGCTAACGCGCCGGAGCGGACCTCCAGCGTTTCATTTTCTATTGACTATTACATCGCCAAAATGCGCATTATCTCGTTGCGCAAAAACAATATTGACGCGCTTGAGGATTTAAAAGGACGGACAGTGAGCCTGACTGGAAGCTCAAAAGATCTGCTGGAATTTAATAAAGTCAACAGAGAGAAGCATCTCAATATCTCAACGATTACCACCACCACCATCAACGGTGCGTTCGAGAAAATGGCACATAATGAATCCACCGCATTATTCCTCGATGATGTTCTGTCCTGGCCGCTGATCAACCACGATGAACAACCCGAACAATTTAGCGTGTCGTCTGAGACCATCGGCAGTGATATGCACTATGCCATTATGATGCGCAAGAACGATCCGCAGTTTGTGACCTTTGTTAACAGTACGCTGAAAAATATTTTTGCCTCACCGCTTGATGCACAGCTGCGTAAAAAATGGCTGATGCCTGATTCCTGCAAAAATATAAATCATCAACCCGCCGTCCATTGCCAGCATAGCAATTGAACATTTTCCGTTCGTGTACGCTTCAGCGAGTCATTCGCTTCTGGCAGATATCAGGCGCACTGCTGCTGGTACTCACCGTCAACTCACTGCGTGCGGCCTGGGACTTTGCCACTATTCAGCAGAAATCCGATGCGCTGTATGGTCCTGCCCGCGCAGACGCACAACAGCGAATCAATGCCTGGCAGCAGTTGCTGATCACTCTACGAAATGCAGACGAACAAACACAATTACGCGCCGTAAACCTGTTTTTCAACACGCAATTACATTACGCCGAAGACAGCGAGGTCTGGCACAGCGTGGACTACTGGGCAACGCCGGTAGAGTCTTTGCGCAAAGGTGAGGCCGATTGTGAAGATTACGCAATCGCCAAATATTTTACGCTCCGGCAGTTGGGAGTCCCCGAAGAGAAGCTGCGCATCACCTACGTTAAAGCCCTGAGCTATAACCGGGCGCACATGGTATTGACCTGGTATGCCGCGCCGGACGCAGTCCCGCTGGTACTCGACAGCCTGACGAACACCCTTTCACCGGCCACGCAGCGTACCGATTTATTACCCGTGTACTCCTTTAACAACAGTGGTCTCTGGCTCCCGGGCACACAGAACAATAAACGCGTTGGCGACAGCAAGAGACTTTCTCGCTGGCAGCAAGTTTTCACAAAAATGCGGGAAGAGGGCTTCCCGATGGATAAATAGGAATCGCCTGTGTCTCTTTTCAAACAGTTACTCCTGGCAATCTCTCTCTTTATGCTGGTGGTATTCAGCGGCAATTTTATTGTGACGCTGGAAAGCTCCCGCGATCAGTCCAACAATCAGCTCCTTTCGCATGCTCAGGATGCGGCAACAGCATTAGGGGTTTCGCTGACCCCCAATGTCAACGATCCGGCGATGATTGAGCTAATGGTCAGCTCGATTTTCGATAGCGGTTACTACAAAAAAATCCGCATTGTCGATCTGAAGAACGGCAAAATCATCCTTGAGCGGAGTGCGGCAGCATCGATCCCCAATGTACCCGCCTGGTTTGTTGAGCTGGTAGATGTCACGGCGCAAACCGGCGAAGCGACGATCATGCGTGGCTGGCAGCAGGCGGCACGTGTTGAAGTCACCAGTGACCCTATCTTTGCTGTGCAACGCCTGTGGGACAATACGTTAGGTAATCTGTTATGGATGTTGTCCTGTAGCCTCATTTGCCTGGGGGCAGGTGTTTTGCTGCTGCGCAAACTGCTGCAACCGCTCAATTACCTGGCGAAACAGTCAGAAGCTATTACCCGCCGTGAGTTTCTGACCCTGTCAGAACTCCCCAAAACACCGGAGTTGCGTCGTGTTATCGGGGCGATGAATCTGATGGCAACCAAACTCAAGTCATTATTTGAAGAGCAGGCCATCTACAGTGAACGTTTGCACAATGAAGCCTATCTCGACAGCCAGACCGGAATCGCTAACCGCCGGGCATTCGATATGCAGCTTCAGGCACGCCTGAGCGATGCTGACACTGCGCCAGGGTATCTGATGTTAATCCGCGTGCAGGACTTAGGTGGGCTAAACCAACGTTTTGGTGGGCCGCATACCGACAAGTTACTGCTCAATATCGCCAACCTGCTGACAGCACAGAAAGAAAAATATGCGTCTCTCAACAGTACCGTCGCCCGTATTCGCGGGGGCGAGTTTGCTCTGCTCTGCCCCGGCGTCACGCACGGCGAAATGCTGGAACTGAGCAATTCACTTAGCCAAAAGCTCATGGCCTTTTATGCCACAGGGATGTCAGACCAACAGCCCGTCGCCTATACCAGCATGGTGCCATTCAGCGCCGGAGATAATGCACAGACATTGCTGATTCAGGCCGATCGTCTGTTGGTGGAAGTGGAAACACACACTGAGCATCAGGTCGTGCCCACCACCGACGTGGCGACGGCGACCGAAGATCAGCACCTGTGGTTTGTGCGTCTTGAACACGCGCTGGAAAATCAGCAATTCCAGTTGGTTTATCAGCCCGTTGTGGACTGCCAGCACCCGCACAACATTCTGCATTACAAAGTGCTGTCACGCATTGTTGATGAACAGGGCAACACCATTAACGCTGGTCGATTCCTGCCGTGGATCCACCGTTTTGGCTGGAGCCATCGTCTGGACCGGGTGATGCTGAAACTGACGTTAAATCAGCTGAAAACTGCGCCAGGAAAACTCGCTCTGAGCATTTCCGGCAGTTCCGTCGCCAGTGCAAACACGGTGGCGGACCTGTTGAATCCATTGAAATATTCACCACGATTAGCCAGTCAACTGATTCTGGAACTGGATGAAAATCAGTTGCCAGGGCCAAACCAAATGGCGGCGTTTGTGAAAGCCGTGAGCCAGCATCGCTGCTCGCTGGGTCTGCAGCACTTTGGCAGCCGCTTCGATATGATCGGTCATCTGTCCCAGTGGGGGCTTGCCTGGCTGAAAATCGATAGTAGCTACATTCGTAATATTGATCAGGAAAGCGATAAGCGGTTGTTTATTGAAGTGTTATGCAACGCTACGCGCAGTATTGACCTGCCATTAATCGCTGAACGCGTTGAAACGCAGGGCGAGCTGACGGTATTGCAGGAATTAGGCATTGATGGCGCGATGGGGCAACTACTGGGTGAGCCCGCACCGTTGTCACAATTACACTAGCACTGTGTTTGCCGGATGGCGCTTCGCTTATCCGGCTTGCACGCTGACTGCCTGCCTACGCTAAAAAATACGGTCATCGCTACCCAGCAGTTGTTCTAACCCACCAAGCTCCTGGCGCGCGTTCGCGCGATTCATCAGTTTTACCTGTGCCATTGGCGGAAGATCGGTAATGGCAATGACCCCTTTACGGATCAGCAGGTAAATCAGGTCGTCCAGTACGCGCACCATTTCAAGGTCGCTCTTTTGCAGCATCGCCAGGAACTGTTGATTATCAAGTTCCGCGCTTTTGCTCCCCCCTTCTTTTTCAGGATGAGCGTTTGCATCTGGTGGAACAGAATTCATGTTGTAACCTTACATATTGCGTGATGCACTGCCCTGTTGGCACAGGGCAGTGAGCATCCGTTAGTGAGTGTGATTTTGGTCAGGTTTAGCGATCAGATGATCCAGCGAATACGTCGTGGAATGTAAATCACCGCCAGGGTGACCCGACAGCGCGGTATCAATCCCATGCGCGACCTTCGCCGGGCTGGCAATCAGATGATGATCGTCGCCGCTGTGAATGTATTTCGCGATGTCCACACCTTCGTGCAGTTCACGCGCCAAATCGCTGAGATCAACGTTATCGAGAGCGCTCTTCGCTTTGTCTGTAACACCCTGCGCCACATTCGTCCCATGTACCTTCGTAGAAGAGGCATAGGAGAGTGACAGCGCACTATCGTCAAACAAATCGTGCAAGGCATGCTGAACCGCCGCATGATGCCCCTTGTCCACCGCTTGACCTTTGATCGGCGTGGGATCGTCCATGATGACATTCAGCGTTTGCGCATAGTATGCGGTATTGCCGTGGTTATCGTTCGCCTCAACCAGCACGTTCACACGGTTATGCCCGGCGCGGAATGACGACGTATCCACCTCAAAGTCATAATGCAGTTCGTTATTCACCTGATGCAGCGTTGCATCATACAGATGACCGTTAACCAGCGCGTTGATGTGCTCGCCGTCATGTACATCGCCCGTTACGCTACCGGTGATGTGGATGGTTGCGGCCTGCGCTTCTGCGCGAGAAATGTGATTATCCCCGGTGACTTTATCGACCACGATGCTGGCATCGGCGTGAGTATCGAGGATCAGATTTTTGTGATCGCTCACATCTCGCGTATTGCCCGCCGCATCACGTAACGTCGTCTTCACCTGAACGTCGTTGTTGCCTTCGTTCAGATACGCATTCGATATCGCCGCCTGGTAACCCAGTGTATGGGTCGCAGGATCGGCAACTATCGTAGCAATGGTGTCATGGCCATTAACGCTGATCGTGACCGTTCCACCCGCCTGCGCATCGCCCGTGACCGTCCCGCGAATCACGGTATCCGTTAGCGATTCTTTCTGGTTCACAACGTTGTCGCCCGCGATACCATCGGTGAGGGTAATCGTGCCGTCAGCATGCGTATCCAGCACCACGTTTTTCTGATCGTGCACCTCTAACGTGTTGCCTGCACCATCGTGTAACGTCGTTTTCACCTCAACCTTATTGTCGCCCTCATTCAGGTACGTTCCCGGAACCGCAACCTGATAAACCGTCGAGGAGCCCGGCACCAACGTAGCCTTCATATTGTTGCCGTTGATACTCACTTCAACGACATCGGTCGGGTGCGTATCGCCGGAAACCGTAAATTTAATCACCGTATCTGACTTCGATTCATTCAGGTTAACGACGTTGTCGCCTGCGATGTGGTCATTAATGGTAATAGCGCCGTTGGCCTGCTCATCAACAGAATAGGTATGCGTCGATGTTGCGGTGAACGGGTTTCCCGGCGCGTCATGCCCGGTAACCTTCACATCAATTGATGTGTTGGCGCGCAGAACGGCGGAATCCACGTCAATCTGATAACCCAAACCACCGTTGCTCAGCGTAATGACTTTGCCATTAACCGAAGTACTGCCGATGGTTAAGGTCACCGGATCGTCAAGCTGCGCATCGCCGCCGACATGGCCGGTGATGGTGACCTTCTGTCCCGATAATTCCTGGTGGTTGAGAACGTTATCCACTGTGACGCTATCAACGCTAACGGTGCCAGAAGCCACGCGATCGACTGTGATCGTCTTATCAGTATCAATCTGCTGGCGGTTACCGGCATCATCATGGGCGACAACGTGGGCGGTAATATGCTGGTCGTGAACCAGATCAACCGTACTGGCTTCAACACGGAACACCTTATGGCCGCCGCTGTCGGTCACTTTCGCCGTCAGATCTTTACCATTGACGGTGACGGTGACCAAATCACCAACCTCAACGTCGCCGGTCACAGAACCGGTGATGGTGGTAGTCGGCTTCCCGGCTTCAACGTTATTCAACACGTCATCATTGGATACGGTATCCAGCACAATCGTCGCATCCACGTGATCGTCAATGACCACGGTTTTGTCATACGTCGCAGGCTGGCTATTACCTGCCGCATCATGACCCGTCACGCTGACGTGAATGGTAGGATCGGCCTGCAGATCCGCGGTGCTGACGATCGCTTTATACCCCAACTGCCCATTCATATGCGGCAGTTCAATGACCGTCGCCTCAACCGGATTGCCATTAACAGTGATATAAACCTTATCGTTTTTGTGTACGTCACCATTCACGGTGCCGCTGACTTCGACCGTACCGGCTTTTATCTCATCAGCATTGATCACATCATCGCCGCCCACGGTATTAACCGTTACCGCAGCCGTCGCGGTGGTATCAACAGAAAACGCTTTGGTGATACTGGCATCCTGGACGTTGCCGTGATTATCGTGGCCGGTCACCGTAGCTTCGATAGTATGATCAGCCACCAGGTCTGATGTATTGACATCAACGGTGTAGTGCTTACTCGCATCAATTGTCGCGGTATAAGTTTGACCGTTAACCTTCAACGTCACGTTTTCCCCTGGGTTGACATCACCCGAAACGGAACCGCTCACCGCAATCTTAGGCAGCCCTGTTTCCTGTGCGTTCAGGACGTTGTCGGCGGTAATATCATCGACCGTGACGCCCGCATCGGCTTTGAGATCGACGTCAACGTGCTTTGACGTCGAGCCCGTGCCGGTATTCCCGGCCGCATCGGTGGCGCTTACCGAGGCGGTAATATCCGAGGTATTACGCAGATCGTTGATGCTGACTTCCTTCGACCAAACCCATTGGCCGTGATCGGCATGCACCTCGGCGGTTAAGGTATTACCATTCACCAGCAGCGAGACTACGCTGCCGTCATGAATGCCTTCACCGCTGACCGTACCGCTGATCGTTGTTTTACCGCTTTGCGCTTCTTTGCCGTTGATAACGTCATCGCCGGCAACCTTGTCTATGGTGATATGGACCGGGTTATCGGTATCGACCTGAATAGTTTTCGGCACGCTCGAGGTGTCGCTGCCCGCCGAGTTACTGACGGTAATGGATACGTCAAACGTCGGATGTGTCTTAAGCTCGGACGAAGGAACATCAACCCGCCAGGTCATTTCCCCCGGCAGCCCCGGAATCTCACTCACTTTACCGGTGTAGTGATGGTTATTGAGAGTGACGGTCACATCATCGCCAACGTGGGCATCGCCGGTCACCCGGCCGCGAATCGGCGTGGTCGGTTTTTGCGCTTCAGCGCCGTTGAGAACGTCATCGCCCGTTACCGGATCGACCGTGAGATGGACATGCGGCTTCTGCGGCTGTGTGGTTCCCGTGCCCGTTGTCGGCGGGGTGACCACTGGCGGCGTCGTGAACCCGTAAGGCGTATTACCGATCACGGGTGTATTGTGCAACCACGGTAGATCGATAAATTTATGCTCTGTTGCTGTCGCCGTGTTGCCATGACTATCATGGGTGGTGATAGAAACCAGAATATCGCCATACTCTTCGAATTTATCGGAGCCAATATCCGCCTGATAGCCGAGTTGACCATCGGGAAGTGTAATGACTTGAGTGGTCAGGACAAATCCGTGACCCACCGTAAGCGTCACCGTATCGCCTACAACCGCATCGGGAGCAACATGTCCGGTTACAGAGATAAAGTCCGGTCTGCTGCCTGGAAGCAAGTTATTCGCAATAGGGTTACCTGGTGGTAGACCACTGGAGGCAACATCAATAGTTATCCCGGCATCAGCAACGGTATCAATCACCACCGGCATATCATCATGCCCGTGCGCAACGTTGCCTGCCGCATCTTTTGCCGTCACCTCGGCATGGATATTCGAGTCAATCAACAGATCGAGCGTTGAAACCTCGGTGCGAAATACATGCTTACCGTGGTCATCATGAACCTGCGCATAGTAGGTCTGATGGTTAATGGTCAGTTCAACCATATCGCCCACCTTCACATCACCGCCCACGCTACCGGTCACGGTGGTCAGCGGGTTATGCGCCTCTTTGTAGTTGATCACCGCATCGTTATCATCCGTCACCAGCGGGTCGATATGGACGATAGCCTCGGCACGATCGTCAATTGTCACCGTGCTTGTCGCATCCGCCTTGGCGGTATTGCCGTAAGGATCGGTGGTGGTAATGGTTGCCGTGATATGCGGATTGTTTTGCAGCCACTGGGTATCAACCTCAACGCTATAGCCCAGCGTCCCCAGCTTCGGCAGTTCAACAACCGTCGCATCGACCGTATGGCCGTCAATCAGCAGATGAACGATATTCCCCTTTTGTGCATCGCCGCCCACCGTACCACTGATGGTCGTTTTAGGCGCCTGCAATTCAGTGCCGTTCAGAACGTCATCACCCGTCACGCGATCGATGGTGATCGCGGCAAGGGCCTGATTGTCCAGATTAACGTCACGATGCTCCACAATATGGGCATGGTTCTGCGCCGCATCAGTGATATCCATCGACACGGTGATATGCGGGCTAGCCACCAGGTCGGACGTCGATACGACTATCTTGTAACCCAACTGGTTGCCGCTAATCACGTCAACAAAACCAGGATACGAATGGCCGTTGATCGTCATCACCAGCGGATCGCCTGGGTGAACCTCGCCGGTCACGGTGCCGGTGACAACGGTGGTGGTTTGATGCTGTTCAACATCATTCAACGTGTTGTCTGGCGTAACGGGGTCAATCGTAATCGTCGCGTCCACGCGGGTATCAATCACTACCGTGGTCTGCGCATTGGCCGTTGCCGGGTTGCCTGCAACATCGGTGGTGCTGACGGTAGCCGTTAAATGCGGGTCGGACAGCAAATCGGCGGTACTGACTTTAATGCTATACCCGAGATGCCCGCCCTGTTCGGTCACTTTCCCGGTCAGGGTATGACCATTTACGGTAAGGTAAACGGTATCATTGACGTGTACGTCGCCGCCGACTTTTCCGGTCACAAAGGTGAATGGCTGGCGGGATTCATCGCCGTTAACCATATTGTCGCCGGTGACAGGATCAATAGTCAGTAGCGCTCTCGCATGCAAATCTACCGTCATATCTTTCGTGTCTTCGGCTTTCTGCAGGTTGCCAACGCTATCTACCCCAACCACCTGCGCAACGATATGTGGATCGGCAACCAGATCGCCCGTCAACACATCCAGCTTATAACCCAGCGCATTATTGTGCTCAGGGAGTTTCTGTACCGTTGCGTCGTAGTGGTGACCATTGACGGTAACGGTCACTTTATCGCCAATATGCACATCACCAGAAACGGTACCCATCACTTCGGTGGTATGTTTTGTGGACTCGGCGCCGTTAATCATATTGTCGCCCGCCACGGTATCAATGGTAATTCCAGCCAGGGCGTGATTATCAATCTGCACTTTATGCGTCGTAGACACGACAACTTCGTTACCCACCGCATCATGCGACGTTACGCTAGCCTTGAAGGTGACATCGTTGTCCTGGTTGCCCTGGTTGTTGCTAAAATCTGAAGAAAGGACCGGGATTTGATACCCCAACTGACCGTTACCCAGAACGAGAACCTTACCGGTATACGTGTGACCGTTAATCTCAACACTCACATCATCGTTAACCTGGGCATCTTTACCGACAACGCCGCTAACCAACTGCCAGGTCTTATCTAACTCTAAATGGTTGAGTATGTTGTCGTCAGTCACCTTATCAATCGTAATCGTCGCCTCAGCGTGCAGATCAATATGCACCATATGGTCATGCGTTACCGTTGATGGGTTGCCGTGTTCGTCAACAGTTGAGATGGAGACATGGACCTTTTGGTCACTGCCGTCTTTCAGGTTGTCGGTGCTGACTTCAATGTTGTAGCCCAGCGAGCCGTCAGGCAGCTTACTGACCTGGCCGTGGTAGGTCTTGCCATTAAAGGTTAAGGTGACGTCATTACCTTCCCGCGCATCGCCGCCGACCGACCCCGTGATAGTCGTCTTATGCAGAATAGACTCTGCCTTACTGATAATGTCATCACCTGCAACGGTATCGATGCCGATAGAGGCGCTGGCGTTCAGATCCAGCCCAACGGTACGTTCTGCGATGGCGGTGGTTTCGTTACCATGATTATCTGTGGTGTGAATACTCGCGTGAATCACCGGATCGTTGACCAGGTTCTGGGTGTCAACCGGGATATAGTAGCCCAGACCACCGTTCGCCAGCTTCACCACCGCACCGGAGTACGGATGACCATCAATCACCAGCTCCACGGTATCGTGCTCTTTCGCATCGCCGCTCACTGTGCCGCTGATGGTGGTCTTACCGTTATTGTCCGTCGACTCCTTGATGTTGATGACGTTATCAGCCGTCACGCCGTCAATGGTGATATGCGACTGCGTGTACATATCGCTACTGATGGTTTTCATCTCTGAATGCGTGACGCTGTTCCCCTCTGCATCGGTGGAGGTAACAGACACGGTAATTTCCGGATGGCTCATCAACATATGGGTATTCATCGGGAAGCGGTACCCCAGCCCACCGCCCGCCAGCGTGATAACGGCACCTTGCATCACCGTAACACCATCCAGCTTCAGGATCACCGTATCACCCACTTTCGCATCAACACCAGTCACGGTGCCGGTGATTGGCGTAATGCCACCGTTGGCGGAAAACTCTTTGATATTAATAACGTCATCGCCCGCGACGGTATCGATATGCACCTGGTTTACCGCAAAGTTGTCGATATGCACGTTGTGGTCGCAGGTGGCAATCGCCAGGTTGCCCGCCGCATCGTGGGAGGTAACCGTCGCCCTGATGTTGACATGTTTATCCTGGTCACCCTGGTTGTCACTGAATGCCGACGAGTCGACCGGGATTCGGTAACCCAGATGGTTATTACCTAGTGAAATGACCTTACCGGTAAACTTGTAGCCATTAATTTCGAGGGTGACTTCATCGTCAACTTTCGCATCACCACCAACGCTACCGCTGATGATTTGCTTAGCCATATTCAGTTCAGCATGGTTCAGGGTGTTATCGGCAGTCACCTTATCAATCGTAATGCTCGCCTCAGCGTGCAGATCGATATGCACCATATGCTCGGACGTTGCTGCTGCTGTATTGCCGTGTTCGTCAACGGTTGAGATGGAGACATGGATCTTCTGGTCGCTGCCATCCGTCAGTGTGTCTGTGTCGACCTCAATGCGGTAGCCCAGCGAGTGGTTAGCGAGTTCAATAACCTTGCTGATATAGGTTTTACCGTTGAAGGTTAAGGTGACGGTATCATCTTTCTGCGCATCGCCGCCGACGGGCCCTGTGATGGTTGCCTTATGCAGCTCGGACTCGGCTTTACTGATAATGTCATCACCGGCGACGGTATCAATGCCGATAGAGGCGCTGGCGTTAAGATCCAGCCCAACGACATGTTTCGTCACCGCCGTCATTTCGTTGCCATGATCGTCCGTGGTATGAATGCTCGCATGGATAAGCGGGTTGGCTAACAGATCCTTAGTCTCTACGGGGATATGGTAGACCAGATTGCCGTTTGCCAGCTTTTCCACTTCACCCGAATAGTGTTGACCATTAATCACCAGCTCAACGGTATCGTGCTCTTTCGCATCGCCGCTTACCGTGCCACTGATGGTGGTCTTGCCGTTATTGTCCGTCGATTCCTTGATGTTGATGAAGTTATCAGCGGTCACACCATCAATGGTGATATGCGACTGCGTATACAGGTCGGCGCTGATGGTTTTGGTTTCAGAATGCGTGACGCTGTTCCCCACTGGGTCCGTAGAGGTAACAGAAACCCTAAATTCTGGATGAGTTACCAGCTTATGGCTGTTTACCGGAATGCTATAGCCCAGCCCACCGCCCGCCAGCGCGATAACCGAACTGTGAATCACCGCGCCCCCCTTCAGCTCCAGGGTAACCACATCACCCACTTTCGCATCCACGCCGGTCACGGTACCGGTAATTTGCGTGATCCCGCCGTTGGCTAAAAATTCCTTGATATTAATAAGGTCATCACCCGCGACGGTATCAATATGCACCGCGTTTTCCGCGAAGTTATCGAGATGTACGTTGTGGTTGCTGGTGGCAATTGCCAGGTTACCTGCCGCATCGTGGGAAGTGACGCTGACGTGTACCGTCACCTCTTTCAGCACCTGACCGACGTTGTCAGAAAAAGTAGCAGAGTCGACTTCAATGCGGTAGCCGAGGGTATTTTTCCCGATATCAATCACCTGACCGTGATACTGGTGGCCGTTGATCTCCACCAGCACCGGGTCGCCCGCTTTCGCGTCTTCCCCGCGCACTTCCCCGATAATCACCTGCTTATTCGCCGACAGCTCAGTGAAGTTCAGGGTGTTATCATCGGTGACATTGTCAATCGTCAGGGTGTTGTGTGCCTGGGTATCCAGCACCACAGTTTTGTGCGTAATAGCAATCGCTTCGTTACCGACAGCGTCATGGCTGACCAGCGTCACCTGCACATCATTTGCACCTTCTTTCAGCGTTGAGGAAGGCACCACAATTTCATAACGCAGCTGGCCATGGTCGTCGAACACCGTGCCATGGAATGTTTTGCCCTGAAGCGTCAAGGTGACCGGATCGCCCACTTTGGCATCACCGCTGGCTACGCCAGAAATGATGGTCGGCATGCGAGATTCGTTAGCATTGACGACATCATCATTTGCCACCGTCCCGATGGTCACCGCATTCTGTGCATACAAATCGTTATCGACATAGTGATCGGTCGAAACGGTGGTGCTGTTGCCGGCATCATCGGTAGAGGTGAGGGAGGCATGAATCGTCGGGTCATTCAGCAGCCCTTGGGTCAGGACCGGGATGTTGTAAGTCAAAATGCCCGTTCCCGGATCGTCGACCGTGCCGGTATACGTTATACCGTCGACAACCAGCGTCACGACATCACCCGGCTTTGCATCTCCCCCGACAGACCCGTGAATCACGGTTTGCGACAGAAGAGACTCCTGGTGGTTAATCAGGTTATCTGGGGTCACGCTATCGACCGTAATATCGATACGTGGACCGGTAATATCAATCAACGCATTGTCGAAAGTTTGTGCGGTCCGCCCCGAGACATCGGTCGCTATTGCCACCACGGTTACATTTCCCGGTACCAGTCCGCCAAGATCGGTATCGATATTCCAGTGACCGTTACTTACCGGGACATCTACAGTGAATGTGTTTTTTTGGCTATCGGTGAAGGTGAGCGTGACGTGATTTTGGTTACTGGTGCCGCTTAAATGGGTCCGGTGGAATTCAGTGTTATTAATGTAGCCATCGTTACCCGCAAACTCGGTAATTTGCACTTCGGGTGGGAACACACTGGCTGTACCTGTGTCCATTCCCCCTACCGGCTGATTGATATCCCAGGTCGGGCTCCCCAGCCCTTGCGTGTCAAAACCGGCTGTTGGATCAACAACTTGTCCGGTTAAGGCCAGTTGGACCAGCGTGTGACCACCCCCACCGCCCTCCAACTGCACCGGCTCTTCATTACCCGCTGCGGTCGCATCCAGTGTCTGCGTCGGGTCAGCCCCATCAGCAATCGCTTTTTGTACGGCGGCAATATCCTGAGCATCACGTTCCGGAGTAGAGTTGGCCTGTAGCCCATGATCGCCCCAGTGGCTGTTGCGACCAACATCCAGCGTTTTTCCGTCCGGTAAAGAGAGACTTACCGCACCGTTGGCACCGGTCACAATTTCTTCACCGCTATATACTCTGTCGCCTTCATGAACACGTCGCTGTGCGCCACTTGCGTCAACAACATAAACCTGTCCAATTATTGCTTTGATCACACCGAGTAATTTGCTCACCGTAACCTCACTTAAATACCATCATTATTTTTATAAACTCGTTAATAAATTAACGAACAAATATCACATTCATTTAATGTAAACATTAATATCCCAATGTAGAAAAAAACACATTTTATAAAGTGCATTTACATGAGACTTGACTGGCCAATAAATATAATAAAAAATAACCAAAAATAAAACACGATGTGACAAAACATGTCGTTGAATAGCTGTCCGCTGTAAGCAATTAAGATAATTCATATTTGTTAATTAATATAACGTGTTTGTAAAAACGGATGATAGCAACGACAACGGGAAGTCATAACCGTGAGATATAAGGCATTCATGTCATGAAGAAGTTTTTTGTTTTTCTGCTTTCATGGTTTTCAATAAATTCAGTTAATGCAGAAGATTTACACAATACCGTTAAAGAAGCATTAGCTAACCACCCTGAAGTCAATGCGGCGATAAACAGCCGTTATTCTTCCGAACAAGAACTACGTGCGGCAAAAGGTGGATATTTACCGTCGCTGAATTTAAATGCTGAAGCCGGACGCAAAAATATTGATGATGCGACGACGCGTGCCGCAGGCAGCACCAACGGTTTGACGCAGTCCCCCAACGAGGCGACGTTGAGCCTTGAGCAAAATGTGTTTAATGGTTTTGCCACCTCCAGCGAAGTCGCCCGACAAAAAGCGACCGTGGACTCACGCGCCTGGAGCGTTATGAATACCAGCGAAAGTACCGCATATACGGTGATTCAGGCCTATTTTGACGTGTTGCAGCGCGAGGAGTTTGTCCGTCTGGCTGAAGATGATTTGGCTAACCATGAACGCATCTATGACCAGATAAAACTGCGTACCGATCAGGGCGTTGGCCGTTCAGGAGACTTCATGCAGGCCGAAGCGCGTCTGGCGCAGGCGCGTAACAACTTACTGACCGAGCAAACCAACCTCGAAGATGCAAAAACCACCTTTATCAGCGTGACCGGCATGGAGCCGCAAGGACTCAGCCAGCCAGCGAGTATCGACGCTGAGCTGCCAACCTCACTTGCGGACGCCAAAAGTCGAATGGAGAAGAATAGCCCATTGCTGAAGTCTGCCAATGCGGATATTGAGGCCGCGCATCAACAGTACGAAGCCTCAAAATCAACCTTCTACCCACGCGTTGACGTTGAGCTTTCCCGTGGGATCAGCAATAACACCGACACCACTCGCGCACATACCGAAGAGTGGGAAGCGATGGTAAAACTGCATTACAACCTGTACCAGGGCGGTAGCGACAAAGCCACGATGGACTCCCGCGCGTATCTGCATAAGCAGGCTCAGGATGTGCGTAACAACACGTTGCGCCAGATGAATCAGGAACTGCGCCTGGCGTGGACAGCATTACAAAACGCGCGCGCCCAGCTTCCTTCTGCCGAAGAATATGCCGACCGTAGCGTAAAAGTACGTACCGCCTATCAGGATCAATTCAGTCTTGGCGAGCGTACACTACTGGATTTACTTGATAGCGAAAATGAAGTTTTCTCCTCAAAACGCCGCCTTGTCGAATTACGCTATCTGGCAGTCACCAGCGGTTATCGTATTAGCGAACGTACAGGTGAATTAATGGGTATTCTAAAAATTGCACCACCGCCATCAGGTCAACCGGTAGATTCTGCAGAAGAAAATAGCCTGCCTGAACTTCATTAATAATTATTAATACCCAATAAATCCCTGACCTGCACGCTTATTATTAGCTTGCTATTATTAAAACGTGCAGGTCAGAATGGTTGCGAAAATGAGTGCACAAGCTGAATTATTCAATGAAGTCCCAGAGAATTCTGACAGTAGCAATTCTCAACATCACGATCCCCGTAGCCATCATGACGACCCGTTATTAGATAGCCTACTTATTTTGTGTTCTCTGCACGGTAAATCAGCCAGTCGTTCAACGTTAAGCAGCGGTCTGCCATTAGAAAACGATCAACTCACGCTGAATATATTTCCTCGCGCTGCGGCAAGAGCCGGTTTAAAAGCGCGGGTGGTGACGCGCGCGCTTGATAAAATTCCGCAGATGTCTCTGCCTGCCGTGCTGTTACTGCGCTCTGGCGCAACTGGCGTATTGCTGGCATGGAATGAAGATGGCAGCGCTCGTTTTATGCCCAGCGAAAGCGAAGGTGGTGAAATCCGTGTCGATTTAGCCACGCTTGAACAGCGCTATGCCGGAAAGGTTATTTTTGCCCATCCGCGCCATGAGTTCGATTTGCAGGCAGAAGCCTTTTTGCCACGCACCAAGTCCTGGTTTAAAGACACGCTGAAGCTGTCACGTTTTCTGTATATGGATGCCGTGCTGGCCAGCCTGTTAATCAACCTGATCGCACTCGGCACACCACTCTTTACCATGAACGTCTACGACCGCGTGGTGCCGAACCAGGCGACGGTGACACTGTGGGTACTGGCTGTGGGCATTTGCCTTGCCTTTGTTTTTGATCTGATTTTAAAAATGCTACGCGGTATCTGTCTTGATATTGCGGGCAAAAAAAGCGATCTCATTATCTCCTCGACCCTGTTTGAGCGCATTATCGGTATGGAGATGAAAGAGCGTCCACAGCGCGTGGGTAGCTTTGCGCAGAATATTCATGAGTTTCAGTCACTGCGTGATTTCCTCTCATCGCTGACCCTGACGACGATTATCGACCTGCCCTTCACCCTGCTGCTGCTGATCGTTATAGGCATTATTGGCGGCTCTCTGGCCTGGATCCCGCTCCTGACGCTACCGATTGCCCTGCTGTGCAGTTGGGCACTGCAAAAACCCGTCAATGCGGCGGTGGCCAAAACCATGAGTCTCGCCAGCGAGCGTCAGGCACTGTTAATTGAAACGCTCAGCAGCCTGGATGCCATTAAAGTGAATAATGCCCAAAGCGAACGTCAGTTCCAGTGGGAACAAACGCTGGGTAGCCTGAGCCGTCTGGAACTGCGGGTGAAAACCTTGTCCAGTCTGGCCAGCAATCTCACCGGCTGGTTCCAGCAGATTTCGGGCGTGGTGATGATCATTGTTGGTGTGTATATGATTATCGGCGGCAAGCTGAGTATGGGTGGCCTGATCGCCTGCTACATGCTGAATGGCCGTGCATTAATGCCTCTGGGCCAATTAACCGGTCTTATTGCCCGTTACCAGCAGGCAAAACTCACCATCAAGAATACCGATAAGATGATGTCACTGACACAGGAGCGCCGTGCGGATGAAAACCCGCTCAAGCGTGAACAGTTGCAGGGCAGCATTGAATTCCGCGACGTGGATTTTAGCTATCCAGAACAAAAAAACCTGTCACTGCACAAAATTAATCTCACCATTCAGCCCGGCGAACGCATCGGTATCATCGGCCGTAGCGGCTCCGGTAAAAGCTCGATCAGTAAGTTGATCGTCAATCTGTACCAGCCCTGCGCCGGTAATATCCTGATCGACGGTATCGATTCCCGTCAGTTGGATGTCAACGATCTCCGCCACAGCATCGGCTACGTCCCACAGGACATCCAGTTGTTCAACGGCACACTGCGCGACAACCTGCTGTGCGGCGCGCGCTATGTCGATGACGAAACCATGTTACGCGCGGCGGAACTGGCAGGTGTCAACGATTTCGCTCGTCTGCATCCTGACGGCTACAACCTGCAGGTTGGCGAGCGCGGTTCTCAGCTTTCAGGCGGACAACGGCAGGCGGTGGCACTCGCTCGTGCGCTGCTGCTGGATCCGCCTCTACTGCTACTGGATGAACCCACCAGCTCGATGGATAACACCAGCGAAGAGAAGATCAAACACGCGCTGGTCCCCTGCATCGCAGGTAAAACGCTATTACTGGTCACCCACCGCGCCTCCATGTTGTCGCTGGTTGACCGCCTGATTATTGTTGATAAAGGACGCATCATCGCAGATGGCCCGAAAGCGGTGGTGATGGATGCGTTGAAAAAGGGGCAGATTAATGCGTCTCGCTGATTTCCTGGCGCGTGCTCGCCGCTTCATGCAGCACTATTTTCACGGCCGTGATGAAAATCAAACCGACAGTATCAATGAAGTGAGTCACGCCATTATCGATGATGCTCCACGGGTCATTCGCCTGACGCTGTGGGTGATCCTTGCGCTGGTGGTCCTGTCCTTCGTGTGGGCAGGTTTTGCGAAGATTGATGAAGTGACACGCGGTGAAGGCAAAGCGATCCCCTCGTCAAAACTGCAAAAAATACAGAACCTGGAAGGCGGAATTGTTACCGAGCTGTACGTACACGAAGGGCAAATCGTCAACGCCGGAGCCCCATTACTGCACCTTGACGACACACGTTTTGCTTCAAACGTCGGCGAAACGGAAGCGGATAAACTCGGCCTGCGCGCAAAGGTAGAACGCCTGAGCGCAGAGGTTGAAAACCGTGACTTTGTAATCTCAGAAGAGATTGCCAGCAAAGCCCCGGACGTCGCCCGCGGTGAAACCGAACTGTATAACAGCCGCCGGGCGCAATTTCACAACGAAATTTCGGCGCTTGAAGAGCAACTGGTGCAGAAAAAACAAGAACTGCGCGATTATGAATCAAAGGAAGATCAGTTCAAGCACAGCCTGGGATTAATACGCCAGGAAATCAAAATGTCAGAACCGTTACTTGCCTCTGGTGCCATTTCAAAAGTCGAACTGCTGCGTTTACATCGTACTGAAGTGGAAACCGCCGGACAGCTCAATTCCGTCAGCCTGTCGCTGCCTAAAGCCGCCTCAGAAATTAAAGAGATTGAGAACAAAATCGGTGAAAGCCGTGGCCGCTTCAAGAGTGATGCGCTGGCTCAACTGAACGAAGCCCGCACCAACCTGAGCAAAGCCTAGGCCAGCGTCAAAGCACTGGAAGACAGGGTGAATCGCACCATGGTTACTTCACCTGTACGCGGTATCGTCCAGCAGGTGATGGTCAATACTATCGGCGGCGTCATTCAGCCGGGCAGCGATCTGGTGGAAATCGTGCCACTGGATGACAAGCTGTTAATTGAGGCAAAAATACAGCCGCGCGATATCGCCTTCCTGCATCCAGGTCAGCACGCGATGGTGAAATTTACCGCTTACGATTACACCATCTATGGCGGGCTGCGCGGTGAAGTGGTGCAGATAAGTCCGGACACCATTACCGATAAGCAGGGACGGAGTTTCTATATTGTTCGTCTGCAAACTGACAAAAACTACCTGGGTACAAGAGAGCATCCGATGCTTGTCATTCCCGGCATGGTGGCAAGCGTCGATATCCTCACCGGTAAGAAAACCATTCTTAGCTATCTGCTGAAACCGATCATTCGTGCGCGTGCAGAGGCGCTCAGAGAACGTTAATCACTTGCGCGCCCCTTGCGTTAAATCAGGGGCGCTTATGTTTATGCCGCGGAATAAGCAGACAGTTTACCCCGATTGAGTGTGATTTTTCCGTCATTCACCAGCTCCTGTAATACCTTATGAATAGCACTGCGCGAGATATGATTGCGGGTCAAAATAAAGGTATATACGGATGTTTTCTCACGTACCGCGGGCTCCATCGCCCAAATATATTTGACGTGTTCAATAATCAGCTCACGAATGGTTCTGTGCGATTGCAATGTTTCACGCTGGAAATAGCGTTGCAGATGGTGCGCCAGGATATCAAACGCCTGCTTCCAGAGATTTTTAGCGGTAAATAAAAGATCGGCGTTCTGTACGCTCATGGCCCACATTTCACAATCGGTGTCGCAGCGTAAATAGTGCCCAGCGACCTCCGTACGCATTTGTGGAAGTCCAAGGATCGCCGGTGCAGAAATACTTACCGTCACTAAATCATTTTCTACACGATATACAGAGACCGTCCCTTTCTCCAGAAACAAGATATTTCCATCGACTTTCAGGTCGATGCGCTGACGTTTTTTACGTAATGACAGCCAGGCGTTATCCGATTTCTTTATTTCATCACCAATCAGCACTACAGATTTGTCTATTTCGTTCTGGAACATGGGACTCTCAAACGCAAATGATTGCTTCATCAAAATAATGGTGGAATTGACTTAACGGACAAAATAAATGTCAGCTTTAATACAAGCTGACATTTATCCCCATCTACCTCTACCACCAGCATTCCCTGGTGCTTTTGACGCGCTAACGGCACTGACGTTGTTCTCGCGTGGTGGTGTCGAGCAGTATATTGCGCTGTCCAGAAAGAATTAATGCTTATCACCTTTGTCATCACAATTTCGTCTTTTTGCTCTTTGCATAATAGCCAAAAAGACACAATCCATTGATTTATATGCTCTTTATTTTCATTAAAAAGTTACTATTGTTGTTATATTATGCTATCAAATTGAAACACTGCGCGGTTCTGGCGTCTTTTTTGGACAAAGTGTTATCATAACCCACTGACCACTGGGTGCATCATCAAGAGCTGAGGCATTATGTCTGAGACTGGCAATGTCAGTTATCTAATTGAAAATAAAATAATCTTCACGCCAGGCACACAGTGTCTGACGCGGGTAGACCATCCCGAGCAGCAGATAAAACTTAAACACTCGGCATCACTATGTCTTTTATTACTTATTCAACATCGCGGAAAGGTTGTCTCACAGAACGAATTGCTGGAGTTTGGCTGGGGTAGCAATCATCGCCAGGTCAGCTTCAATGCCTTTTATCAGAGCATCCTGTCTTTACGCAAAAGCCTGCTGCAACTGGAACTGGAGCAAACGTTCATCACAACGATACCCCGCAAGGGACTGATTATTAACGAAGAGTTTGAAATCCTGGAGATTGCAACACCGGAGAGTGTCCCTTTAGCCATTGACATACCGGTAGCACCTGAGTCTGGCTTAACCCCAGAAGCGGGTATAGAGGCGTTGCTGGCGGGGACACCACGTAAACCACGGGTAACGACCACTGAAACGATAATGATGGTGCTGACACTGATAATCTGCGTTCTGATCGTATTCCCGTGGAAAAGCAGTGATGATTATTTTTCCGGTTATATTGCTGCGCCACAAGTATCAACTGACTGTCAGTATTATTTTAATAACGATGCCAGCAATTTCTCCCGGCATACTGCGTTTATCGACAAAAATCCTGCGTTGTGTCAGGCCAATAAATTTATCTATATCACGACCTATCCGGAATCAAAAAAATTGTCGGTGCTATTGTGCCGCTCGCCGATGAAAGGCGAACAAGAAAACGCGTGTCAGTCTGTCTATTACCCACGGTATGATAGCTAATGAATTTACTTCCTCGCACTCCCCGCTTCCGTATCCAGACGGGTATAATCCTGATGCTTTGCCTTTGCGTAATTGCGATTGCCAGCATCTGGCGGCTCGGCAATAATCATAATCACCTGCATAATCTTTCCTGCCGGGCAGCCATTGATATCGTGCGTAATACCGCCTCATTTAAGGGGATCATTGATATCAAAAGCGGTGATACTAAAGGTATTGTGAATATTGATGGCATTATTAGTGACGCCACTAATAATGAACAGACTGTACAACGCATGGTGCTCTTTACACACTCCAGTTACGGCACCAGCCCGGTATGGGTCTCACAGAAAATTCATGTATCAAACCGTGAAACGGCTCCCGCCAGTTTAATCCAGCAGATCCTGCCCGATTTCTTTCTGACCAACACCAGCGTCTCGAATGTCGATCTTTTCGCACTGAACAGAGATACCTATCTGATTACCAAAGAAGGGATCCCCTACCTGTACTGCCAGAATTATGCGCTGCCGGAAAATGAGTAATCGCCAGGCATTCTGGCGGTACAACCGACGGATGAATCTCAGTGGTTGTCGGTGATAAGATACAGCATTCAGTCTGAGCCAACGCTCGCCGTTACTGCCTTTTAGGCGGCTTTCGAATGACAAATTTGTGGGTTTATGTGAGTTTCCAGGGGCTCACATAAGACTTCCCCGGTACCCAAAAAGATTAAAAAAAGAGCAAAGGCGATATGAAAGAGTCACTTGATACGGACTTCTCCAACCATACCCCCATGATGCAGCAGTATCTCAAGCTGAAAGCCCAGCATCCGGAAATATTACTGTTTTACCGCATGGGCGACTTTTACGAACTGTTTTATGACGACGCGAAACGTGCGTCGCAGCTGCTCGATATCTCGCTGACCAAACGCGGCGCGTCTGCGGGCGAGCCCATCCCGATGGCGGGCATTCCTCATCATGCGGTGGAAAACTACCTCGCTAAGCTGGTCAATCAGGGGGAATCTGTCGCTATTTGTGAGCAGATTGGCGATCCGGCGACCAGCAAAGGGCCGGTTGAACGCAAAGTGGTACGCATCGTCACGCCAGGTACCATCAGCGATGAAGCACTGTTACAGGAACGTCAGGACAACCTGCTGGCCGCTGTCTGGCAGGACAGTAAAGGCTTTGGCTACGCCACACTGGACATCAGCTCCGGGCGTTTTCGCGTCAGTGAACCCGCAGACCGTGAGACGATGGCTGCGGAACTGCAGCGCACCAACCCTGCCGAATTGCTGTATGCCGAGGATTTCGCAGAAACGTCGCTGATTGAGGGCCGTCGTGGCCTGCGTCGCCGTCCACTGTGGGAATTTGAAATTGATACCGCCCGCCAGCAGTTAAACCTGCAGTTTGGTACACGGGATCTGATCGGCTTTGGTGTAGAAAACGCGCCGCGTGGATTATGTGCTGCCGGCTGCCTGCTGCAATATGTAAAAGATACCCAGCGCACCTCACTGCCGCATATTCGCTCCATCACCATGGAACGCCAGCAGGACAGCATCATTATGGATGCCGCCACGCGCCGCAATCTGGAAATTACCCAGAACCTGGCCGGTGGCGTAGAAAATACGCTGGCATCGGTGCTCGATTGCACCGTGACGCCGATGGGTAGCCGTATGCTCAAACGCTGGCTGCATATGCCGGTGCGCGATACGCAGATACTGATCGAGCGCCAACAGACGATCGGTGCACTGCAGGATTCCACCAGTGAGTTACAGCCGGTGTTACGTCAGGTGGGCGATCTGGAACGTATTCTGGCACGTCTGGCACTGCGTACCGCGCGTCCACGCGATCTGGCGCGTATGCGTCACGCCTTCCAGCAATTACCGGAACTGCGCGCTCAACTGGAAAACGTAAACAGCGCCCCCGTACAGATGCTGCGCGAAAAAATGGGCGAGTTCACGGAACTGCGTGAACTGCTGGAGCGTGCCGTGGTTGATGCCCCGCCAGTGCTGGTACGCGATGGTGGCGTTATCGCACCGGGCTATAACGAAGAGCTGGACGAATGGCGAGCGCTGGCTGATGGCGCAACTGATTATCTGGACAGACTGGAGATCCGCGAGCGCGAGCGCACCGGCCTGGACACATTGAAAGTTGGATTTAACGCCGTCCACGGTTACTACATTCAGATCAGTCGTGGGCAGAGCCACCTGGCACCGATTAACTATGTGCGCCGTCAGACGCTGAAAAATGCCGAACGCTACATTATTCCTGAGCTGAAAGAGTACGAAGACAAAGTTCTGACCTCAAAAGGTAAAGCGCTGGCACTGGAAAAACAGCTGTATGACGAGCTGTTCGACATGCTGTTGCCGCATCTGGCGGATTTACAGCAGAGCGCCAGCGCACTGGCAGAGCTGGACGTGCTGGTCAACCTGGCCGAACGCGCGTATACCCTGAACTACACCTGCCCGACATTCAGCGATAAGCCCGGTATCCGTATTACCGAGGGTCGCCATCCGGTGGTGGAACAAGTGTTGAGCGAGCCGTTCATCGCCAACCCACTTAGCCTTTCCCCGCAGCGGCGGATGCTGATTATCACCGGGCCAAATATGGGTGGTAAAAGCACCTATATGCGCCAGACCGCGCTGATTGCGCTGCTGGCCTACATCGGCAGCTACGTTCCGGCGCAGAAAGTGGAGATCGGGCCTATCGATCGCATCTTTACCCGCGTGGGCGCGGCGGATGACCTCGCCTCCGGTCGTTCAACCTTCATGGTAGAAATGACCGAAACGGCCAATATTCTGCATAACGCCACTGAGAACAGCCTGGTGCTAATGGATGAAATTGGACGCGGGACCTCTACCTATGACGGTTTATCTCTGGCCTGGGCTTGTGCTGAAAATCTGGCGAATAAAATCAAAGCACTCACGTTGTTTGCTACCCACTACTTCGAGCTGACTCAGTTACCGGAAAAAATGGAAGGCGTAGCGAACGTACATCTGGATGCGTTAGAGCATGGCGATACCATCGCCTTTATGCACAGCGTACAGGATGGCGCGGCAAGTAAGAGCTATGGTCTGGCGGTCGCGGCACTGGCTGGCGTTCCGAAAGAGGTTATCAAACGCGCACGGCAAAAACTGCGCGAGCTGGAAAGCATCACGCCAAACGCAGCGGCAACGCAGGTTGATGGCACGCAAATGTCACTGCTCAGTACCCCGGAAGATACATCACCAGCCGTTGAAGCACTGGAGAATATTGACCCGGATTCGCTGACACCGCGCCAGGCGCTGGAGTGGATCTATCGGTTGAAGAGTCTGGTGTAACGTTGTAATGCCCGATGGCGCTTTGCTTATCGGGCCTGCAACAACTGGCGCGCACTTCGGGAATGGGTGCGAGAGGACAAAACCAGGCCATCAAGACGCGGGGTTTCCCCCGCGTTGTTGCTACTTCTTCGGTTCGTAAGCGAGAACAGCTTTAAACTCCATATTACGCTCTTTGATACTTAACTCGCACAGCGAATCTCGTACCATTAACGTAAATCCCAGCACCGTGAAACACAGCACTACAATTGCCACCAGGGCATATTTTGTCAGCATGTCTTGCCTCCCTGCAAAGAAGAGACTAACATCCAAATGGTCTAGGTTTGTACGTTAGCCTCAGGTTGATAGAACTATCTCCTGGGGCTTTTGTCTTTCCGGGACCTTGCAAATGCTCAAAGCTCAGAAAGCCTCAAGCACCCGCAGCTATTCTATTCCAGGTGTCATCTCCTCGAACAAATTAAGCCATTTGCTACGAGCCTGCTCGCAAAATAACAAGCCCCGGATATTCCGAGGCTTAATATTGGTATGTTCTGCCCGATGACGGGTAATGCTGCCAACTTACTGATTTAGTGTATGATGGTGATTTTAAGGTGCTTGCGTGGCTTCCATTTCCATCAGAT
>NZ_JASEYC010000011.1:32452-179449 GCF_035064245.1 Citrobacter sp. R-1.5.2 | reverse complement strand
GCGCATCGAGGTAATGGAGATGGAAATTAATGGAGAGGCCAGTCAGCATGACATAATTCTGCTGTTTGCCCTGAAATATCGCCTGGCCAGAGGAGGCGATAATCCGGTATGTTTCCATCTTCATTTCAGACCCGGTATCCATCGGTCTCGCAGGATCCTCCACCGTCCAGAGAAAGACATCCCGTGCGCGGCTGTGCTCGCTAAAATCTGCGGAATTCACGGCCGGGTGTAGTGCCGCCCCCTGCGCTGAACTAAAGAGCACTTCCCCCCTGGGATTGAGGAGCAAAAGGGCAACGTTGCGGTAGCTGGCAATCGACTCCTTTATTTTGCTTACTTTTTTTTCATCCGGATCCACCGGGGACTGCAGTATACGGTTCAGGGTAGTGCTGATTTGTTGAAGATCGCTGACATCCTGCTCGGCAAAATGATTTTCAACAGAATGCAGCATAAACCAGGTGAAGGCGATAAAAGCCAGTATCGTGGACAGGCTGATAAAAAAGGTCAGCCGCAGGGCGAGTGAGAAAGGGCGCCTGGAAGGTTTGCTATGCATCCGGGGCCTCCAGCATATAGCCCACGCCCCGGACAGTCTGGATCAGCTTTGTCCCGTAATCGTTGTCTATTTTAGCGCGGAGTCGCTTTACGGCGACATCAATCGCGTTAGTGTCGCTGTCAAAATTCATGTCCCAGACCTGAGAGGCAATCAGGGAACGGGGAAGAACCTCGCCCTGATGGCGAATGAAAAATTCCAGCAGGCTGAACTCTTTACTGGTGAGCACAATGCGGTTTCCGGCGCGACTGACTTTTCTGGATACGAGATCCATCGAGAGATCAGCCACCCTAAACTGGCTTTCCGTGATCATCGCGTTTCCCCGCCTCAGAAGGGTTCTCACCCGGGCCAGCAGTTCGGCAAACGCAAAGGGTTTAACCAGATAATCGTCCGCACCCAGTTCCAGTCCTTTGACCCTGTGTTCGATCGTGCCGAGGGCCGTCAGTAGTAAGACCGGCATACCCTTTCCGGCAGTGCGCAGCATGCGGATGATATCCCAGCCGTTCACATCAGGCAGCATGATGTCCAGAATGACTAAATCATACTCGGCTGTCATGGCGAGATGATATCCGGTAAGACCATTATCAGCGTGATCCACTACGAACCCTGCCTCTGTAAGCCCTTTGCTGAGATATTCACCTGTTTTAATTTCGTCTTCGACGATCAATATTTTCATCTTGCTCCCCGTCTGGCTGCTAATGTCATTCTATTGCGCACACGATCGTAATCAACGAATTACCGTAAAAATGACAACATTGTCATTATTCTGTCACCCGACAAACAGAGTGCATTCTGTAAAGTAACCCTGGTAATACTCTGAACTTCATTTGAACCATTTACCAGGTCTGCCTGGACGAGAAGCAATATGTTCAAATTAAAACTACTCAGCATCAGCACAATCTTCATTCTGGCTGGTTGTGTCTCTCTGGCGCCTGAATATCAGCGTCCGGCAGCACCGGTACCCCAGCAGTTTTCACTGTCCCGTAACAGCCTGACGCCAGCGGTGAATGGCTATCAGGATACGGGCTGGCGTAACTTTTTTGTCGATCCCCAGGTCACCCGGCTGATTACTGAAGCCCTGACTAATAACCGTGATTTGAGAATGGCTGCACTGAAGGTTGAAGAGGCCCGGGCCCAGTTCAACGTCACGGATGCAGATCGTTATCCCCAGCTGAATGCCTCATCCGGGATCACATACAGCGGTGGTCTGAAAGGTGACAAGCCGACCACACAGGAGTACGACGCAGGTCTGGAGTTCAGTTATGAGCTCGATTTTTTCGGCAAACTTAAGAACATGAGTGATGCTGATCGCCAGAACTACTTTGCCAGCGAAGAAGCCCGTCGGGCCGTACACATCCTGCTGGTATCCAACGTTTCACAAAGCTATTTCAGCCAGCAACTGGCGTACGAACAACTTCGTATTGCGCGGGAAACGCTGAAAAATTATCAACAGTCCTATGCTTTCGTTGAGCAGCAGCTCGTGACCGGGAGTACGAACGTTCTGGCACTTGAACAGGCGCGAGGACAAATCGAAAGTACCCGCGCCGAAATAGCCAAACGAGAAGGCGATCTGGCTCAGGCAAACAATGCCCTGCAACTGGTGCTGGGAACGTACCGCGCACTTCCGTCAGAAAAAGGGATGAAAGGCGGGGAGATAGCCCCAGTAAAATTGCCACCAAATCTGTCTTCACAAATTTTGCTGCAGCGACCGGATATTATGGAAGCGGAATATCAGCTGAAAGCGGCTGATGCCAATATTGGCGCAGCGCGAGCGGCCTTTTTCCCCTCAATTACCCTGACCAGTGGTCTTTCCGCAAGCAGTACGGAGCTGTCCAGCCTGTTTACGTCAGGAAGTGGAATGTGGAATTTTATCCCTAAAATTGAAATTCCTATATTTAATGCTGGCAGGAATAAAGCCAATCTGAAGCTGGCTGAAATTCGCCAGCAACAGTCGGTGGTTAATTACGAACAAAAAATTCAGTCAGCCTTTAAGGATGTTTCCGACACGCTTGCGCTGCGCGACAGCCTTAGCCAGCAACTTGAGTCACAGCAGCGTTATCTTGATTCACTTCAGATAACTCTCCAGCGTGCCAGAGGATTATATTCCAGTGGTGCTGTCAGTTACATTGAAGTGCTGGATGCAGAGCGTTCTCTCTTCGCTACGCAGCAAACCATTCTCGATCTTACCTATTCCCGGCAGGTTAACGAAATTAATCTGTTTACCGCACTGGGTGGCGGTTGGGTAGAGTAAATTTATTTCATTAATCAGGAAATTTAAAATGCGTAATTCACTTAAAGCCGTTTTATTTGGTGCCTTCTCTGTCATGTTTTCTGCCGGTCTTCATGCTGAAACACATCAGCATGGCGATATGAATACTGCCAGTGATGCTTCGGTACAGCAAGTTATCAAGGGCACCGGTGTCGTTAAAGACATTGATATGAATACTAAGAAAATCACCATTTCGCATGAAGCAATTCCAGCGGTGGGCTGGCCTGCAATGACCATGCGCTTTACTTTTGTTAATGCAGACGATGCTATTAATGCCCTGAAAACAGGCAACCATGTCGATTTCTCGTTTATTCAGCAGGGCAATATCTCCTTACTCAAAAGCATTAACGTGACGCAGTCCTGATTGGCTGTCCGGAGCGATTACATCCTGTGCGCCTGTACATTCACATAGGTATATGTGTGAGTTAACCGTCAGGCGCATATGCCAGGTGTTTTGATTTTTTAGCGGAAAATTGTATGGCTTCTTTAAAGATAAAATATGCTGCAATAATTATCAGCAGCCTCATAGCAGGGGGGCTGATATCGGTTACTGCCTGGCAGTATGTAAACTCAGCACAAAAGACAGAAAAAACAGAACAAAAGGCACCGGAACGAAAGGTGCTTTTCTGGTATGACCCAATGAAACCGGATACCAAATTTGATAAACCCGGAAAATCGCCCTTTATGGATATGGACCTGGTGCCAAAATATGCTGATGACAGTGGCGATAAAAGCAGTGGCGGGATCCGTATCGACCCAACCCAGGTTCAGAATCTGGGATTAAAAACGCAAAAAGTCACGCGAGGAATGCTGAATTATTCTCAGACAATCCCGGCTAATGTCAGCTATAACGAGTATCAGTTTGTTATTGTGCAGGCGCGTTCTGACGGGTTTGTCGAAAAAGTCTACCCCATGACGATTGGCGATCATGTGAAGAAGGGGACGCCACTTATCGATATTACCATTCCGGACTGGGTGGAAGCACAGAGTGAATTCCTTCTGTTATCCAGCACCGGTGGTACGTCAACCCAGATAAAAGGGGTTCTGGAGCGACTTCGTCTGGCTGGTATGCCGGAAGAGGATATTCAAAGGCTGCGTTCAACCCGCGCAATCCAGACCCGTTTTACCATTAAAGCACCTATTGATGGTGTCATTACTGCGTTTGACCTGCGCACCGGCATGAATATTTCGAAAGATAAAGTAGTGGCTCAGATTCAGGGGATGGACCCGGTCTGGATCAGCGCTGCAGTGCCAGAATCTATCGCATATCTGCTGAAAGATACGTCGCAGTTTGAAATTTCGGTACCGGCTTATCCGGATAAAACATTCCATGTCGAAAAATGGAACATTCTTCCCAGCGTGGATCAGACAACCCGTACGCTTCAGGTCCGTCTCCAGGTTTCTAATAAGGATGAGTTTCTCAAGCCGGGCATGAATGCCTATCTGAAACTGAATACCAAGAGCCAGGAGATGCTGCTGATACCAAGCCAGGCCGTTATCGATACCGGCAAAGAACAGCGCGTGATTACTGTTGATGATGAAGGCAAGTTTGTGCCGAAACAGATCCACGTTCTGCATGAATCACAGCAACAGTCCGGCATCGGTTCCGGCCTGAATGAAGGCGATACCGTGGTGGTCAGTGGCCTGTTCCTCATTGACTCCGAAGCCAATATTACGGGCGCGCTGGAACGTATGCGCCACCCTGAAAAAACAGAAAGCAGTATGCCAGCAATGTCTGACCAGCCTGTAAATATGCATTCAGGGCACTGAGGAGACGACGATGATTGAATGGATTATCCGGCGCTCTGTCGCCAACCGTTTCCTGGTCATGATGGGGGCCCTGTTTCTCAGCATCTGGGGTACATGGACGATTATTAACACGCCGGTCGATGCCTTGCCTGACCTGTCAGATGTGCAGGTCATTATCAAAACCAGCTATCCCGGCCAGGCCCCGCAGATTGTAGAAAACCAGGTCACCTATCCACTTACCACCACCATGCTGTCCGTACCTGGCGCAAAAACCGTGCGTGGTTTTTCACAGTTCGGGGATTCGTATGTGTATGTCATTTTTGAAGACGGCACCGATCTGTACTGGGCCCGTTCCCGCGTGCTGGAATATCTGAATCAGGTTCAGGGAAAACTGCCTGCCGGTGTGAGTTCTGAAATCGGTCCTGATGCCACGGGTGTGGGCTGGATTTTTGAATATGCCCTTGTCGATCGCAACGGAAAACACGACCTTTCAGAACTGCGCTCTCTGCAGGACTGGTTCCTGAAATTTGAGCTGAAAACCATCCCGAACGTGGCTGAGGTCGCTTCGGTTGGCGGCGTGGTGAAACAGTACCAGATTCAGGTCAATCCGGTAAAACTGTCCCAGTACGGTATCAGCCTGCCCGAAGTGAAACAGGCACTTGAATCGTCTAACCAGGAGGCCGGTGGCTCATCCGTTGAAATGGCCGAAGCGGAGTATATGGTCCGTGCCAGCGGTTATCTTCAGAGCATTGATGATTTTAATAACATCGTCCTGAAAACAGGTGAGAACGGCGTGCCGGTTTATCTGCGGGATGTTGCCCGCGTGCAGACCGGGCCCGAAATGAGGCGTGGTATTGCCGAGCTGAACGGCCAGGGAGAAGTCGCTGGCGGCGTGGTGATCCTGCGGTCGGGTAAAAATGCGCGCGACGTTATCACGGCAGTGAGGGATAAACTGGAGACGCTGAAGGCCAGCCTGCCGGAAGGCGTTGAAATCGTGACCACCTACGATCGCAGCCAGTTAATCGACCGGGCGATTGATAACCTCAGTTACAAGCTTCTTGAAGAGTTTATCGTTGTTGCTGTCGTTTGCGCACTGTTCCTCTGGCATGTCCGTTCTGCCCTGGTGGCGATTATTTCTCTGCCACTTGGCCTGTGTATCGCCTTTATCGTCATGCACTTCCAGGGACTGAACGCCAATATCATGTCGCTGGGAGGGATAGCGATTGCCGTCGGTGCGATGGTGGATGCCGCCATTGTGATGATTGAAAATGCGCACAAACGGCTTGAGGAGTGGGATCATCAGCATCCGGGTGAGCAGATTGACAACGCCACCCGCTGGAAGGTGATTACCGACGCCTCCGTGGAAGTGGGACCCGCGTTGTTCATTAGCCTGCTGATCATCACCCTGTCCTTTATTCCTATCTTTACCCTGGAAGGGCAGGAAGGTCGTCTGTTTGGCCCGCTGGCATTCACGAAAACGTACTCCATGGCGGGAGCGGCCGCACTGGCCATCATCGTCATTCCTATTCTGATGGGATTCTGGATCCGGGGGAAAATTCCTGCCGAGACAAGTAACCCCCTGAACCGGGTGCTGATCAAAGCGTATCATCCTTTGCTGCTGCGGGTCCTCCACTGGCCAAAAACAACCCTGCTGGTTGCGGCCTTGTCCATTTTCACGGTTATCTGGCCACTGAGTCAGGTGGGCGGTGAGTTTCTGCCGAAGATTAACGAGGGCGATCTGCTGTATATGCCGTCGACCCTGCCGGGTGTCTCTCCGGCAGAAGCTGCAGCGCTCCTGCAGACAACAGACAAGTTAATCAAAAGCGTTCCTGAAGTGGCTTCTGTATTTGGCAAGACCGGTAAAGCAGAGACCGCAACGGATTCCGCGCCGCTCGAAATGGTGGAAACCACGATCCAGCTCAAACCTGAGGATCAGTGGCGTCCCGGCATGACAATTGACAAGATTATTGATGAACTCGACAGGACCGTCCGTTTACCGGGTCTGGCAAACCTCTGGGTGCCGCCTATCCGTAACCGTATTGATATGCTCTCAACCGGGATCAAAAGCCCGATAGGTATCAAAGTGTCCGGGACTGTTCTGTCCGATATCGACGCGACGGCGCAGAGTATCGAGGCGGTCGCCAAAACCGTGCCTGGCGTGGTGTCTGTCCTGGCTGAGCGACTTGAGGGCGGGCGCTACATCGATATCGATATCAACCGGGAGAAAGCTTCCCGGTACGGGATGACTGTGGGCGACGTCCAGCTGTTCGTCTCTTCAGCAATCGGTGGGGCTATGGTGGGTGAGACGGTTGAAGGCGTGGCCCGGTACCCTATTAACATTCGCTATCCGCAGGATTACCGTAACAGTCCGCAGGCGTTGAGAGAGATGCCAATCCTGACCCCAATGAAGCAGCAAATTACGCTGGGCGATGTTGCCGATATTAAGGTCGTTTCCGGACCAACCATGCTGAAAACCGAAAATGCCCGGCCAGCCAGCTGGATTTATGTTGATGCCCGCGGCAGGGACATGGTGTCGGTGGTGAACGATATTAAGACGGCCATCAGTGAGAAAGTGAAACTGAGACCGGGGACCAGTGTGGCATTCTCAGGACAGTTTGAATTACTCGAGCACGCCAATAAGAAATTAAAACTGATGGTACCGATGACGGTGATGATCATCTTCATCCTGTTATATCTGGCATTCCGCCGGGCTGATGAGGCCTTACTTATTCTGATGAGCCTGCCGTTTGCCCTGGTTGGCGGGATATGGTTCCTGTACTGGCAGGGCTTCCATATGTCAGTGGCGACCGGAACCGGGTTTATCGCCCTGGCCGGGGTGGCAGCAGAGTTTGGCGTGGTCATGCTGATGTATCTGCGTCATGCCATTGAAGCGCACCCGGAATTGTCCCGTAAAGAGACGTTCACACCGGAAGGCCTTGATGAAGCCCTCTATCATGGTGCCGTACTGCGTGTCCGGCCGAAAGCCATGACCGTGGCGGTGATCATTGCGGGTCTGCTGCCAATACTCTGGGGAACCGGTGCAGGTTCAGAAGTCATGAGCCGTATCGCGGCACCCATGATTGGTGGGATGATCACGGCTCCGCTGCTGTCCCTGTTCATTATTCCTGCCGCCTACAAATTAATCTGGCTGCGCAGACATAAAAAAAGCGTGTCCTGAACCTGAAAGGGCACCCCCTGTGGGTGTCCTTCTTTACTGATTCACCCTGACGTCAGGGTTTATATCGATAATATACAGAGGTGAGTATGAAAAAAGTGGTTCTGATGGCGCTGGCTCTCGGCCTTTCACTGCCCGCGATGGCGAGTGAAAAAGTGATTGATATGTACAAATCTGAAAACTGTGGCTGTTGTTCCCTGTGGGGCAAAGCGATGGAAAAAGACGGGTTTGAAGTACGAACTCACGTCATGAATGATCAGGCGCTGTCAGCCCTGAAAGAAAAGCATGCTATTCCTGCAGGACTACGAAGTTGTCATACCGCGGTTGCCGGTAATTTGATCATTGAAGGCCATGTGCCTGCGACAACGATACATAAGGCAATGCAGTCTGGTTCGGGTATATACGGTCTCGCCACCCCCGGTATGCCAGCAGGAAGTCCTGGAATGGAGATGGGAGCCCGAAAAGAGGCTTACGATGTTATCGCATTCTCACCGGATGGAAGTAAAAAAGTCTTCCAGCGAATCGAATAGTCAGCGGAACGGCTGATAACGGGACGCCGGTAGCAGGCACTCCTGTGCCGGCGATATTCGTGGTAATCGCATCCATGACATACCCTGAAGACAGAAGATGCTTCGGTATGCATAAGGAGAGTTACTGTGAAAAATGACAATGCAGTGCAACACAACAACCAGACTGCTTCTGAGCAGACATTATCCCCGGACGAGGGCCACGTATTGCATAAGGTGAGAGATCCCGTGTGCGGGATGGCCATCCTGCCCGACAGGGCGCACAGCAGCATTCGATACCAGGACCACCAACTTTATTTCTGCTCCGCCAGCTGTGAGAGTAAATTTAAAGCCCATCCCGATCGTTATCTTACCGAAGATGCCAGTGAACATTCCCATCACCATCACCACGATCATCACGAAGTCAGCCCTGATCAGATAAAACAGCCTCACAACCAGGCGGAAAAAGAGAATTCTGAAGGTGTGTGGACATGTCCGATGCACCCGGAGATACGCCGCAGTGGTCCCGGAAGCTGTCCTGTCTGTGGAATGGCACTGGAGCCGCTCGTAGCTACGGCATCCACGGGGCCGAGTGATGAACTTCACGACATGACAAGACGCTTCTGGCTGGGGTTGTTGCTGGCGTTTCCGGTTCTGGTACTCGAAATGGGATCTCATCTGTTTCCCGACTTGAGGAATACAGTACCGCCACAGTACAACACATGGCTGCAGTTGCTTCTGGCCTCCCCTGTCGTGTTGTGGTGTGGCTGGCCATTCTTCGCCCGGGCCGGAATGTCGTTACGTAACCGCTCCCTGAATATGTTTACCCTTGTTGCAATGGGGACCGGCGTAGCCTGGGTTTACAGCGTCATTGCAACCGTCTTCCCCTCCTGGTTTCCTGCATCGTTCAGAAACATGGATGGCCTGGTGGCCGTTTATTTTGAAGCCGCGGCAGTAATTACGGTGCTTGTACTGCTGGGACAGGTTCTTGAGCTGCGGGCACGGGAACAAACCTCAGGTGCCATTACTGCGCTTCTGAACCTTGCCCCCAAAACCGCCAGGCGGCTGGACCATGACGGTCATGAAACGGATATTAATGCGGAAGATGTCCTGCCTGGCGATAAGCTCCGCATCAGACCTGGGGAGAGTATTCCGGTCGACGGTATCGTGGTCGAAGGCATAACAACCGTTGATGAATCGATGGTGACCGGGGAGTCTATGCCGGTTACCAAAACGGAGGGTGCCCCTGTCATTGGGGGGACGATTAATCAGACAGGTAGTCTTATCATCCGTGCAGAGAAAGTCGGAGATGAAACGATGCTCTCACGAATTGTTCAGATGGTCGCTGATGCACAGCGTTCGCGAGCCCCCATCCAGAGAATGGCTGACAGCGTTTCAGGCTGGTTTGTTCCTCTGGTGATACTTATCGCGGTTGTTGCTTTCGTGATCTGGTCTGTCTGGGGGCCCGAGCCCAGGATGGCGCACGGTCTGATTGCGGCTGTGTCGGTCCTGATTATTGCCTGTCCCTGCGCGCTGGGGCTGGCCACGCCGATGTCGATAATGGTGGGGGTGGGCAAAGGAGCCCAGGCCGGGGTGTTAATCAAAAATGCCGAAGCCCTTGAGCGTCTTGAAAAAGTGGACACGCTGGTTGTCGACAAAACAGGCACGCTCACGGAAGGTTCGCCTACGGTGACAGGAATTATCAGTCTCAGTCCGGGTGGGGAAGCCTCTCTTTTGCGTGTAACGGCCGCAGTGGAAAAAGGCTCGCAGCATCCGCTGGGTATGGCAGTCGTCAGAGCAGCACAGGAAAAGGGGATCGCAATACCCGCAGTCACTCATTTCGATGCGCCGTCGGGTAAAGGTGTCACAGGCGATGTCGAAGGTCAACGGATTGTTATTGGTAATGAACTGGTTATGCAGGAAAACAGTATCGTTGTTGATAATCAAAAGGCCGTTGCGGATACGTTGCGGATGGAAGGCGCTACCGTTATCTATGTGGCCACGGACGGGGACCTTGCAGGCCTGATAGCTATTTCGGATCCCGTGAAAGCAACCACGCCGGATGCACTTAAAGCGTTGCGTCAGGCGGGGATCCGCATCGTTATGCTCACCGGGGATAACCAGCTTACCGCTGAAGCAGTCGCACGGAAACTGGGAATAGATGAGGTTGAAGCCGGGATTCTGCCGGATGGCAAAAAAGCAGTGATAACCCGACTGAAAGCGTCTGGCCATGTGGTTGCGATGGCCGGAGACGGTGTGAATGATGCCCCGGCGCTGGCAGCGGCTGACGTGGGAATAGCCATGGGAACGGGTACAGATGTGGCAATTGAAAGTGCCGGAGTCACCCTTCTCAAAGGCGACCTGATGATACTGAACAGGGCCCGTCATCTGTCAGAGATCACCATGAAAAATATCCGACAGAATCTGTTTTTTGCATTTATCTACAACGCACTTGGTGTGCCGGTGGCTGCAGGCCTGCTTTATCCTGTGTATGGAATACTGCTGTCGCCAGTTATTGCGGCGGCGGCCATGGCTCTTTCTTCCGTCAGCGTCATTGTGAATGCGTTGCGTCTGAAAAGTGTCAGGCTCGGGAAATAACACTGAGTGAAGGGTCTGTTATGAACAGAAGGAGTCCAGTATGAAAAGTACCACCTATGCGCTTATTGCTGTCGCCGCGATCGCGGCATTTGCCCTCCTGCGAGAACACTGGTCACATGTGGCAGGTTACTGGCCATATCTGTTATTGCTGGTCTGCCCGCTAATGCATCTTTTCCACGGCCACGGAGGGCATGGGGATCACCAACATCGCGGAAGTGAAAACGATAAAAAAAATTAATCCGGCAAACGGGGCCGCGTCGCGGTCCCGTTATCAGTCCAGGTATCGTTCGTAGTCTCTGGCATGCGCAAAGGCATGCTGTTCGAGTTTGTTATCAGCGGGTGCCGATGCCCGGAACGCCAGTGAATTAACAGGATTGTTATTGATGACCAGCTCGTAATGTAAATGAGGACCGGATGAACGTCCGCTGTTACCGGATAACGCAATAGCACCTCCCCGGGTAACTCTGGCCCCTTTAGTAACGAGTATTTTATTGAGGTGGAGATAGCGAGTTTTAACACCGGCTTTTCCCGTTACTTCAACAAAATATCCCATGGTACTGTTGTATTCGGCCCGGGTGATTTTTCCGTCGATGACGCTGACTATTTTCGTGTTCATGGGCATGGAATAATCAATGCCATTATGGGGACTCACTTTTCCCGATACCGGGTTAAGTCTTGCAGGATTGAAAGGTGAACTGAGTCTTGCTGTGGCTGGTAACGGATAATCGAGACTGCCTTTCCCGGAAGTATCGGAAAGATTATAGAACTTTTTGTCTGATATACGATACGCCGTGTAATTAAATGAGCCGGACGTAAATTTATAAGCCACTACACGTGATTTTCCCGCTTTCTTTTGCAGTACGAGTTTTAATGATTCATTTTTTTTCAAATGCCGAAGATTAAAGCGGGAAGGCAAAGAGCGCTGAAGGATAGCGATCTCGTTCGATTCCAGCCCCGAGCGGGTGGCTGAAAGGTAAGCATTTTCTTTTACGACATCGGTAGAATACATTTACTGGAATTCGCCGTTAGCATGAACACTGCGGCGTATGCTAGGGGTTTTCAGGAGGCGTGTCATCTGCCAGTTAATCGGGAGCACCGTTGATGGTCGTCATTTTTGTAACATATCTTGTTTCCCGTTTGCTCCTGAAGATCTGGGAACTGTATGACCAGCCTGACGGTGATGATTAACGGGACTGAAACAGGTTACGGCAGAGCAATATGGGGCTCATGTCCTGCTACGTAACCCGTCAGTAAAGCCCTGCTAAGCACTAACCCGCCTGCAGTTACCTGGAGGAATACAGGCCGCGAAGCTTTCTTGCCTGTGTCTGATGAGCTTCCGCACCGGCATTATTGACCTGCTCATGCACGAGGGCGGCTTTCTCTCCGGCATTCAGTTCGTTAAAAGAAGAAGAGGAGGTCTTTGAATTTGCACCACTGTCGGACAGCATTTTTTTATGTTCCTCAATCATTTTCTGATGTGCATAGGACGCGCTGTTGTTCATAAATGAATGAGCAACAATGGCCCTTTCATGTTCATTCATTTCAGAGAATGAGGGCGTGTTGTTTTTATTAACCCTGTCCGGTAAGTTTTCATGCGTCGAGGAATTCACATGACTGACGGCTGAGGCATTATTAACAAATCGATGTGCTTCATGGGCAATATCACTGGACTGAGCAAAAGCTGCCCCACAAAATAAAGCTGTAAACGCAGTGGCCGTGATTAATATATTCATGTGTAATTACCTTCTGAGGTACATAAAAGATGTCCTTATGATCATATATAAAAATAATCAACCTGTGGGGAAGATGACGTAAATGTAATACAGCTATGTACATTACACGATTGTAATGAATTTGTTTCTTAAGGTGTGCTAGATTCATTTCATTGTAAGTGGATGAACCAGTAATTTAATTTAAATCGGTTCTCGAATTCTGTCAGTAACCATACTTTAAATAAGGGAATGCGCATGCTGTTGAAAACGTCTCGACGAACTTTCCTGAAGGGGTTAACCCTCTCTGGCGTAGCCGGAAGTCTTGGCGTATGGAGTTTCAATGCGCGTTCCAGTCTGAGCCTGCCAGTTGCCGCATCCCTGCAGGGTACTCAGTTTGACCTGACCATTGGTGAAACGGCCGTCAATATCACGGGCAGTGAGCGTCAGGCCAAAACAATCAATGGAGGCCTGCCGGGGCCCGTTCTTCGCTGGAAAGAAGGTGACACCATTACCCTGAAGGTCAAAAACCGTCTTAATGAACAGACGTCCATTCACTGGCACGGCATTATTCTTCCGGCCGATATGGATGGTGTTCCGGGGCTGAGTTTTATGGGCATAGAGCCTGATGATACCTACGTTTACACCTTTAAGGTTAAGCAGAACGGGACTTACTGGTACCACAGCCATTCCGGTCTGCAGGAACAGGAGGGGGTATACGGTGCCATTATCATCGATGCCAGGGAGCCAGAACCGTTTGCTTACGATCGTGAGCATGTGGTCATGTTGTCTGACTGGACCGATGAAAATCCTCACAGCCTGCTGAAAAAATTAAAAAAACAGTCGGATTACTACAATTTCAATAAACCAACCGTTGGCTCTTTTTTCCGCGACGTGAATACCAGGGGGCTGTCAGCCACCATTGCCGATCGGAAAATGTGGGCTGAAATGAAAATGAATCCGACTGACCTCGCGGATGTCAGTGGCTACACCTACACCTATCTCATGAACGGGCAGGCCCCGCTGAAAAACTGGACCGGACTGTTCCGTCCCGGTGAAAAGATACGCTTACGGTTTATCAACGGCTCGGCAATGACCTATTTCGATATCCGTATCCCCGGGCTGAAAATGACGGTCGTGGCTGCAGATGGCCAGTATGTAAACCCGGTTACCGTTGACGAATTCAGGATTGCCGTTGCCGAAACCTATGATGTCATTGTGGAGCCTCAGGGTGAGGCCTATACCATCTTCGCACAATCCATGGACAGGACCGGTTACGCTCGAGGGACACTGGCCACGAGAGAGGGGTTAAGTGCTGCCGTTCCCCCCCTCGATCCCCGTCCTCTGTTGACCATGGAAGATATGGGTATGGGGGGAATGGGACATGATATGGCAAGAATGGACCACAGCCAGATGGGAGGCATGGATAACAGCGGAGAGATGATGTCTATGGACGGTGCTGACCTTCCGGATAGCGGGACATCCTCCGCGCCCATGGATCACAGCAGCATGGCCGGTATGGATCATTCCCGGATGGCCGGAATGCCGGGTATGCAAAGTCATCCTGCGTCAGAAACGGATAACCCACTGGTTGATATGCAGGCGATGAGCGTCTCTCCGAAATTAAATGATCCGGGTATTGGTCTTCGAAATAACGGAAGAAAGGTTCTCACGTACGCGGATTTGAAAAGCCGCTTTGAGGATCCTGACGGACGTGAACCTGGCCGTACCATAGAACTGCATTTAACCGGCCACATGGAAAAGTTTGCCTGGTCATTTAACGGAATCAAGTTTTCAGATGCCGCACCGGTGCTGCTGAAATACGGTGAGCGGCTCAGGATCACGCTGATCAACGATACCATGATGACTCACCCCATTCACCTGCATGGTATGTGGAGCGATCTGGAAGATGAAAACGGTAATTTCATGGTTCGTAAACACACAATAGATGTTCCCCCTGGTACAAAACGCAGTTACAGAGTGACAGCAGATGCGCTTGGCCGCTGGGCGTATCACTGCCATTTGCTCTATCACATGGAAATGGGAATGTTTCGTGAAGTCCGGGTGGAGGAATGATGCGAATGAAGAGAAATTTGAAGGCCATACCTGTTCTGGTCGCCGGTTTGTTTACCTCACAGCTTTCTATTGCGGCGGGCTCCGTCTCTGCAGATCCCCACGCCGGGCACGACATGTCTGCCATGCAGATGCCAGCAGATGAGAATTTCACTGAGATGACGTCAATGGAGCCCATTGTAACTGAGAGCAGAACGCCAATTCCGCCTGTTACCGATGCCGACCGGAAGGCTGCATTCGGCAATTTACAGGGGCATGCGATTCACGACAGTGCGATTAATTATCTGGTTCTGCTGGATCAACTGGAATGGCAACGGTCGGATAACACCAACAATTTCAGCTGGAGTGTTAACAGCTGGATTGGAGGCGACACAGATCGGATTTGGCTAAAGAGTGAAGGTGAACGAAGCAATGGGGAAACGGAGGCGGCTGAAGCGCAGTTACTCTGGGGACATGCGGTTGGCCCATGGTGGGATTTGGTTGCGGGTGTCAGGCAGGATTTCAGACCTGCTTCTGCCCGGACCTGGGCTGCTGTCGGTTTTCAGGGGCTGGCACTCTATAATTTTGAGTCTGAAATTACGGGTTTTGTCAGTAATGGCGGAAAAGCAGCCCTTCGTCTGGGAGGAGAATACGACGTTTTACTGACTAACCGGCTCATACTCCAGCCATCCTATGAGGTGAATTTCTACAGTCAGGATGATGAATCGCGGGGTCGCGGCAGGGGACTGACTGACACAGAGCTGGGGCTCCGGCTGCGCTATGAAATACGCCGTGAGTTTGCACCCTATATAGGCGTTTCCTGGAATCAACTTTACGGGAAAACATCCGATATGGCGAAAAGAGAAGGTGAGAAAGACCATCAGGTAGCATTCCTGGCGGGAGCCAGAATCTGGTTTTAACGCACTGATATAAAACACTCAACTAAACAGGTAAATAAAATGTCGATTTTAAATAAAGCCATTCTTACAGGTGGCCTCGTTATGGGCGTTGCTTTCTCTGCTATGGCCCATCCGGAATTAAAAAGCTCTGTGCCACAGGCTGATTCAGCCGTAGCGGCCCCGGAAAAGATTCAGCTTAATTTCTCGGAAAATCTGACCGTGAAATTCTCAGGTGCAAAATTAACGATGACGGGTATGAAAGGCATGTCATCACATTCTCCGATGCCGGTCGCGGCAAAAGTGGCGCCAGGCGCTGACCCTAAATCGATGGTCATTATTCCGCGAGAGCCTTTACCCGCTGGCACTTATCGTGTTGACTGGCGCGCGGTTTCTTCAGATACGCACCCTATTACCGGTAATTACACCTTTACAGTGAAGTAATATTATGAACGACCTGATTATGATTGTTATTCGTTTTCTTCTTTATCTGGATTTGATGGTAATATTTGGATTGCCATTTTTTCAGATATATGGAATAAGCGGTGTCAGACATGAAACCTATAACCTGACTAATTTCAGGTCGTTTATAACCTTTGCTGTTGTTACAGGCATCATTCTTACTGGCATTAATATGCTCCTGGTATCTAATGCCATGAGTGGAGTAACTGACCTCAGAGAATTATCCATCCATGTTATCGAGATGGTGATAGAAGAAACTGATGTGGGTATTAGCTGGATTGTCAGGCTCTGTGCCCTGTTTACCACACTCGGTGCTTTGTTCCTTTACACTAATAAGAGAGTATTGTCCTGCCTGCTGATGACGATGAGTGGGGGCGTGGCGCTGGCTACACTTGCCTGGGGAGGACACGCCGTTATGCATGACGGTCTGCATTACTATCTCCATTTACTGAGCGATCTGACCCATCTCGGCGCTGCAGGTGCCTGGACAGGTGCTCTGGTTGCATTTGCTATCCTGCTGATGCGCAGAAACGAGCATAATGCACAGAGCGTCATTGTGATATCTGACTCCCTGGCAAAATTTGCCACGGCAGGAACGGTGATTGTTGTAGCCCTGATCCTGAGTGCGCTGGTCAACTATCTGTATATTGCTGAGGGTAACTTAACTCCCTTATTCAACAGTTCCTGGGGGAGGATATTGCTTGCCAAGACGGCTCTGTTTGTTCTGATGCTTCTTCTGGCTGCAGCAAACCGGTTTCACCTGGGTCCCCGGCTTGAAGTTATGGTCAGGGAAGGGAATTATGATCGCAGCGTTGCCCTGATGCGAAACAGCATCCTGACAGAATTCGTTGTTGCGATTATCATTCTGGGCGCCGTAGCGTGGCTCGGAATGCTTGCTCCGTCTCAGGTCAGCTAGGGGACAGCCAAAGCTCATGCGTGAGATTTTTACTTTCATATCAGCGAGTTGACCATGCAGCGTATTTTAATCGTTGAAGACGAACAAAAAACAGGTCGTTACCTGCAGCAGGGACTGGTTGAGGAAGGCTATCAGGCCGATCTCTTTAATAATGGCCGCGATGGTCTCGGGGCCGCGTCGAAGGGACAGTATGATTTGATAATACTGGACGTGATGCTGCCTTTCCTCGACGGGTGGCAAATCATCAGCGCACTGAGGGAGTCCGGGCACGAAGAACCGGTCCTGTTTTTAACCGCAAAGGACAACGTGCGGGACAAAGTGAAAGGACTGGAGCTTGGCGCAGATGACTACCTGATTAAGCCCTTTGATTTTACGGAGCTGGTTGCACGTGTAAGAACCCTGCTGCGCCGGGCACGTTCGCAGGCCGCAACAGTCTGCACCATCGCCGATATGACCGTTGATATGGTGCGCCGGACCGTGATCCGTTCGGGGAAGAAGATCCATCTCACCGGTAAAGAATACGTTCTGCTTGAGTTGCTGCTGCAACGCACCGGAGAAGTGTTACCCAGGAGTCTTATCTCGTCCCTGGTCTGGAACATGAATTTTGACAGTGATACGAATGTGATTGATGTCGCCGTGAGACGTCTGAGAAGTAAAATTGATGATGACTTTGAGCCAAAACTGATCCATACCGTTCGCGGTGCCGGATATGTCCTGGAGATCAGAGAAGAGTGAGGTTCAAAATTTCCCTGACCACACGCCTGAGCCTGATTTTTTCTGCGGTGATGCTTACGGTATGGTGGTTATCAAGTTTTATCCTGATTAGCACCCTTAATGGCTATTTCGATAATCAGGACCGCGATTTTCTGACAGGTAAACTTCAGCTCACCGAAGAGTTTCTTAAAACAGAGACGTTCCGGAACAAAACGGATATTAAGTCATTATCAGAAAAAATAAACGATGCGATGGTAGGGCACAATGGTTTATTCATTTCTATAAAAAACATGGAAAATGAAAAAATTGTTGAACTCTATGCCAAAAATTCTGTTGTTCCAGCGGTCCTGCTTAATAAGTCGGGTGATATTCTCGACTATATGATCCAGACGGAAGAAAATAACACCGTGTACCGCAGTATCTCGCGGCGGGTTGCCGTGACGCCGGAACAGGGTAAAAGCAAACATGTCATCATTACGGTTGCCACGGATACTGGGTATCACACCCTGTTTATGGACAAACTCAGTACCTGGCTGTTCTGGTTCAATATCGGTCTGGTCTTTATTTCTGTTTTTCTGGGCTGGCTGACCACACGTATTGGTCTGAAACCGTTACGGGAAATGACCAGTCTGGCTTCCTCCATGACTGTACACAGCCTGGATCAGCGTCTAAATCCCGATCTGGCTCCGCCGGAAATCTCTGAGACCATGCAGGAGTTCAATAATATGTTTGATCGCCTGGAGGGGGCATTCCGGAAACTGTCAGATTTCTCGTCTGACATCGCGCATGAGCTGCGCACACCAGTCAGTAATCTGATGATGCAGACGCAGTTTGCACTGGCTAAGGAAAGGGATGTTTCGCATTACCGCGAAATTTTATTCGCTAACCTGGAAGAACTGAAAAGGTTGTCACGAATGACCAGTGACATGCTTTTTCTGGCACGTTCAGAGCATGGTCTGCTGCGGCTGGATAAACATGATGTGGATCTGGCAGCCGAACTGAATGAATTACGTGAGTTGTTCGAGCCCCTGGCAGACGAAACAGGAAAGACAATCACGGTTGAAGGAGAGGGCGTTGTTACCGGAGACAGCGATATGCTCCGACGTGCTTTCAGTAACCTGCTTTCCAATGCAATCAAGTATTCTCCCGATAACACCTGTACAGCGATACACCTTGAGCGTGACAGTGACTGTGTGAACGTGATGATTACGAATACGATGTCCGGCCAGGTTCCCGCTAATCTGGAACGTTTGTTTGACCGGTTCTATCGCGCAGACTCATCAAGGTTCTACAACACGGAAGGCGCGGGGCTGGGATTATCAATTACAAGGTCGATCATTCATGCTCACGGCGGCGAGCTGTCAGCAGAACAGCAGGGGCGGGAAATTGTGTTCAGTGTGCGTCTGTTAATGGATTAATACCGTTATTCAGGAGAAACCCGGAAGGTGACAAAAATGTCATCGTTCAGTCACGCGATAAACAGAGTCGGTTTTTTATAATCAGCCATAAATCAGGACAGCGTGATAATTCAATCGCCCGGTTCCTGGCGTGATGATCAACCAGCCCTGAGATCAAATGCTTTCTCTGTTATAAGCATTGATTGTTCGGGTATGAAAACACCGGAGACCCAACCATGAAAAAGATCCTTGTATCCTTTATTGCCATGATGGCTGTCGCTTCATCTGCCTGGGCTGCAGAGACAATGAACATGCATGACCAGGTAAATAATGCCCAGGCGCCTGCCCATCAGATGCAATCATCCGCTGAAAAAAGTGCAGTTCAGGGGGAGAGCATGAAAATGATGGATATGAGCGGTCACGATCAGGCCGCAATGTCCCATGAAATGATGCAAAACGGCAATTCTGCTGCCCATCAGGACATGGCTGAAATGCATAAAAAAATGATGAAATCCAAGCCAGCAGCTTCTAACGAAACAGCAAAATCATTTTCCGAAATGAACGAGCATGAGAAAGCCGCTGTTATGCATGAGAAGGCGAATAATGGTCAATCTTCCGTTATTCATCAGCAGCAGGCTGAAAAGCATCGCAGCCAGATCACCCAGAATTAACCCGCAGCTCCACTTGTTAGACCCTCATTTGACGCCGAAGTCACTGGCTTATGCTCCCGTCCGGGAGCGTTTTTTTCCCATTGGACTGCCCCCACGACCGTAGCCACAGATATTCAGGTTTACTTCTGCGATCCTCAATCTCCCTGGCAACGCGGCTCAAATGAAAATACAAACAGATTACTCAGACAGTATTTTCCAAAAGGAACTGACTTATCAGTTCACAGCCAGCAAAGACTAAACAGTGTTGCCAGGCAGCTCAACGAGAGGCCAAGAAAAACGCTAGACTATGAATCACCCGCAGAGCGTTTTAACCAATGTGTTGCATCCACCTGTTGAACTCACAGCGGCGTACTTCGCAAAGCTGTCCGACTGAGGTACGCCTTTATCCGTGACAACTCCTGTTGCTGGCCTGTTCGCCTGCTCTGTCGGGTGCTGGATGTTCATCCTAGTGGTTTTTACGCCTGGCTTCAGCAGCCGCATTCACAACGCCATCAGGCAGACCTGAGACTGACAGGACAGATTAAACAGTTCTGGCTGGAATCGGGATGCGTCTATGGTTATCGCAAAATCCATCTGGATCTGCGGGACAGCGGGCAACAGTGCGGAGTGAACCGGGTCTGGCGACTGATGAAACGTGTCGGGATAAAGGCTCAGGTCGGATACCGGAGCCCGCGGGCACGTAAAGGCGAGGCCAGTATCGTGTCGCCCAACAGGCTCCAGCGACAGTTCAATCCGGATGCTCCGGATGAGCGTTGGGTAACGGACATAACCTACATCAGGACCCACGAAGGCTGGCTGTATCTTGCCGTTGTTGTTGATCTGTTCTCACGCAAAATTATCGGCTGGTCCATGCAATCCCGGATGACAAAGGACATTGTCCTGAACGCACTGCTGATGGCTGTATGGCGGCGTAATCCCCAAAAACAGGTGCTGGTTCATTCGGATCAGGGCAGTCAGTACACAAGCCATGAGTGGCAGTCGTTCCTGAAATCACACGGCCTGGAGGGCAGCATGAGCCGTCGCGGTAACTGCCATGATAATGCGGTTGCAGAAAGCTTTTTCCAGTTGTTGAAACGCGAACGGATAAAGAAAAAGATCTACGGAACGCGGGAAGAAGCCCGCAGCGATATTTTTGATTACATCGAAATGTTTTATAACAGTAAGCGTCGGCATGGTTCTAGCGATCAGATGTCACCGACAGAATATGAAAACCAGTATTATCAACGGCTCGGAAGTGTCTAGATTTTCCGTGGCGATTCAATACCCATACAAGTAAAACCTTTAGTTCAGTTTAGCATCGGCGTAACGCCATAAGAAGTTTGTTCTATCAACATTTCTTGAATCCCCAAATATTTTATTTGCATTCAGAATGGGAGTTACACCCTTTAAGGAAACGTATAAAAATATGAATATCAATAAGTTAACCAAGTTTCTGATATCAGGATAAAATGTTCCACGACAACAGTTACATATGTTTTTTCGAATGTATTGTTGCGATTGTAAACCTACAGAGTATCCTGTTATTAAATCAACCGGAGGACAGATGCTACTAACTTCCCTACGACTCTTCAAAAATCTCTCCGATGAAACCCGCTTGGGCATCGTGTTACTGCTCAGGGAAATGGGAGAGTTGTGCGTGTGCGATCTCTGTACGGCGCTGGATCAGTCGCAGCCAAAGATCTCCCGTCATTTGGCAATGCTCCGGGAAAGTGGACTATTGCTGGATCGCAAGCAGGGCAAGTGGGTTCACTACCGCTTATCCCCGCATATTCCTTCCTGGGCCGCTCAGGTGATTGAGCAGGCTTGGTTAAGCCAACAGGACGACGTACAGGCCATCGCCCGTAAGCTCGCATCAACCAACTGCTCTGGCAGCGGTAAGGCTGTTTGCCTCTAAAAATTTTGCCTGCACATATATGCTTTTCCGGATATGAGGTGTTAAAGATGAAAACGTTAACGGTGTTTGACCCGGTAATGTGCTGCAGTACCGGCGTATGTGGCTCAGATATCGATCAGGTTCTGGTTGATTTCTCTGCTGATGTGCAGTGGCTGAAAGGACGTGGCGTACAGGTTGAACGTTACAACCTGGCGCAGCAGCCCATGAGCTTTGTTCATAATGAGAAAGCGAAAGTATTCCTCGAAGCATCTGGAGCAGAAGGGCTTCCGCTACTGCTGTTGGACGGTGAAACGGTGATGGCAGGGCGGTACCCAAAACGTGCTGAGATAGCTCGCTGGTTTGGTATACCGCTGGAGAGGGTAGGGTTAGCTCCCACCAGCTGCTGTGGTGGTAATACTTCCTGTTGCTGATATGTCAGGAGGACATATGAAATTCTTACAGAACATCCCGCCTTATCTGTTTTTTACCGGTAAGGGAGGCGTAGGAAAAACTTCCATTTCCTGCGCGACGGCTATCCGCCTTGCCGAACAGGGTAAGCGGGTTTTGCTGGTCAGTACCGATCCTGCCTCGAATGTCGGCCAGGTATTCGACCAGGCTATCGGTAACACCATTCGCCCTGTGACGGCAGTTCCTGGGCTTTCTGCTCTGGAGATTGACCCGCAGGAAGCCGCCCAACAATACCGCTCCAGAATCGTTGATCCTATCAAAGGTCTTCTGCCTGATGACGTTGTTAACAGTATCAGCGAACAGCTTTCAGGAGCCTGTACGACTGAGATTGCGGCGTTCGATGAGTTTACTGGCTTACTGACCGACGCTTCTCTGCTGACCCGCTTTGATCACATCATTTTTGATACAGCGCCGACGGGCCACACGATTCGCCTTCTCCAGCTTCCCTGTGCCTGGAGTAGCTTCATTGAAAGTAATCCAGATGGTGCTTCCTGTCTTGGCCCAATGGCCGGGCTGGAAAAGCAGCGTGAGCAGTATGCTCATGCAGTAGAGGCGCTATCCGATCCTGAACGTACCCGCCTGGTTCTGGTTGCACGACTGCAAAAATCTACGCTGCAGGAAGTCGCCCGCACTCATGAAGAACTGGCTGCAATTGGCCTGAAAAACCAGTACCTGGTTATTAATGGTGTGCTGCCTAAAGCAGAAGCTGAACATGACGCCCTTGCCGCTGCGATATGGCAACGGGAACAGGAAGCACTGGCAAATCTTCCTGCCGGTTTATCTGAGCTATCGACAGATACCTTATTACTCCAGCCAGTCAACATGGTTGGCGTGTCTGCATTGAAGGGACTACTGGACACCAGTGCAAGAGCATTACCGCTGCCTGCAAGGAACGTCCTGTACACGCCTGAAAACTTATCGCTCTCTGTCCTGGTTGATGATATCGCTCGCAGTGAACACGGTTTGATTATGCTGATGGGCAAAGGTGGCGTAGGTAAAACCACGATGGCTGCTGCCATCGCCGTCAGGCTGGCGGATATGGGATTTGATGTCCATCTCACCACCTCAGATCCCGCTGCACATCTCAGTGCAACGCTCAATGGAAGTCTTAAAAATCTGCAGGTCAGCCGAATTAACCCTCACGATGAAACTGAACGCTATCGGCAGCATGTTCTTGAGACGAAAGGCAGGAATCTGGATGAGGCAGGGAAACGGCTGCTCGAAGAGGATTTACGTTCTCCTTGCACGGAAGAGATTGCGGTGTTCCAGGCGTTCTCACGCGTAATCCGTGAAGCAGGCAAACGGTTTGTGGTCATGGATACGGCACCTACCGGGCATACGCTATTACTGCTTGATGCTACCGGGGCTTATCACCGTGAGATTGCCAAGAAGATGGGGAATAAAGGTCATTTTTCCACTCCGATGATGCAGCTTCAGGACCCGGAACGCACCAAAGTCCTGATGGTCACTTTGCCTGAAACCACACCGGTACTGGAAGCGGCTAACCTGCAGACTGACCTTGAAAGAACGGGGATTCATCCGTGGGGCTGGATTATCAATAACAGCCTTTCCATTGCGGATACGTGTTCTCCGTTGCTTTGCCAGCGTGCCCGGCAGGAAGTGCCTCAGATTGAGGCTGTTAAGAATCAGCACGCTGACCGTATAGCGCTTGTTCCGGTGCTGGCGTCAGAGCCCGCCGGTATTGAAAAGCTCAGAGAGTTGATGAGTTAATTTTTTGGCATATACAGGGCGACAAAGTCGCCCTGTCAGGAGGTTTTATGTTACTGGCAGGCGCTATTTTTGTCCTGACCATCGTGTTGGTTATCTGGCAACCGAAGGGATTAGGGATTGGCTGGAGTGCGATGCTGGGTGCGGGGCTGGCTCTGATATCTGGTGTTGTGCATGTAAGCGATATTCCGGTGGTGTGGAATATCGTCTGGAACGCGACAGCGACCTTTATTGCCGTGATTATCATCAGCCTGCTGCTTGATGAATCAGGTTTTTTCGAATGGGCAGCGCTGCACGTATCTCGTTGGGGGAATGGTCGTGGTCGTTTGCTCTTTACCTGGATCGTCCTGCTCGGCGCAGCGGTAGCGGCACTGTTTGCCAACGATGGTGCGGCACTTATTCTGACGCCGATAGTCATCGCCATGCTGCTGGCATTAGGGTTCAGTAAAGGTACTACGCTGGCATTTGTCATGGCCGCCGGGTTTATTGCCGATACAGCCAGTCTGCCGCTTATCGTGTCGAACCTGGTGAATATCGTCTCGGTGGACTTCTTTGGTCTGGGATTCACCAAATATGCGTCGGTAATGGTGCCGGTTGATATTGCAGCCATTTTTGCCACGCTGGTTATGCTGCATCTGTTCTTCCGCAAAGATATTCCGCCTACTTACGACCTGGCTCTCCTGAAAGCACCGGCAAAAGCGATTAAAGATCTGGCAACCTTCAGAACCGGCTGGATCGTGTTGATCCTTCTTCTGGTTGGCTTTTTCGTTCTTGAGCCGCTCGGTATTCCCGTTAGCGCGATTGCGGCTGTTGGCGCTGTAATCCTGTTTGCGGTGGCGAAACGAGGCCATGCCATTAACACTGGCAAAGTGCTGCGTGGTGCGCCATGGCAGATCGTCATATTCTCGCTGGGGATGTATCTGGTGGTCTATGGTCTGCGTAATGCCGGACTAACAGAATACCTCTCCGGTGTGCTGAACGTGCTGGCAGATAAAGGACTTTGGGCCGCGACGTTTGGTACCGGCTTCCTGACGGCTTTCCTGTCTTCCATCATGAACAATATGCCTACCGTGCTGGTTGGCGCTCTCTCTATTGATGGCAGCACCGCAACAGGCGTTATCAAAGAGGCGATGATTTATGCCAACGTGATTGGCTGCGATCTGGGACCGAAAATTACACCGATTGGTAGCCTGGCAACGCTGCTCTGGCTGCATGTCCTTTCACAGAAGAACATGACCATCACCTGGGGATACTATTTCCGCACCGGGATCGTCATGACTCTGCCTGTGCTGTTTGTAACGCTGGCCGCGCTGGCGCTACGTCTCTCTTTCACTTTGTAATGAGATACTGATATGAGCAACATCACCATTTATCACAATCCAGCCTGCGGCACGTCGCGTAATACGTTGGAGATGATCCGAAACAGCGGTACTGAACCGACCGTTATTCTTTACCTCGAAAACCCACCTTCACGCGATGAGCTGGTCAAACTCATTGCGGATATGGGCATTTCCGTCCGTGCTTTGCTGCGTAAGAACGTCGAGCCGTATGAGGTACTGGGTCTTGTAGAAGATAAATTTACTGACGACCAGCTAATCGACTTTATGCTGCAACATACGATTCTGATTAACCGTCCGATTGTGGTGACGCCACTGGGAACTAAACTGTGTCGCCCTTCCGAAGAGGTACTGGATATTCTTCCGGAACGTCAGAAAGGAGCGTTTACCAAAGAGGATGGCGAGAAGGTCATTGGCGAAACGGGGAAGCGTGTTAAGTAATCTGCCCACTTCAAAATATCGGACGCCTGTTAACGCTATGCGGGCGTCCACCTTTCGCTCATAGCAGACCTCGCAACGCTTCAGGCGGTCCGCTTTGGGCCAAAAGCGGACGTCAAAATGTGTGTTCAGCTAGCGTAAGTTGAGCGTTTCATAATGATATCTCTCTGCGGGTCTGACCCAACCTGAAAGATATGCTCACCCACCTCGGTAAACCCAAGCTTACGGTAAAAAGAGATGGCCCTTGGGTTATGTTCCCAGACACCTAACCAGACAGGATCCGATCCCTTTGCCTCAAATTCAGCAAAGCACTTTTGCATCAGTGCCTGTGCAAATCCTTTACCATGGTAGGGTTCATCGACATACAGACACAGAATTTCTCCGGCATGGATGCTATTGACACAGGGAGGAAACTCTTCCCACCTTAGTTGAGCGTACCCAATCAGTTTGCTCTCGTATTCGCAGACTAATGTAATCCAGTCTTGTCTGAGGATTTCTTTCAACTGGATATTAGTTGAATAGCTTGCATGGCAGTGAAGATCCATATCCTCCTGAGTATTACCATCCTGGAAAGTCTTTCTGAAGGTTCGCTCGGCTAAAATAGCCAGCTCTTCAGCATCAGAGGAACTGGCCCTACGGATTAACATTTATCATTACTCTCTGAAAAGTATTCTTATTTTTGTCCGGCATTACGATAAATGTCGGGCCGATTGATCTGCCAGACAAAATCTTTCCGGTTCAATGGGTTATAACCCAGTTTTTGGTATAGCCAGGGCGCGCTGTCAGTGACCAACATTATCCGTCGCAGGCGTGACATCAATGGATGGGCGTGACAGCATTCGATCAGCCAGCGGCCGAGACCACTTTTCTGATAATCGTTTAATACGTAGACGTCACACAAATAACCAAAAGTGGCATAGTCTGTGACAAGGCGGGCGAAGCCGATTTGTCTTGTTCCATCCAGAAGCGCAAAACAAAGGCTGTTCTGGATTGATATTCTGACCGTTTCGGCATCAATGCCTGGAGCCCAGGACGATTGCGAGAGGTAATCGTGAATGGCTTCCAGTTGAAAAAAAGCGGGATCGGTTGTGATAGTAAACTGGCTTTTGGCAAAACTCAGATGTTGATTATCCACTGAACCACTCCATGCAAACTTACCTGTGATAAAACAAGCCCTATTGCTTGCCGGGCGACAATCAGGATGTTTTCTCATGTACTGTCATGATGAACACCAATGGTCCCTCCTCCTGGTTTTCATAGAAATGAGGAACGTCCGTTCTGGCTGTTGCTGAACAGCCGGTTTTTACCTGATACAGGTGGTCCTTCACACCCAGCGTGAGCGTGCCTGTCTGAACATAAAACAGCTCAAGCGTCCCTTCCGTGTGGCCGGGCGAAGCAAACTTTTCCCCCGGTTGCATTTCCCACATCCAGAGCTCGGTCATATCAGGGCCGCCCGAACCAGCGAGCAACCTTGCTCTCCCTCCTTTTTCACCAGCCCACAATTCTGGGATCTCATCTTCAGCAATGAGATGCACGGTCGGTTTGGAACTGACATCCACAAAATCGGCTACCGAAACCCCCATCGCGGCAGCCAGGCGGCATAACAGGGCTATGCTGGGATTTGCCCGGCATCCCTCAATCTCAACCAGCGCGCCCTTGCTGACGCCCGCCCGGCGGGAGAGTTCATCGAGCGATATTTTCTTTTGCTTACGATACAGCTTAATCCGCTGAGATACGGCTTCATTTACGGTGCTGACGATAGAATCTGCATCGGTCATTAAATTGACTTTCTTGGTCATCGGTCATTATCATGGGATAAATTGGTCATTACAGGATTATCACGTGTTAACAGTCTCTCCGTCAATTGCCCCTGAAATTTATCGCATTGCGCCTGGTTTTCGGGCACTCAGTGTCTACGTAAAAGCTGCACCAGTGCTTAACTCCGATATCGGAGAAACAGCGCTGCGAGAAGCCTGTGAAGCGGTTCTGGCCGGTGAGCCTGAGTGGGCGGAAGCGCATCTGACCGCATGGGCAGAGGTTTTTCAAAAGTTTGGTGCTAAACCTAAACGTACCCCTTGCTCAGCGGATGCGTTACGCAAGCGCGTATTACGTGACGGAACGATGCCAGCACTTGATCCCATCGTTGATCTTTATAATGCCGTTAGTCTCCGCTACGCCGTTCCGGTGGGTGGAGAGAATATCGCTGCCTATCAGGGTTCACCATGTCTGGCTGTAGCAAAAGGAACAGAGCCTTTTGATACAGTCAAAGAGGGGGAAAAGGCCGTTGAATATCCTTCACAAGGCGAGATCATCTGGTGTGATGATATCGGCGTGACCTGCCGTCGCTGGAACTGGCGACAGGGGCTCAGAACCCGCTTAGGTGTGGAAGCTCAGCAAATGTGGTTTATTCTGGAAAGCCTGCCGCAGATGCCGCTGGAGAGACTTCACGAAGCCGGGAAGATGCTGACCGACGGCCTGGAAAAAATGATGCCCGGTCTGTGGTTTGAGGTTGCTCTCATCGAAGAACAACAGCAGTAATATCATTCAGGAGAAACTTTTATGTTTACAGGTTTGTCGGCGTTTCCATTAACCCCACTCACCGCCAGCGGCGTGGATGAAAAGGGTTTCAGCCATATTCTTTCCCGCCTGACAGAAGCTCGGGTTGATTCTATGGGCATCCTGGGGTCAACCGGAAGCTACGCCTATCTGACCCGGGAGCAGCGAAAGCGCGTAGCAACGCTGGCAAAACAGCATGCCGGGGATATCCCAATGATGGTATGTGTGGGAGCGGTCAGTACCGATGCTATCCTGCATCTGGCAGATGACGCGCAGGCAGCCGGCGCGAATGCTCTGTTACTCCCGGCGGTCAGCTACCAGCCACTCCGTGACGAAGAAGTATTCTCACTCTTTGAGACCGTTACCCGGCACGTGTCTGTACCGGTGTGTATCTATGATAATCCGGGCACTACGCATTTTACCTTTACGGATGAACTCCACGGTCGTCTCTCATCACTTGAGGGGATTCGCTCGGTCAAGATCCCTGGCGTACCGGATAGCCCCGCTGCAGCGACTGAGCGGGTGAATGCGTTACGTCAACATCTGTGCCCTGGTGTAACAATCGGTATCAGTGGCGACGCTTATGCGGGGCTGGGATTAAACGCTGGTTGTGAAGCCTGGTACTCCGTGTGTGGCGGTCTGTTCCCTGAGATGGCGAAACAAATTACTGAAGCCGCGGCGGTAAAGGATCATCAACGCGTTACTGCCCTGACAGCCCACCTTGAACCTTTGTGGGCGCTGTTCCGTAAACATGGTGGAAGTCTTCGTGTTATTGCCACAGCTGCTGGTGTGCTTGGGCTAACCGACATGGATTGCCTGCCTCGTCCTTTGCAGCCGTTGTCAGCAGGCAATATCGCGGATATTGCCCATGTGATAAGTATGCTGGAGCTGAAGTAATCTCCCCGCAGGACCGGCAGTCTGTCGGTCTTTCTGAAACCTAGCTGGATATCAATCATCATCGCATGTTTGAAGCTATATCTTTAGGTCCGCTCATCGCTCAAAGCGGACTTGTAAGCACAGGGGGGAGGATAGGGATTATGAATGGCATTCATTAATTTCTGGAATTGCCTACGAAGCAATTCCCCTCTTCCATAGATGCCTCAAGAGGTATTAACACTGACTACAGCCAAAAGAACGCTCTTGACGGCTGTAGGATTTGGTTCTCTCTTTAGCGAAGTAACTCAAGCGAAACGTCAGTTGATCATATACCTCGCTGTAACCGTGGGAGTTAATATCCAGGTAATAAAGTGGGTTATCGGGAAAGCGGGCTAGCGTCCAGTGCTCTGGGCGGTGACTAAGCTGCAAAGCACTCAACCAGGCCTCTCGTATCAGAGACGCCAGGCCCGTCCCGCCTTCTTTGTAACTTCCCAGTCCATTGAACGTATCGTTATTCACGAACAACACCATGTGGTAATGCGATTTCTGATTAATCTCACCCACCTCCCGAACCCAGGCATCGCGAAGGTGGCATGGATATGTTCGTGTGCCCTGTTTCAACTTACTTCTGTAGCGTGCAGCAATCTTCGCATCGAGGGATTCAATGAAGCGAGATATCAGGCCCTGTCGGTTAATGAGCATATTGTCAGGAAGACGCAGGTCTACCCGTACCGCCATTGTGCGTGCGTGTTCTGCAGTCGCGTTATCGATAACGCGTAGAATACGTTGCAGGTAAGTGGTGTTGAATGGTGCGTGTCGTCTATCGAGACAGATATTGTCAAACATATAATTTCCTTGGGTAATGAATTACGGGCAGGGCAAAGCCTTACCCGTAATAGGCAGTTAAAGGGATTAAGGATTTAAAGGGGGGTAAGACCAGCCATTAAGGCTATCGTGTATGAGTAGCCGTATACGGGTGTGGCATTGAGATGATATTGTTTATATATCAGTTGGTTAATTAATATTACCAACCCGTCATGGATTATGAATTACGAATCCACCAGCACCAGGGGCCGGATGATGGAAAGTGATTGATTTTTACTCCGAAGTTATATGCCCCCATATAATAGCTTTCTGGTGTACCAATCAATCCCATGATTGCCTGGTACGTATCACTAAATTCGTATCTCCCGACTGTATATCCCTTTTCTGCATTGAGGGCAGCGTTTCTCACCACCATACGACAGGCCGCACATGGTACATTGCCATTGTGTGGTCGTGATGACCGGTGGGAGTTGTGCCAGAAGGCGCTGTAGCTTAGCCACTGCTGAAGGCTTTCCATTGACGGGGGCCAGATAGGGGCATTGCAGCAGTGCTTCTGGTTGTCCCTGAAGTATGTCGTGTTCGAACCAGGGCGGTGACGTTATGGTGGGTGGATGGAAAATCAACGGGCACTGGCAGTGATGGCAGAACCACTCGTCATCGCCTGAATTCAGTTGGCTGACAGCGAAAATCTCACCGGTTTTACGCTGTGCGATATAGCATTTTGGTATCAGCATTATCCGTCCCTCACATCGGCTGGGTGGCACGAATGTAACCGTCAGTCAGCGTCTTCAGTCCCCGGTATGCCCGCTGTTTTACTGCCAACCATTGCGTCAGCGTGTCAGGCTGTGGCAGATGCAGCGCATACCATTCCTCCATATCCTTACCTGTTGCCAGCTCACACCAGCACAGCAGGGTCAGCGCCTGGCGCATACCGGGCTGTACATTAAGCCGGAATAACATCTGTAACTGGTTTGCCAGCCGACTTTTCCCCAGTCGATAACATTCGCTAAGCAGCACACCGGGCAGAAGGGCATAATCGGTGTGTTTAGTCAGACCGGGGGCGGAAGTACATGATCCCAGTCGGCCGGTGCGGGTGACCGGCAGCAGACACTGTGGAATGACGACTTCTGTTACGCTACTGCCTGGCATCGGGCAGGCGGTTATCGCCAGCCTGTGCCACTGCGAGATGTGCTGCTGGCATAAACCGTGGAACAGACTGACGCGGGTAAAATCATCCAGCCAGGCCTGGTAATGGTTGAGTAAGGGTGAATTGTTCATTTCTGATATTCCTTAAATGAGTAACTGACATGCAGCCGTAAAACTCCGCAAGAGGCGGATACGAGATGACGCACTGGTTTTGGGTTAACGAACGGGAAGGGGTTTAGCGCTGAGGACGGGATGCATCAATACGGGCCTGCAGCCAGGCTTCGACTTCGCTTTGCAACCAGCGTGAACTTCGACCCAGTTTGATGGGTTTTGGAAAGAGGCCATCCTTGATGAGTCGGTAAATCCATTTATCACTGACCCCCAGCAGGCGGGTGATAAAAGCCATATCGACGAACTGGTCTTCAGACAGGGAAGGTTTACTGGTCATGATTTGATTCTCCGGTAGCTGAATGGGTACCGGAGTCGGGTGATTAAACGTTGCTGCCCGCTCCGGCATAGCAACCGGTGCTGCTGTAAAAAACTAACTAAACTTCCTCGGTCTGCCCTGCCTGGCTGGCGAAGGAATTTCGTTGTATCCCCAGATTGGTAATCCGTATTTCTGGTCTTCTTTTGCCAGATAGCTGGCTATACGTCTCAGGCTGTTTATGGCATCGTTATTGTGATATTCCACAACGTTGTTAATGTTGTCCCGATGATATGCATTTGGTTTGCATCGCTGAGATTTGCCTTCACCATGGGTAATCTCTAGCCACAGTTCTTCTGCCCGTAAAATGAACGGGAATGACTTTTGATGTTCCTGACCATTAAGATAAAAAATCGCATGAGCATGAACTGCCCCTTCTGATGTCCATTCCAGCACCCAGAAACAACCACAGAGTTGAGGCATTTGCATTACAGCCAGGGTTAAATCCCGGAGGTCATCCTGTATCTCAAATGAAGAATTACGAATGAATCGGTTGGTACCTCGCTGATAATCAAAATCCATTCTAAACGCCAGTATTTTAGAGTGACGCATCAGAATCTGATTAAGATGGTGATTGATCATATTCAGGAGGAAATCATCGGGAGTGATTTTTTTAAAGTGTGGGTAATGTCTTTTCATTGTGTTATTCCTTTGGGTGAGTTCAAAGGAACAGCAGGAACTGTTTTTTTGTAATGTAACCGGGGATGTTACCTACCTGGCAGATCCAGTTCATTACTATCAGCAATGCGCTATCCTCTGGTGGGATAGTTGTTATATGCTGAGATCTACTTCCCTATAATACCAATTAACCTTAATTATCAAAAATACGTTTAAGAACTAGAAGACTGCTACGACTTATAACCGGGATGCGAAGAATTTAACTTTATAGAAAGGGGACTTAGCTCGTTAAAGTATGACTGGTGCTCTTATGTTAAGCGGATGCCGGGAACCATATTGACGAGGGGGGTTATTCCGCAAGCAGTGTGAAGTGCCACGGTAGCAGTTTGATGATCCAGCTTACCGACCAAATCAAGCACATGCTGAAGGCGGAACTCTGGCTCTACATCATTCAATTTGCACGTCCCTGCCAGACTATAGCGAGAGCAATATTTGAGCTCCCACATCAACATCGCCAACACGATTCGCTGATGGCTCCATTTAACCAGAGCCTCCATATCGGAAGGTTATTCCACAGGTGACGCCGAGTGTTTCCGGTGAAACGGCGGGCAATGGTGGTTACGTCACTACCCTGTATACGTATACCTCTGTCAGCTGAAAATACCCACCTCTCTGTCAACAGAGAAGTACAGTGGTTGACTACCGTTAAATAATCGAAGCAAAGCATGATGTATCACGGCGATGACCAGTGACCACGAGGTGCTGCTCAACTCTGCATAGGTACCGGTGCAGTTGTAAAAAGCAGCGGCGATCATTTGTGACTTCGTGTTTTACCTGCGAGTTGATGAAGCCGTTTCGTTAAATGTCAGATTCAGTGACCTGTAGCCTGCGCTACCTGAGAAAGATGATGACTTGTAATGTTTCTTCTGCCTGACAAAATAGATGCTTGCATTGACATGGTATTATCCTGTTGGTTTATCACATGACATGCTTGTAACTCATTGATTTTTTATTTTTAACATCTGGATTTACCCTACGTTTTTACTACGTTTTTGTTTTGTTTTTTATTTAACTTTAAATCAATTATTAGTCATTATTTCTATTGTTTTTTTACGGTTTTAATACGTAAGATAATCAAAATCAATCACAGCAATTGGTGAAAAAATGAACGAAGACAGGAAGGGTTACGCTGAAGAAAGCCGCGCATGGGAAAAAGAGCGTGTCGAAAAAGAGTACATCAGGCTAGATAAGCAATTTTCAGAAAAGCACTCGTGGTTAAAAAACAAGCTAAAATGGCTAAATAAAGAACCCCGGGCAGCATTTTTTTATTTTTTTTATCTGGCTCTATATGGCGAAAACACCATAGATAAGTGCGCTCAAAAGGTAGCTAAAAGCTTTGTTGATCCATTTTCAGCAGAGGCACTCGGTACAGTTAAATTTGACCTGACCATAAGTGAAAAACCATCAGTCCATCAGGGGGATGGGGTGGCCTCATTAGGAGTGATGACATCGGACTTCAATCTTGATGTTCCCGAAAATAAACCAGACGCAGAGACATCAGAACCACAAAACAGCTTGTTGTTGTTAGCCTCCGATAAGCAAGAAACTCTGGAGGGTGATTTAGATGAACTTATCAGGATACTTCAACCTTCTACGTTAAAAAATAAACCCGCCAATGGTGTTTTCTTCCCAAACTTTGTTGCACATGTAAAGGGTGTCGAAAATATTATTAGATTCGTTACAAATACATTTTTATATTTAGATGCAAAGAATATCGCCAGTTTGACAACAAAAATAAATGATGCATGGTCTAAAGTTTACGCAGATTTTCCAGAAGTTTTTTCATGGATGGACATTAAAAATGAGGAGCAATGTGTGTGGGTATGGGAAACAATGAAAAACAAAGGTGTTTCGCCCCCACTTAATCCTCTTAATAATTACCAGCGTTGGTATTTTATCTGCGCAACTTTTGATTTCTGGAATGGCTGGACGAATGCGCAGCTTGAAGAGTTGAAGAGGAGTCGTAAAAAAGTAAGTCAGCAATTTCTTGTGTTAACGGAGTCACCTACTGCTCCCCAGAAACACAAAGCAGTATTGATGGATGAGCTTGAAAAAGCCTGGGGTCAGCAACTTCGAAGGAAGAAATCTAAAACTGGCGTCGATGCTTTAAAATTACCTACTAAATCAAAAAAACAGCTTTTCAAATTGTCGAATCATTATGGTGTATCGGAAACGGAAATTATGGTGAATCTTCTTGAGCATAAATATTCTGAAATTATAAAGAGTGATAAAGGTTGAAATTTTAGATGCACACATGTTTCATGGGTGTTGTATTTATTTTAACTAAATAACGCCCTCTCATTCCAAATAATCTCAGACAGATATTATCGGCATGACCATCCCCCTAAACCCACGAGAATTGCTGTGTTCCTCGCGGGTTTTCTTTTATCTGTCAGAGGTGACTTCATGAATGAACACGATGGCCTGCAGGGTGTCACGCAGTCTGTTGCTACGCTACCCGATACAGTCAGAAAACACATTCTGGCGCATATCAGCAAGCTGATAAATTACGAGCCGGTGATTGGTGTGATGGGTAAAACCGGAGCGGGTAAATCATCGTTGTGTAATGCGCTGTTTGCCGGAGAAATGTCCCCGGTCAGTGATGTGTCGGCCTGTACCCGTGAGCCCCTGCGCTGCCGGTTGCAAGTCGGGCGGCACAGCATGGTGCTAATAGACCTGCCGGGTGTCGGTGAAAGTGAGGTCCGCGACCGGGAATATCGGGCGCTGTACCGGCGTCAGTTGCCGCAACTGGACCTGGTGTTGTGGGTGATTAAAGCCGATGACCGGGCGTTGTCGGTGGATGAGCGTTTTTACCGCGAGGTTATTGGCACTCACCGGCATAAGGTATTGTTTGTGGTAAACCAGGTCGACAAGCTGGAGCCCTGCCAGCAATGGAATGCTACCAGCGGCTCTCCATCCTCTCACCAGAAAATCAATCTCAGTCTCAAGCTCAGTGATATCCGCCAGTTATTTACACCATCACATCCGTTACGCGCCGTGTCAGCACGAACGGGATGGGGGCTCGGGTCACTGGTGGAAACAATGATGCGCAGCCTGCCAGCCCGTGCCAGTAGCCCGCTTAGCGCTCAGCTGCATGATAAGTTGCGCAGCGAGCCTGTAAAGTCGCAGGCCCGGGACCGTTTTGGTGAAGCTGCAGGTGAGGTTGTTGATGCAGTTGCTTCGCTGCCTTTTGTGCCGGAGCCGGTGAAATCGCTTATTCTCAGTGTGCGCGATATGGTAGTGAGCACGGTTCGCGCCGTCTGGGATTTCTTCTTCTGAGAGTTTAACCCTTTTCTGTTCCAGTACTTCCAGAGCCCTGTCGCCACTGTGCGACAGGGCTTTCTTTTATCTGTTTTCTGAATCAACAAGGAGTCTGCTTATGACCCGTCTGGCTTCGCGCTTTGGCGCAGCAAACCTTATTCGTCGTGATCGTCCGCTAACCCGTGAAGAGCTGTATCGCGTGGTACCCAGTGTGTTCAGTGAGGACAAACACGAGTCACGTAGTGAAAAATACACCTACATACCCACCATATCCCTGCTGGACAGTCTGCAGCGCGAAGGCTTTCAGCCCTTCTTTGCCTGCCAGACCCGAGTGCGTGACCCAGGGCGTCGTGAGCATACAAAGCATATGCTGCGCCTGCGTCGGGAGGGGCAAATTATCGGCAAACAGGTGCCGGAAATTATTCTGCTCAACTCCCATGATGGCACCAGCTCGTATCAGATGTTGCCGGGATTATTCCGTGCGGTATGTCAGAACGGCCTCGTCTGCGGTGAGTCGTTTGGCGAGGTACGGGTGCCGCACAAAGGAGATGTGGTGAGTCAGGTGATTGAGGGGGCTTATGAAGTACTGGGGATCTTTGACCGTGTGGAAGAAAAACGTGATGCCATGCAGTCGCTGATGCTGCCCCCGCCGGCACAACAGGCTCTGGCACAGGCTGCACTGACGTACCGCTTCGGTGAGGACCACCAGCCGGTGACAGCACCTCAGATACTCTCCCCACGCCGCTGGCAGGATGAGAGCAATGATCTGTGGACCACATACCAGCGTATTCAGGAGAACCTGATTAAGGGCGGGCTCAGTGGACGGAGTGCGAAAGGCGGACGAACGCATACCCGTGCGGTGCGCGGTATTGACGGTGATGTGAAGCTCAACCGGGCTCTCTGGGTGATGGCGGAAGCGATGCTGAGTGGGTTTCAGTCCTGAGCTTGTTATCAATATGTTAGGAAGGGACACTCCTTGTCCGTTTTACCTCCATTGGATTGAGTGTTTTATCACCGCATTCCACGGAGTACCGCGTCGGGCCTGCCTCCGGTGGCAGATAAAAAATAGTTCATTCCATGTCCATACCCTGTCCGCCCCCCTCTTTAGAATCATTTCATATTCAGTCAGTTAATTATTACGGAGATCCGAGATGACACAGGCAGAGCGCCGTCATGACCGGCTGGCTGTCAGGCTGTCACTGATAATCAGCCGCCTGGTTGCCGGTGAAACGCTGAACATGGCGCGGCTGGCTGCAGAGTTTGGTGTGTCAGTCCGTACCCTGCGACGGGATTTTCGCGAACGGCTCATGTACCTCGACCTTGAGTATCGACGGGGGCAATGTCGCCTGCGCAGCACCGGCGGGGGCGTACAGGGCGAGCTGGATGCGCTGACCTTTGCTCACCGGTCCGGACTGGCCGATATCTTTCCGGGGCTGGACCGGCGTCTGGCGGGCATGCTGCTCACAGCAGGAGGGATGCCCTGTCTGGTGTGGCAGCCACCACAGTCTGTGTCACCCGCCATCTCACTGGTGTTCTACCGTCTCGTCAGTGCCATTACCGCCTGCCAGCGGGTACTGTTGCTGGCTGAGGGAGAGCGCTGTGACGGACTGGCCCCGTACCGCCTGATATCACTCGACGGCTGCTGGTACCTCACCGGTGAACTTAACGGGCATATCACCGTGCATCCTCTGACGGCCATTCATGCAGTAACGGTCCTCAATACCACTTTTATCCCGAAAAAACGTCTCAGCCAGCTAACCACACAGGCGGGCTTTATCCGGGCTCTTCCGCACTTCAGTTTCATCCATGAAGTTTTGTCACAGGTTGCTGATAACGGGGAATCGGGATGGACTTCATTTTAATAACCTCTGTTAAGAAGGAAAAGCTATGACCTGGCATTACGAAAAAAATGGCATACGTCACGACAATGTGACCGAAGACGACATCACTGGCCTGATTGTGCGCGGTGAACTGACGGCAACCACGCTGGTGTGGCGACAGGGTATGACGGATTGGCAACCGGTCTCCGCCACCCCGCTGGCTTCGGCGCTGCTCCACAGCACCACACCACCAGCACTGCCGGGGAGCCGCATTCCGGGCGGAGTGGTATGGACGCTGGCATTTGCGCCTTTTATTGGTTATGCGCTCGAGCTTTGGACGGCAGGGCTGAACGGGATGGCGTTTGAGGAAGCGTATGAGGCCGTCTCGGGTGGGCAGTACTGGTTTATCACGCTGTTGCTCAATATCGCTCTAGGGTATCTCGATGAACGCCGTCTGCGTAAGGCCGGAGTGGATACCACCACGTTCGGCAAACTGGCCTGGCTGGTACCGTTCTATCTGTGGCGGCGGGCGAAAACCCTCGGTCAGAAACCGGCTTACTTCTGGGTATGGCTGGCAATGCTGGTTCTGGCCGTTATGGCCTGAATCCTGCTCAGACAACAACATGCCTATATGATGCAATAAAAGGATATCACGATGAAAAAAAGACTCACTACTCTGGCTGTCACAGGGCTCCTGCTGCTCACGACCAGCGCACATGCCTACGATGTCACCGGTCGTCTCACCAACTGGTACGACATGAAGAAAAGCGGCTGGACCTCTGCGAATGGCTATGATGATGTGAAAATGCTCAATGCGCTTGGGTTGAAGGCTGACATCATTGGTTATTATCCGTGGACGAATACATTTTTGCTGCGCCAGGCCTATAACACCCCTCTGTATCTAGCTGACAAAAAAACAAAAACCGTCCGTTACCTGAACCTGAAAACGGCTAGCGGATATGCTTCTGATCTTGATGTGGTGTACCAGGGTGAGGATAACGGTAAAGGGTGTTACTTCAGTATCGTCGATACACAGGTGCAGCTTGAGATGGTTAATAAAAAGGCGGAGCCCCGTGTATTGATGGTGCTGCCTGAAAGCTGCATAAATAAACAACAACTGGCTGCCATTAAGGCCAGGCAGACAGAAAAGGATCGCCAACTGCAACAGTGGGCCTCTCAGCAAAGCCTAAAAGAACTGTGCCGCCGTACCGGTAACTGCTGAGCATCTGATTAAAGACGTTTTAAATCACACCAGATGCCCTGCAAATATATCGGGTGTCATCTGGCACCCATTAATTCAGGAAGAATGCCATGTTAAGTATTATCACTTCAGCCATATCCGCCCTCATTCTGTTGCTCGCCACCTTCAGTGCCAGTGCCGCTCAGCTTCCGGCAAACCTGATGGATAAAGACAATCCCGGCCAGGAGTACTGGTGCCAGGGAAACGACATCAACACCTCCATGTGCTCACTGACCGGTGTCAGCGACGACCATAAATTTGCCCTGATTCAGGACCTGCCGGGCCCGGCCTGTGAAGACTTAAGCTTCGGGGTTATCGACCTGGTGCACCAGACCGGTGTCAACATTCCTTACGACGGTGGTGACTGCAAGGGCGATGTGCAGGCCGGGTTTGTGCGCGGCACGAAAGATAATGCCCTGTATGTGAAGATTGTCCGGGGCAGCAAAACCTTACGGCTGTATAAGGTGCAAACCGGTTACTGACAATCCCCCTACACATGCAAACTCCCACAGCCCCTGACGCATCTGCGTCAGGGGCTTTTGTTTTTAAGGTACATCGAATGCCTGAATCTCACATGCTGCCACCGGGACCTTTTACCCGACAGCAGGCCGAAGCAGTTACCCGCCGGTATCGCAACATCGGCATTGAAGACGACCAGGGTAGTCACTTCCGCCTGGTGGTTCGCGACGCCGAAGGCCGGATGGTCTGGCGGGCATGGAACTTTGAACCGGATGCCGGTGAAGGGCTTAACCGTTATATCCGCAGGTCAGGTATCCGCACTGACATTTTCACCCGCTGACCCCGAATCATTTACCACCAATATTTAACCTTCCTGAACCCACTTTATTACCCCATGCGCCAGCCATCGTCGCTGGCATTTTTTATTAATGGAGATATACCCATGACTACAGCGACACAAAACAACCTCGCATCTGCTAACGAATCCGAATTTGAACTGACCGTAACGCAGCTACCTGACGAACAGCGTATCTGCTTCTGGCCGCAGCACTTTGGCACCATTCCACAATGGACAACGCTGGAACCGCATATTTTCGCCTGGATGGGCCGCTTCTGTGCGGATTACAGCGGTGGTATCTGGTCCTTTTACACCCTCAGCAATGGCGGCGCGTTTATGGCCCCTGATGCTGACAGTGACGATAAATGGCATCTGTTCAACAGCATGAACGGCAATGGTGCAGATATGAGTGCAGACGCTGCCGGTATCGCGGTCTGCCTGATTGAATACAGCCACCATGCCTGCCGTACAGAGTGTGACGCAATGACCGCGCACTATTACCGCCTGCGGGACTACGCCCTGCAGCATCCAGAAGCCCACGCCATTCTGCGCATCATTGACTGACCGGAGGAACAACGAATGAAACAGCTTTCCTTTTTACCCGGCGAGATGACGCCACAGGACCGGCATCTCATTCAGCGGGCGCTGAGGATTCTTGACCGGCATCTGCATGAGCCCGGGGTGGCCTTCACCTCCACTCACGCCGTCCGGGAGTGGCTGCGACTGCATATGGCCGCGCTTGAGCGGGAAGAGTTCCGGGTATTGTATCTGGACAACCAGAATCAACTGATTGCCCATGAGACGCTCTTTACCGGCACGATTAACCGCACCGAGGTGCATCCCCGGGAAGTAGTCAAACGTGCACTGCACTTCAATGCGGCGGCGGTGATACTGGCGCATAACCATCCTTCCGGCGAGACGACGCCCAGCCTAGCCGACAAAACCCTCACGCAGCGGCTGGTGCAGGTACTTCAGCTGGTGGATATCCGTGTCCCTGACCACCTGATTGTCGGCGGCAGGCAAATTTATTCGTTCGCTGAACACGGTCTGCTGTGAGGTATGACATGAAAATTATCAGTAAACGCCGGGCAATGACGATATACCGCCAGCATCCGGCCTCACGCATTTTTCGATACTGCAGTGGAAAATATCAGTGGCACGGTAGCGTCTGCCATTACACCGGCAGGGACGTGCCGGATATCTCAGGTGTCCTGGCGGTATACGCCGAACGTCGCCAGGACCGCAACGGGCCGTATGCCTGCCTGATGAGTATTACCCTGAACTGACAATAACGGAGGTTATCAATGAGCAACATCACATGGGGCCTGCAGCGGGATATTACGCCACGCCTGGGAGCCCGTCTGGTACAGGAGGGGAACCGGCTGCATTATTTAGCTGACCGGGCCAGCATCACCGGCCAGTTCAGTGACGCAGAATGCCGGAAGCTGGATGTGGCATTTCCGTACTTTATCCGCCAGATGGAATCCATGCTGACTACCGGTGAACTGAATCCTCGCCACACCCACTGCGTCACTCTGTACCGCAACGGTTTCACCTGCGAAGCCGATACCCTTGGCAGTTGCGGCTACGTATATATCGCCATTTATCCCACTCAGCGCTAATAACTTCCACGAGAGCAAACATGAAATCTCAACCTGCAACAACTCAGCGGGCGGCGAAGCCCTGCCTGTCACCCGTGGATGTCTGGCAAATGTTACTGACACGTCTGCTGGAACAGCACTATGGTCTCACCCTCAACGACACACCATTCAGTGAGGAACGTGTTATACAGGAACATATCGATGCCGGTATCACGCTGGCTGATGCCATTAACTTTCTAGTGGAAAAGTACGAACTGGTTCGTATCGATCGCAGAGGGTTTAGCTGGCAAGAACAAACGCCATATCTCACGATTATTGATATCATGAGGGCCCGCCGGGATCTGGGTTTATTAAATCGTAATTAGTCTGATACTAACGGTGTCGCTGCTTTCGAGTATGCCTGCCATTTGCTATCATCTCGCTTCCTGCTGATTTATCGACAAAGGTAATTACTTGAATTCAAAGCCTCTGTGCTTTGGGGGTATCTTTGGGGGTATAAGTTAAGATATAACTTGAAAACTCTATGTTTTTCAAGTTATTGATTGGCTTGTTCTAATCCCTTCGCCCGCTCCAGATCTCTCCCCTTGTTGCAAAACACCGCCAGCTACTGGCTTAATGTGTTTCGCTATCAACAACTTACTTAACATAAGTTGTCTATGATCGTTCTACCATTGAACGACGATCTACCAACAAGAGGTACACTGTTAGTTGTCACGGATAGTTACTATGGAAGTAAGAGTATAACTATTCGACGGCGGCAGTTCCAACCTCACACCGCGATAGCACAACGTGAAGGCAAAGCCTGACCCGGGCATTGATTCTCATAACCTTACAGTGAAGCGCATTTTTTGCCGATGCTCCCACATGCTACACGTCGCGATGACGTTGCAGGGAATAAACAGGTTTTATGGTGGTCACGGTACTTGCACACCACATGCAAGCTCTGCCAGCGGTTCGGCCTCGCTCCTTCGGGTACATGGTCATCCTGATAAACTTCACTGTCTGACATACCCTGATGTTGTCGCCTGACGGCTCCGCGCGTTGTCTTACCACCAACGGGCATTAGGCTTGTATTGTCTAAAATCAGGGAGAAGGGGAAAGGCTGGATTTCTCCAGCCTTTGACGGTCATCTCACTTTCTTGAAGATGATCAGGATCAACACGGTAGAAATGATGTAACCGAAGAGAGAAACATCAATCAGTCTGTCGTAATACTGTTCAAAATCAGCCACCACAGCATTACAGGCTTCAATAGTGATCGTTTTTTCATTGAGTATGTCAGTGTATTTTCTCGTTATCCCATAATCTAATACATTGACCAAAATGGATGCTATGTAGAGGAAAGAGATCGTGATTATGCTCCCCCATCGGATGAAACATTTTGTTCTACTCGTCAAGGTCATATGAACCACCCAAGAATCCACCAACCGTACCGCCAGAATAACCAGAAGCCGAACCTAATGTAGAGGCTCCCGCAGCAAGGTTTTTCTCCATAGCATTTTCTTCACCAAGAGTGTAATTATCTATGTTTGGATACTGCTCTTTAAATTCATTGGTAACTTCAGTTACTTGCATTGAGTTTAGGCTGCTGCTCTTGCGCATAAGATAATTTTGCAGAGATAAAGGCACTGCAAAATCTTCCACGCCTTCAATCGGTAATTGCGTTGTAGTCGATGTGTAGCTTGTTTCGAAAATGTTTGAGCCAGATTTACGAATTACCTGAACAGTGTGAGTTGTACAGTTGCTACCAGTAAGATCATAGACGTCAATTACTCTTCCCCTGCGTTTGGTTCTTTCACCCATTTTCTCAGTAGGGATTGGCTTTGCTCCTGAGTTCCAAAGGTTTTCAAACAATGAACGTGTCTCCACTATGGATGCATCATCAATTTTGAATACCCGAGCATTAACTTTGTAAAGTTCTTCACGGTAGTAGCTACGAGCATCGTCACCGGTAAAGAAGTTAAGTATTCCATCGCCTGTAAAGTTAGCTGGTCCTCTTCGACCAAAGCGCCCGTAGGTGTAAACGTAGATCGAGTTATTTTCATGCACCGAAACGAAAGCGTGTCCTGCATCGGTGATTTCTGTCCAGATGTAAACGCCGTTCAATAGCTGGTTATCTTCTGGCTTGCAGGTGTCAGCAAAGCTGTTTTGTTTCTTCGCTGCCTGTGCATGTTGCACTGGCTCTACAGGTGCTGTCGCCCAAGAAGGGGTATTCACCTCAACGGTGCCCGGCGCGATAAGAAAATTAGTACCCTGTGGACAACCGCAGAGGATTTCAGCACCATCCACGGCGACTGCGGCGCTATTTGAGCAGCGAGGATCACCGCTCACTATCACCCCCACTTTCCCGCATTTAGGGCAAGGGGTGGTCTTATCGCCGATATAGAGTTTCCACTTGCCCATGACAGACATACCGGGGCGGGCGGCAATACATTGTGCGCCTGTAGAGGTTTTATCTCCGTGTAGACCAACGTTCTTACCGTGAACTGTGCAGCCTCTGTTAACCGATGCCATAGTGACCGCCTTATTTCAGAAAGTTTTCTGGCAACGATTCCCCTGCTCGGACTACTCTTCTTCCGGCATTCTGTGGGCTACTGATAATTTCGTCGCCGTTGTCGAGTAAGCTACCGACAAGAGCGGCGGAGTCACCAGAGGTATTGCCTACTCCAGTGCTGATTTTCGCGGTGGTTCCATCTGGATAACGAACTTCATCACCCACAAGAGATACATTTAGGCGTGTTCCGTCTTCAATTTCGATCTGCTGCCCGTTGTATTCACTGATAACCGTTCCCCCGTTGCGGGTTAAGCTACCCTCTGTAGCAATCAGATAAGCGGCTGTAACTGGGTGAGCGAGGTTATAGGCGTTTCCTTCAGCGATCAGATTACGGGTTTCTTCGTTCATTTCCGCGAGCTGTTCGGCTGTGAATGGTGACTGGTCAAATGCTGCCAGCATTTCGGCGGTAAGTTCATTGGTGTATTGCTTCATAGGTCCCTCTACTTGCTATGGAAATAATTTAATTGGCTATTTTACAAACAATAACCGCATGAGCAACAAGTATTAGACTTAAGTAAAACTACATTTCGTATCAGCCAGTAAAGGGGGCAACTCCTCTTCAAATGTTGCACTGTTCGGACGGTCTGATCGTGACGGTTTTGGTGTAATTGGCGTTGTTGTAGATGCAGAATGTGTACCTTCTTAAAAGGCCATCTCATTGACCTCCTGGCTAACGGCTTGCTCGTCTAAATCCAGATAGCGTCTGGTGTCGGTGATGTTGCCGCGATTTAGCACTGTCATAGTTATCTGGTGAATAAATAAAATACCGGCCATAGTGGCCGGTATTCAGCATTATTATCTATTCTTTAATAATGGCTCTGGTGAGTGGAATAGAGGGGGCTAATATTTCATGCCGTTAACCCAAAGTATGCTCTTATTCTTCCAGATCACGTAAGGTCAACAATTTGGTTTTTTTCACCTGTTCGATATCTTTGGTTCCACCGAGCATCATATTGATGACTAATTCTTTGTTGAGTTGCTCGACAACAGAAGCAACACCTTGAGCTCCGCCGAGGTTTAGACCGTACAGGACAGGACGTCCAATAGCCACGATATCAGCGCCGCTAGCGATAGCTTTAAATACATGTGAACCACGACGTACACCACTATCAAAAATAATTGGCACGCGTTTATTTACAACTTTTGCGATAGAGGGCAGTACATCAAATGAGGATGGCCCACTATCGAGTTGTCTTCCCCCGTGGTTAGAAACCCAGATAGCTGCAGCTCCGGCCTTAATAGCAACCTCTGCATCTTCCGGCGACTGAATTCCTTTCACAATGACTGGCAGACCGGAGATTTGGTGAACGTATTTAATATCTTCCGGAGTGAAGGCTTGTTTGGCTTGTGCGTAAATTTCGCTGATACCAGAACCTTTGCCTGTTTTTGAACCGTCATCACTCTGCTTCGCAAACATCTCAAGATTTGCGAAGCCGAGAGGGAACTGGAAATTATTCTTTATATCGTCTTCGCGATATCCACCAACAGGTGAATCGACTGTCAGAATGATCGCTTTTGCACCATGTTTAACCGCTTCATTTAATATAAATTCGTTAAATTTATTATTTTTACTCATATAGAGCTGGAAGAAGAACGGATTTCCCCCTGATGCTCTGGAAACATCCTCAATGGTTTTATTTCCGTAGGTGCTTAAAGAGAAAATTGAACCAACCTGGGCCATCCCTCTGGCTGTGGCGAGTTCACCGGTTTCGTGCGCCAGACCCTGGGCTGCCATTGGCGCCTGGATAATTGGTGTTTTTAGCGGAATGCCCAGCAAGCTGGTTGAAAGATTGATATTTTTTAATTCAATACCTTGCAATACTCGTGGAACGATAAATTTCTTATCAAAGCTCTCGGTATTGCTGCGCAGATTATTTTCATCTTCCGCGCCTCCACGAATATAACCAAATGCTCCCTTTTCCATTCTGGCTTTTACTTGATTTTCAAGAGAGTCAATGTTAACCATTTTAATGGGGTGCTCTTCGGTGCTGGCTTTATATGCTTCGGCCTGCGCCAGACCCGATGACATCATCATAGCCACAGAGGCTATGGCCAGAACTGTTTTATTCACTTTCATTCTTACTTCCTTGTTATTGGCGTATTGCTTCAGCCTGAATGTTAATATCAACTGTTTTGCTCATTCCTATGTTGACGAGATAATCAACCCCCCATTGGGTACGATCAATTTTTGCAGAGAAATCACCACCGCAGACCTGAGCGTTGAAAACCGGACTCATATAGCAGCCGAATTTTGTCGTCGTTAACGTGACAGGTTTAGTAACCCCCTTCATCGTCAACATCCCTTCAATGGAGGTAGGTTTGCCCTCAGAGAAGTTCCATTTTGTTGATTTGAATACAATATCCGGATATTTTTCTGCATCGAGTATATCGCTGCTACGGATATGCTTGTCAAATGCTTCCAGACCGGTATTTAGAGACTTTACAGGAATGGTTACCTGCAGTTCACCTTGCTGTTTCTCTGGAAGATATTTCACTTCTCCGCTGATGGAGTAAAAGCCACCATGGTTAGTTGATGTCTGAAAATGGTCGATATTAAATGTCGCATTCGTATGCGTACTATCTAATTTATATATTTCGGCATGTGCAATATTCACAAAACCTAATGCGCATACTGCGATCAATATGTTCTTGTTCATGGTGTAACCTCAGAGATAGAAAACAGATGCATTTATAATTCATGTGTTATAACCCGTCCAGATTGAAAAGTGGGAAGCAGTGTCCCATTTATAGAACGATAGGGGGTGCAGGGGGATTATTCGCTATTGAATAATCCCCCTGCATCACTTTAGAATTATAAGAGTATATTAGATTTAATATTAACCACTCAATCTCTGATAACGCTTATAAAAATAAATTTACCTGCGATAACTGGTTATCCTTGAATGAGATATTCTTTATGTTCCAAAACGCCCCGCAGATGCGGTGAGCCTGATGAGGTGCAGGAAATCCTCCCGGATGCGCAAAAAGGTGCTTTCGCAAAGGAAGATGGCGTGTAGCTGGTAGGTAAAGCAGGCAAACGGCCTTAATTAGTATTAAGGGGGGCTTCCCCCCTCCGTTTTCCCTCAGAGTATCACGCCAGCATCGGGCGGCAGTGTGCTGTTACCTTCACCCAGATTACGTTGTAGCAATACGGTATCGAGCCAGCGACCATGCTTGAAGCCAATATTCTTTAGCGTGCCGACCTCGGTAAATCCGACCTGTTGGTGGACTTTCAGCGATCCCTGATTATTGCTGTCGCCGACGATGGCAATCATCTGTCGGTAGCCGTGTGTTTCTGCCCATGTAATGACATGGTGTAGTAGCGCTTTGCCCGCACCCTGACGTTGTGCTGCCGGATCAATATAAATCGAATCTTCGAGCGTATAACGGTAGGCATAGCGTTCACGGTAGCGGGTGAGATAACAGTAACCGATGACTTTTTCGTCCTGCAGGGCCACAACCCACGGCAACCCCAGCTCGCGGATCTTAGTCAGGCGAACAAGCATTTCGCGGGTATCTGGCGGATCAGTCTCAAAGCTGGCAGTTCCGTGAAGAACATGATGTGCGTAGATAGTATGGATAGCGGGGATATGCTTTTCTTCTGCGTTAACGATTTTCATTGACCAGCTCCCGTTGGCGTCTTTTGCCAGATTACCTGAAAGAATGCGCAAAGGGTAAGCGCAAACGCTTATGGCTCAATGGACATCATTCAATAGCATTAGGCTTGTATTTTGTAAGGGTAAAAATTGATTGTCGTTGATATCGCCAATAATTTAACAAATAGATAAGTACAGTTTTGTGGAATGATAAATACACTTGGGCATAGTGAAATTAACAATTACCTGCGGTGGTTCATTGGGGGATTCCACAATGCCATTTTTGGTAGGGGATAAACTTACTGTTAATAAAATCCTTTAATTTCATTTTGTTATATCTTTATCTAATTCTTTTTACCTGGTTTTGTGTTGCTCGTTTCACCCTGAAACTTAGCCGTTTAAAATTAACTGATGTTATTTATAGTGTTATCAGTTACTGTTAATTATCAGGTTTTTCCTGTCAATTCTCAAAATGCTTATCAGGCAAACAGTTACCTGGTGTTTCTATATTTGCTGATAATAGTTATCATCGTTACGTGGTTTCGTCACGGAAACTTAATCTAAATCCAGTATTCGATCCCAAGAGTATTAGGATAATTTGGTTTAAAATACTTTTTTTGCCTAAGAGTTTTCTTATAACATAGCAAGACCCCACACTGAGTGATAAAATTCCTGAGCTTTCGCCTGCCTCTCAACGACGAGTGGATGAGTCATAGAGAGTCAATAAGACGAAAGAATTAAATGATTTTAGTCATATTACGAAATAAGCGGCAGTGCACTTTACATGGTCGGCAACCGTCAGGGAATGACTATAACTTATTGAAAACGCTTATTTTTACTGTGATGTAAGATATAAGGGCAGATATGTTCAGTATGCGTCGACATGCCAACTTTATTAAACGCTTTAAGTCAGTAACCTGTTTATTTACGGCAAGCGTTCTTTTCCCAATGCAAGCCTCTGCAGCAGTATCAGATTATGATGCGTTGATTATTGAAGCGCGAGGTGGTAATAGCACACCGTTATTGCGCTACCTTGAGGAGCAGGGAAAGAAAAGTGCGTTAACGCCAAATCAGGTGGCTGACTGGCTGCAAGTATCTGGTTGGGTTGATAACAACGATAAAGCAACCATTGATATCTGGCAGCGGTATCGTGGGCAGATGGATGTGCCTGCACGCGGTAAAGTGGCCGCTGCGCGTGCGTATCGCAATCAGAAGAGCTGGAATGAATCATTAGCGCTCTGGGAGAGCGTTGTACAGGAAGAGCCTGAGAACGCCGATGTACGTACCGGCTGGATCATGACGCTGGCGGATGCACGTTACAATCAGCAGGCCCTGACTGAAGCAAATAAATGGGCACGCGCGCATCCGGGGGCTGACTCTGATGCACTGCTTGCCTATGTGTATCATTCACAGGGGAAAAACTGGGATGCGCTGTTAGTCGCCAGCCAGGCGGATGAAGTCGATCCGGGTAACAAAAATGCGAAATCCACGCTGTTGTCAGCGCTGTCAGCCAACCGTGTCGCTGAACCTGCGTTGGAACTGACGGAAGAGGTTCCGACATCTGACCCCGTTAAGCGGCGTCTGGCGCTTGATGCTGCAGCCGAAAAGGTGCGCGCTTCTTATACCTCTGCACGAAATGAAGATGAGCGTTTTCTCGTGGCGGATAAAGCGCTTGCCCGCTATGACCAGTTGCTGGCAGCCTGGAAAGATGATCCCGCAGCCCAGGGCGATGTGCGCCGGGCGAGAATTGATCGCATGGGCGCCCTGCTGGTGCGTAAGCGTACTGCCGACGTGATTCAGGAATACGAATCTCTCTCCGCGGACGGTGAAGTGCCCAACTATGCCAAACGTTGGGTGGCTTCGGCGTGGCTTAGCGAACGTCAGCCGGAAAAGACCGAAGCAATGCTGGCGAGCATCTATTATCCGAACGGACCTATCCCTGTGACGCCGCTCACTCCTGAAGATCAACAGGATCTGTTCTATGCGCATATTGATAATGAAAACTTTGCTGCCGCTAAAAAACAAGTCGATGACTTGATCAAAGAGAGCCCGTATCTGCGTCGTATCTATGGCTCGCCAACGCCACAGCCTAACGATAACTGGCTGCTCGGGCAGACGCTGCTGACGCAATATCATCTTGCTGCCAATGAACTGCCAGAAGCAGAAAAACTCTCAGAACATCTGGCACGAACGGGTTCCGGTAACCAGGGGCTGCGCATAACCTATGCCTCCGTTTTAGAAGCCCGTGGATTGCCACATGCGGCGGAAAAAGAGCTTAAGCTTGCGGAAGTGATCGAGCCCAGCAACCTGGAGCTGGAACGTCAGCAGGCCTATGTGGCGCTGGATCTTCAGGAGTGGAAACAGGCCGACGAGCTGACCGATGATGTCATCGCCCGAAGCCCGGATGACGAAGCGACGCTGCGCCTGGCACGAATCCGTGATGTGCACAAAATGTCGGAAGTGCGTATCAGCGGTACGCAGGGGATCTCCTCCGATAGCCCGGTGAGCGGTAAGAATGACTTCAACATCAATACTGCGATTTACAGCCCGCCGATTAATGACAACTGGCGACTGTTTACCGGTTTCAACTTTGCCACGGGCGAGTTTGAAGAAGGAAAAGGCATCAGCCGCGATCTGGCGGCCGGTGCTGAATGGACTTCACGTGATTACTGGGCCGAAATGGAACTGTCTGGCCGTAATTATGGCGACGGGCAGAAACTGGGGGGCCGTCTTTCAGCCTGGCATGACTTCAATGATAACTGGCGTGTGGGTGGGTCAGCTGAGCGTCTTTCCCGCAATACGCCACTGCGAGCGCTGCGTAGCGGCGTATATGCCAACGGCGGCGATATGTATGTCCGCTGGTACCAAAACGAACGGCGAGAGTATCAATTGTCGTTTGCCGCTTCACATTTCTCGGATGGTAACGATCGTATCGAATACGGGCTTAGCGGAAAAGAGCGTATGTGGACAACACCGCGTTTCACGCTGGACTTTACCCCGGGAATCGGCGGTAGCACCAACACCAAAGAGAATGTGCCGTATTACAACCCCAAAAGTGATTTCTCCGTGGTACCCGGCTTGACCGCGGAGCAGGTTCTTTACCGACACTATGACACCGTGTGGACACAGCAGGGAGTGGCTGGCGTGGGCGGCTACTGGCAACAAGGTGAAGACGCAGGGGCCATCGTCCAGTTGGGTTACGGTCAACGGCTTAAATGGAACAACGTCGTAGATGGCGGGGTGATGCTGGTGTGGGATAAACGCCCCTACGACGGTAAACGTGAGCGGAATATCTCCCTCGCTTTCGATTTGAATGTCAGGTTTTAAGGATTGTTCATGCTGAAAAGATGCCTATGGCTTAGCGCACTCATCGCTGGCTGGTTGATGATTACCGCGTGCAGTAGTGCGCACAATACGACGCCTCGCTACGTTCCTCCTGATGAGAGAACGCCGCTGACGGCCGATCACCCGTGGCCGAAAAATAGTTTTTTGGTTCTCGGCTATCACGATGTAGAGGATGATGCAGCCGATCAGCGTTACCTCTCTGTGCGTACCAGCGCGCTGAGCGATCAAATAGCCTGGCTGCGTGATAATGGTTATAACCCGATCAGCGTCCAGCAAATTCTGGATGCTCATGACGGTAAAATCGTGCTGCCGGAAAAAGCAGTTCTGCTCACCTTTGATGACGGGTATAGCAGTTTCTATACCCGCGTCTGGCCGCTGCTGAAAGCTTACAACTGGCCAGCTCTTTGGGCACCGGTTGGAAGCTGGGTGGATGCCCCTGCGGACAAAAAAGTCGATTTTGGTGGCCTGATGACGGCGCGCGATAAATTCGCCACCTGGAAGATGGTCGAGGAAATGGGCAAATCGCCGTTGGTGGAAATCGGCGCGCATACCTGGAACTCGCATTTCGGTGCAGAGGCGAACCCGCAGGGAAGTAAAGAACCTGCTGTGGCAAACCGCCTTTACGATAAGAAAACCGGCACTTACGAAACGGACGAGCAATACTATCGCCGTATTAATACCGATATCTCTTTGATCACCAATAAAATTAAAGCGGTAACGGGGAAATCGCCACGTGCCTGGGTCTGGCCATACGGTGCCGCCAGTGGGACGACCTTAAACCTGGCCAAAGAGCAAGGTTATAAGATGGCGTTTACGCTCAATGAAGGGCTGGCGAATGCGGCATTCCTTGATGACATCCCGCGCGTACTGATTTCTGATAACCCATCGCTCAAGCGTTTTGCCAGCCAGGTTGCTCAGGTGCGCGAACCGCAGACGATGCGCGTGATGCATGTCGATCTGGATTACGTCTACGACAAAGATCCCGCCCAGCAGAAGAGAAACATCGATAAGCTGATTCAGCGTGTTTATGACATGCGTATCTCTCATGTCTTCCTGCAGGCATATGCCGATCCGCAGGGCGACGGGAATATTCGCGAGGTCTATTTCCCTAACCGCTGGCTGCCGATGCGCGCCGATCTGTTTAACTATATCTCCTGGCAGTTACAAACCCGTGCTGGGGTTACCGTGTACGCCTGGATGCCGGTACTGGCTTTCGATCTGGATGCCTCAATTCCGCGTGTAACGGCATGGGATCCAAAAACCGGACGTACGGCTATCGATCGTGAACAGTATGTGCGTCTTTCTCCGTGGGATAGCGAAGCGCGTAAACGCATTACCGAGATCTATGAAGACCTGGCGAAGCACGCCAGCTTCAAAGGTATCTTGTTCCATGATGATGCCTTCCTGACGGATTTTGAAGATGCGTCGCCGGAGGCGTTAGCCGCCTACCGTGCCGCAGGACTTCCGGGAAGCATCGAGCAAATCCGTAATAACCCTCAGGCGTTTGAGCGCTGGACTCGCCTGAAAAGTAAGATGCTGATCGACTTCACTAAGCAGTTGACGCAATCGGTACGCAATATTCGCGGTCCGCAGGTGCAAACCGCCCGTAATATCTATGCTATGCCGGTACTGGAACCTGAAAGTGAAGCCTGGTTTGCACAAAACCTGAATGACTTCCTGAATACCTATGACTGGACAGCCCCCATGGCGATGCCATTCATGGAAAAAATTCCGGCTAATGATGCTAACGCCTGGCTCGACCGACTGGTGAATGCTGTTGCACAGACTCCCGGCGCGCTGGATAAAACCGTGTTTGAACTGCAGGCACGCGACTGGCGTAAATCCGGGGAACAGGCCGAAATCAGTGGTAAACAACTCGCCGAATGGATGCGTCAGCTTAAGTTAAGCGGCGCAGGCAACTACGGCTATTACCCGGATGATTTCATCAGCGATAAACCTGAGATGTCAGAGATTCGTTCGACGTTCTCCTCATACTGGTACCCGCAAAAATGACCGATCGCATAATTGCTTTCCTGATACTTTGCCTGATGTTCAGCCTGCCGTTTGGCGTGGCTGTCGTCTTCACGGGTGAAGTGATGTTGAACTTTGTCTTCTTCTGGCCCTTGTTCATGTCTGCATTGTGGATAAGCGGCGGGGTCTATTTCTGGTTTTACCGCGAGCGTCACTGGAAATGGGGAGATGAAACGCCGCCGCCTACTTTGGAGGGAAATCCGCTGGTCTCGATTTTGATCCCGTGTTTTAACGAAGGGATCAACGCGCGTGAGACGATCGAGGCAGCACTGGCTCAGCGATATAAGAATATTGAAGTTATTGCCATCAATGATGGTTCGACAGATGACACGCACGATGTACTGGAACAGCTGGCAACAGAGTACCCAAGCCTGCGAGTGATTCACTTAGCGGAAAACCAGGGGAAAGCCCTGGCGCTTAAGACCGGTGCAGCAGCAGCGCGCAGTGATTACCTGGTCTGCATCGATGGGGATGCGTTACTGGATCGTGATGCGGTCGCCTATATCGTGGCTCCGCTTATCCAGTTCCCGCGCGTTGGTGCGGTGACCGGTAACCCGCGTATTCGCACCCGTTCGACGTTAATTGGCCGTGTACAGGTCGGTGAGTTCTCGTCGATTATCGGCTTAATCAAGCGTACCCAGCGAGTCTACGGGCAGATATTTACTGTTTCAGGTGTCGTTGCCGCGTTTCGTCGCCGGGCGTTGGCTGAAGTTGGTTACTGGAGCCCGGACATGATCACCGAAGATATCGACATCAGTTGGAAGCTGCAATTGCGCCACTGGTCGGTATTCTTTGAGCCACGCGCACTGTGCTGGATCCTGATGCCTGAAACATTGAAAGGACTGTGGAAGCAGCGCCTGCGCTGGGCACAAGGTGGTGCGGAGGTGTTTATCGTTAACATGCGCCGCTTGTGGTCGTGGGAATTCCGCCGTATGTGGCCACTGTTCCTTGAGTTCTGTTTCTCTACCGCCTGGGCATTTGCTTATGCGGTTAGTATCGTGCTGTTCCTGTTAGGGCTGCTATTCCCAATGCCAGACACGCTGTATGTTCAGCATCTGTTCCCGCCAGCCTTCACTGGACTTATCCTCGGCGTGGTCTGCCTGTTGCAGTTCGCGGTGAGTCTGATGATTGAACGACGCTATGAAAAAGGCATTGGCGCCTCGTTGTTCTGGATCATCTGGTTCCCGGTGGTGTACTGGATGCTGAGTCTGTTCACTACGCTGGTGGCGTTCCCCAAAGTGATGCTCAAACGCAAACGCGGCAGGGCGCGCTGGGTCAGTCCTGACCGCGGTATCGGGAGGATTGAATCATGAACCAACCGCTGATTTTTACCGAACGGCGTCTGCTGCCGCGCCTCATCGACGTCGTGTTGACGCTTATTGCCTGGGTTGGGTTCTTATACCTGATTTATAAAGGGCTGATCGTCGCACTGGCGCATTCACCGTATATGGGAGTTCGTCCCTTTTTCACGACCCTGGATACGGTGACGTTTTACATTCTTATCGCGCTGGTCAACGGGCTGGTGCTAATAGGCTGGGCGAAGTACAACCAGTATCGTTTCCGGGTGGAGCGACGCAGCCGCAGGCCGGGTCTGGAAGACCATGAGCTGGCCGAAAGTTTGAGTATTACCCGGGAACTGGTTATCGAACTGAACAAGGCGAGGGTGCTCACGGTTCATCATCATGAGAATGGTGAAATCAGTTCTGTTGAGGTGGACAGACACATTGCGGATAACCGCCTACCGCCGCCAACACCGGCGATGCTGGAGTATTTGCCGATGGAGCCGCAGCCGTCGTTGCACACAAGGGCCGAGTGATATTTCTGCTTTCAGCCGCTTCCTTCAGCCTCGCATGGGTCTATGATTAGACCCAGACAATAAAAAAATGCGAGGCAATGTCGTGGATAAGGAACTACTGGATGCAGGTTACCGGGCCTATACCGGCGAGAAGATCGATGTCTATTTCAACACGGGGATGTGCCAACATTCGGGCAATTGCGTGCGGGGAAGCGCAAAACTTTTCAACCTGAAGCGTAAACCGTGGATCATCCCGGATGAAGTCGATGTTGCGACGGTTATCAGGGTTATTGATACCTGTCCGAGTGGTGCGCTGAAATATCGCCAGAAATAAGTGAGGGAACCATGGAAATTCTTGCAGGCCATAACAAGTTTTATGTCAACGATGCTGAAGGCAAGCAGGTCGCCGAGATTGTTTTTGTGCCGACAGGCGAGCATCTGAGCATCATTGAGCATACCGATGTTGACCCCAGTCTGAAAGGTCAGGGCGTGGGTAAACTGCTGGTGGCGAAGGTGGTGGAGAAAATGCGCGCCGAAAACCGCAAAGTGATCCCGCTGTGTCCGTTTGCCAAACATGAGTTTGATAAAACGCGCGAGTACGACGATATTCGTGCCTGAAGACTGATTTCCGCCGGATAGTCTTATCCGGCACATCACTGCCGATGCAGCAGATCCTGATAAATCCCCGTCAGTACCCCTTGTGGGCCAAACTCTTTTTTAATCCACTGCGTTACGCGACCGGTTGCCGCGTGCTGGGTTGCCAACAGCATGCGTGAATCCTGACGAGGGTTATGGATCTGTCGCGTGACCAGCAGCGACTTTTCCATCGCTTCGCGTACCATATAGTCCGGTAAAAAACCGATGCCTTCACCCAGAATCTGGCACTGACACTTGGTATTAAAATCAGGAACCAGAATCGACTCCTGCCCGTGCAGCAACCAGCCGACCTTCTTGTTGATGGTGTGCGCGGTGTCCTCCACCATAATGTTTGGGTACAGGCGCAACTGACTCTCTGAAATCGGCTCAGGCATAAAGGCCAGTGGGTGATCCGGTGCGATAGCAAACGACCAGCGGATCGCGCCGATTTCGGTGTAATCAATCCCGCCGCCGTCCAGCAGGGTATCGGGCGCGCCAATAGCGATATTGGCCAGGTTATTGATGATCGAGTCCCAGACGCCGTTATAGACCTCGGTGGTCACGGTTATCTGGCAGGTCGGAAACTGCTTTTTGAGCACCTGTAACAGCCGTGCAGTGTGCTGTGGGGTATACAACAGCTGGTTAATGCAAATGCGCACCCTGGCTTCAATCCCCTGGGCGATGGTATCGATGCTGCGCTTGATGGCGTGGAAGTCATTCAGCAGGTCGGTTGCTTTGCGAAAGAAGTAGCGACCGGACTCAGTGAGCTCAATGCTGCGGGTACTGCGGGTAAACAGCACCACATCGAGTCCCATCTCCATGCGTTTGATGGTGTAGCTGATGGCCGACGTTGTTAAGCCAAGCTCCTCAGCGGCCTTGCTGAAACTGCTATAGCGTGCTGCCATCGTAAAGGCCAGCAGGTTTTCCTCGGTAAAAATTGAATTCATCCGTTCTCCCCTCAGGCCATGCGGCGATGTCCACGATACGATGATTGTTGAATGTATTTGTAATCCTTATCGAGAGCAATCAGTTTTGAACAGAATTTAACACTAGAGTTACATTTGATTTGAAGGCAATCACACTTCTGTATTTTAGTTGCGACCCGCTATTTGTGCTGCATGCCGCCTGATTTCCCCAGGCTCTGATTCACCGCTAAAACGGCTTCAGCCATAAGGGAAAGATTGCACTACAGCACGTTTTACTCTCATTATTAAATTTGATTCAACAATCGACACGCTTACGATGAATGAAATTTAAGCGGATGTTATTCTCTAAACTCTGTTGCTATTCTCAGGTTATCGGAAATACGAAGAGTCTAAAAAACTGCAGGAGAGTGATTATGTCAGAGAAAGAACTTATTACTGAATTTCTGCTGGCGGCAGAACAGGGTAACGCCGAAGGATTAAAATCCTGTCTGGAAAAAAATGTGGATATTAATGCCACCAACCGCCAGGGCCGTACTGCCATTATTATTGCCAGCCTGAATAAACATTATGACTGCGTTTCTTTGTTGATTGCTGCCGGTGCTGATATTAATAAACAAGATCAAACCTGTTTTAATCCATTTCTGATTAGCTGCCTGACAAATGATTTAACACTGCTGCGCACGGTATTACCGGCTAACCCGGATCTTGAGCGCCTGAGCCGTTTTGGCGGTGTCGGCATTACGCCTGCCAGTGAGAAAGGTCATGTTGAGATCGTGCGTGAGCTGCTGCTGCATACCGATATTAACGTCAACCACACTAATTTCGTTGGCTGGACGCCGTTGCTGGAAGCTATCGTACTCAATGACGGTGGTGCGAAGCAGCAGGAAATCGTCAAGCTGCTGCTCAACCATGGCGCGAACCCGCACATGACGGATAAATACGGTAAAACCCCGCTAGAGCTGGCGAGGGAAAAGGGGTATCACGAAATTGCCGAGCTGCTGATTGCCGCCGGAGCCTGACAGAGGAGCGCCGCTATCGCCACGTCATCACGGCGATGCGTTCGGGCGCTAACCGCAGACGGCGCGTTTCTTTCATTCCGGGGAACCGGGCGAGTAGAACAGGTATTTTCCCGCGCGGTGAATCTGTTCATACCCGAGCAGCAGCGATTATTGACGTTACTGAGTGAAGGCTGTGATAACGCGCCCAACAGCTGTCGGCTGGCGCTGACGCATTGTGAAGACCTGTTTCATCCCGGTGAGCCGGTCAGTTTTACCGAATCAGGGATTGTCGTTGGTAAGGATAAGTGGATAGAGACTTCCGGGTGCCTGCCGTGGCGAATGCCGCAGTGGACGCCAGATGCAACCGCGTTCACAGCTATTCGGTGGCAGCGCTGGGAAGAGGATATCCGCCAACAGCTTAAAAACGACGACACCTTATTTCTGTACCAGGGTGACAACCCGTTTTATCAGGAAATCACCCGTGAACTACTACAGCGTCGCCAGACATTAATGACGGCGCTGAAAACAGGAGCAAATATCTCTGCTGCCGTCAGCCGTTTAATTGGTCTGGGTATTGGGCTGACGCCATCATCCGATGATTATTTAGTGGGTCTAAGTACCATCTTATTTATTCCAGGACACCCGCTGGAAAAATATCGGGGAGAGTTTTTAGCCGCCTTGCAGTGTGACGGAAATAATACGACATTACTCAGTAAAATTACGCTGGATGAGGCTTTTCATCAGCGCTATCGGGAAAGTGTCGCACGGCTGCTGAACCATATTATTAATGAGCAACAACACGTTTCTACGCAATATATAACTGATATTAAAAATATCGGCTCAAGTTCTGGCTGCGACATGCTATACGGCATGGCGGATGCCTGCGCCCTGAGCCACAGGTCCGGAGGGAATTATGTCGATCAGGATAGTTGTTAAAAAGAATACGTATTTTGATTCTGTCTCACTGATGTCTATTTCAACACGCGCAAATAAGCTCGATGGTGTGGAGCAGGCGTTCGTGGCAATGGCGACAGAAATGAACAAGGGCGTGCTGAAGAATCTTGGCTTGCTCACGCCTGAGCTGGAAGACGCGAAGAGTGGCGATCTGATGATTGTCATTAAAGGCGCGAGTGAAGCGGCGAACGAGCAGACGCTGGTGGCGATTGAGGATCTGTTCACGCATAAAGAGCAGGGCGGCCAGCACGAAGCGCGCTACGCCACGCTCGCCAGTGCTAAAAAACACGTACCTGACAGCAACCTGGCGGTTATCTCGGTTAACGGTCTGTTTGCCGCACGTGAGGCACGTCAGGCACTGCAAAATAACCTCAATGTGATGCTGTTCTCAGACAACGTTTCTCTTGAGGACGAACTGGCGCTTAAGCAGCTGGCACACGAAAAAGGGCTGTTGATGATGGGGCCAGACTGCGGGACCGCCATTATTAACGGCGCGGCGCTGTGTTTTGGTAATGCGGTACGTCGCGGCAACATTGGCATTGTGGGGGCATCCGGTACCGGTAGCCAGGAACTGAGCGTGCGTATTCATGAGTTTGGCGGCGGTATTTCCCAACTGATCGGTACGGGTGGACGCGATCTGAGCGAGAAAATTGGTGGTCTGATGATGCTTGACGCGATTGGCATGTTGGAAGCCGATCCGCAAACCGAAATCATTGCACTGATCTCCAAACCGCCTGCGCCTGCGGTGGCCCGTAAGGTACTGGAACGCGCACGCGCCTGCCGCAAACCGGTCGTGGTCTGTTTCCTCGGACGTGATGCCGCTCCTGCGGATGAAGCGGGGCTGCAGTTCGCACGTGGCACAAAAGAAGCTGCGCTGAAAGCGGTACTGCTGACGGGGGTGAAAAAAGAGACTCTGGACCTGCATCCGCTGAACTGGCCGCTGATTGAAGAGGTCCGCGCCCGTCTGACGCCACAGCAAAAGTACATTCGTGGCTTGTTCTGTGGCGGCACGCTGTGCGATGAAGCGATGTTTGCCGCAATGGAAAAACATGCCGAAGTGTACAGCAACATTCATCCGGACCCGGCATTCCGACTACAGGATCTCAACCGCAGTATCGCACATACCTTCCTCGATTTCGGTGATGATGATTTCACCAACGGTAAACCGCATCCGATGATCGATCCAACCAACCGTATTAGTCGCCTGTTGCAGGAAGCGCGCGATCCTGAAGTTGGCGTGATCGTGATGGATTTCGTCCTCGGCTTTGGATCGCACGAAGATCCGGTTGGCGTGATGCTTGAGGCGATCGTTGAAGCCAAAGCGATCGCCGCCGCAGACGGTCGTCCGCTTGAGATCCTCGGCTATGTGCTGGGAACCGATCTTGATACGCCGTCGCTGGAAAAACAGTGTCAGATGCTGACCGACGCCGGGGTTATCTGGGCGAGCAGTAGCACCAACACCGGATTGCTGGCGCGTGAATTTATCTGTAAAGGGGAGGAAGCCTGATGAGCCAGACACTGTTTAACCAGCCGCTGAATGTGATTAACGTCGGCATCGCGATGTTCAGCGATGACCTGAAAAAGCAGAACGTACCGGTGACCCAACTCGACTGGACTCCGCCAGGGCAGGGCAACATGCAGGTGGTCGCGGCGCTGGATCAGATTGCCGATTCTCCGCTGGCAGACAAAATTGCTGCCGCTAATCAGCTGGCGCTGGAACGCATTATCCAGTCACATCCGGTGCTGGTGGGGTATGACCAGGCCATTAACGTGGTGCCGGGTATGACCCGTAACACTATCCTGCACGCCGGGCCGCCAATCCGTTGGGAAAAAATGTGCGGTGCGATGAAAGGGGCAGTCACCGGGGCGCTGGTTTTTGAAGGACTGGCAAAAGATCTCGATGAAGCCGCAGAACTGGCAGCTTCTGGTGAAATCATCTTCTCCCCATGCCACGAACATGACTGTGTGGGATCGATGGCGGGCGTCACCTCTGCCTCAATGTTCATGCACATCGTTGAGAACAAAACCTACGGCAACCGCGCATATACCAATATGAGCGAGCAGATGGCGAAGATCCTGCGTATGGGTGCGAACGATCAGAGCGTTATCGATCGTCTGAACTGGATGCGCGATGTGATGGGCCCAATGCTGCGTGATGCCATGAAGCTGGCGGGTGAAATCGATCTGCGTCTGATGTTGGCGCAGGCGCTGCACATGGGGGATGAATGCCATAACCGCAACAATGCCGGTACCGCACTGCTGATTCAGGCGCTGACGCCGTGGATCATTCAGACCGGCTATCCGGTTGAGCAACAGCGGGAAGTGTTCGAGTTTGTCCTCAGCAGCGATTACTTCTCCGGCCCGACCTGGATGGCGATGTGTAAAGCGGCGATGGACGCTGCACACGGTATCGAATACAGCACCGTGGTGACGACGATGGCGCGTAACGGTGTTGAGTTCGGTTTGCGCATCAGTGGTTTACCGGGTCAATGGTTTACCGGTCCGGCGCAGCAGGTGATTGGTCCGATGTTTGCGGGCTATAAGCCGGAAGATTCCGGGCGCGATATCGGCGATAGCGCGATTACCGAAACCTACGGGATTGGTGGTTTCGCGATGGCGACGGCACCGGCCATCGTGGCGCTGGTGGGCGGTACGGTTGAAGAAGCCGTCGACTTCTCTCGCCAGATGCGTGAAATCACGTTGGGTGAAAACCCGAACGTCACCATTCCGTTGCTCGGTTTTATGGGGGTACCAACGGCTATCGATATTACGCGCGTAGGTAGTACCGGTATTCTGCCGGTGATCAATACTGCGATTGCGCACAAAGATGCCGGGATCGGCATGATCGGTGCCGGAATTGTACACCCGCCGTTCGCCTGTTTTGAAAAGGCGATCCTCAACTGGCGTGACCGCTACTGCTCATAACAATAACCGGGGCTAACACCGTTAGCCCCACGGTAGCGAAGCGAAAAACGTTGCTTACCTGCAGGGCTGGGCGATCTCCGTGATCGCAAACGATGCTTAACCTGTAAAGGATATTCCATGAACAGCATAAAACTAGAATGGAAACGTGGTGACTGGGCGGCTTACTTCGGGCTGATGACCAACAACCTGACTAACCTGCTGACAATGATGGGGCTGCTCATTTTTGTTGTCGGCATCCCGACTGAAATAGTTTACGGTCGCATTGCGCCTGCCTTTGGTCTGGCGGTGCTGGTGGCCAGTATCTGTTACGCCTGGTTTGGTTTGCAGATGGCAAAACACACCGGCCGTAATGATGTAACGGCGTTGCCGTCCGGTCCCAGCGCGCCGTCAATCTTTACCGTGACGTTCCTGGTGCTGATGCCGGTTTATCAGCAAACCAAAGATGCTAACTTCGCCATCCAGATAGCACTGGTATGGTGCTTTGTGGAAGCGTTGATCCTGGTGGGCGGCTCCTTCCTGGGCGAGACCATCCGCAAGATGATCCCGCGTACGGTACTGCTCTCCTGTTTATCCGGCCTGGGGCTGCTGCTGTTGGCGATGAACCCCATGCTGCAGGCGTTTGAAGCGCCAACCGTTTCTTTCATCGTCCTGTTGCTGATTTTCATCAATTGGTTCGGTAAGAAACCGATTTTTGCCCGCATTCCGACCGGTTTGCTGCTGCTGATTGCCGGTACGGCCCTGGCATGGATCTCCGGTCTGCAAAGCCCGGAAGCGATTAAAGCCTCGATGTCGTCTTTTGGCTTTAACCCGCCAGAAATCCATGTCGACAGCTTCCTGCAAGGATTACCGCATGCGCTGCCGTATCTGGCTTCTGCAGTTCCGCTGGGTCTGGCGAACTATATTTTTGACCTCGAGAACATTGAAAGTGCGCACGCCGCGGGCGATGAGTACAACACCCGTAAAGTTATGATGGCGAACGGTTTTGCCTCCATGCTTGGCTGCATGTTGGGTAACCCGTTCCCGGTGACTGTGTATGTTGGGCACGCGGGCTGGAAAGCAATGGGTGCCAGCATCGGTTATACCCTGGCATCTGGTATCACCATGTTCCTGGTACCGCTGTTTGGGCTGGGCGCGTTTATGCTCGCCATTATTCCGATGACTGCGATAGTGCCGATTCTGGTGTTTATCGGCGTGGTAACCGCCAACCAGGTGGTACGAGAAACCCCCAAAGTCGAGGTTCCCGTCATCTTCATTTGTCTGTTCCCGTGGATTGCCAACTGGGCGTTGACCATCGTTAACAGCGTAATGGGGGCCGCCGGAACCTCTGCGGGGAAACTGGGCAGTGACCTGCTGCACAGTAAAGGCGTGTACTACGACGGGCTGGTGCATCTGGGAAGCGGTGCGCCGCTGGCCAGTATGCTGTGGGGCTGTGTCGCTATCTTCGCCATTATGAACAAGCCGTTACGTGGGGCGATTGCCGCCGCCTTCGGTGCACTGCTGTCGCTGTTTGGTGTGATTCACTCCCCGGCAGTGGGTTTTGCCGAAGGCAGCTCGATGATGTTTGTTGTGGCCTACCTGATGATGAGCGGCATGTTCGTCGTCAAACATATTCTCGACAGTCGTGAAGCGGCTACTGCGCCTGAGCAGGAACCGACGAAAACAACCTGAATCGCCTGCAAGCGGAAGAAAATACGATGAAAGAACTTGTGGTCGTTGCCATTGGCGGCAACAGCATTATCAAAGATAACGCCAGCCAGTCTATTGAGCACCAGGCTGAAGCGGTGAAAGCGGTGGCGGACACGGTGCTGGAGATGTTGGCATCGGACTACAACATTGTGCTGACACACGGTAACGGGCCGCAGGTGGGGCTGGATCTACGGCGTGCTGAAATCGCGCACGAACGCGAAGGCTTGCCGCTCACTCCGCTGGCAAACTGCGTCGCTGATACTCAGGGCGGTATTGGCTACCTGATCCAACAGGCGCTGAATAACCGTCTGGCGCGACGCGGTGAGCAGAAAGCGGTGACGGTGGTTACGCAGGTAGAAGTCGACAAGAACGATCCAGGGTTTGCGAATCCAACCAAGCCTATCGGCGCATTCTTCAGTGAAGCTCAGCGTGACGAGCTGCTGCGGGTTAATCCGGGCTGGCGGTTTGTGGAGGATTCCGGGCGCGGTTACCGGCGGGTTGTGGCTTCCCCTGAACCCAAACGTATTGTTGAAGCAGAGGCTATCAAAACGCTGACTCAGCAAGGTTTTGTGGTGATTGGCGCAGGCGGCGGCGGGATTCCGGTAGTCCGTAGCGAGCACGGGGATTATCACAGCGTGGACGCAGTGATTGATAAAGATCTCTCCACTGCGCTGCTGGCGCAGGAGATCCGCGCCGACATTCTGGTGATCACCACTGGCGTAGAGAAAGTGTGTATTCACTTTGGCAAGCCCAACCAGCAGGCGCTGGACACAGTGGATATCGCGGCAATGACCCGTTACATGCAGGAAGGTCACTTCCCGCCAGGCAGCATGCTACCCAAAATTATCGCCAGCCTGACGTTCCTGGCTCGTGGCGGAAAGCGGGTGATCATCACCACGCCGGAATGCCTGCCTGCCGCACTGCGCGGTGAAACGGGTACCCACATTGTCCATTCCTGAGAGGAGATGCGAATGAAGGAAAGTAACAGCCGCCGCGAATTTTTAAGTCAGAGCGGAAAAATGGTCACTGCTGCTGCGCTGTTTGGCGCAGTAGCACCAGTCGCGTATGCTGCTAATCCTGTCGGGACAGCCTGCGGGGCGAAGAACACCATGACGATTAACGATAAACACTACTACCTTGATAACGTTCTGCTGGAAGCGGGATTTGATTACGAAAATGCCGTGGTGGTACATACCCGTACTGCACTGCAAACCGTTGAAATTCAGGACGGGAAGATTGTTGCGCTGCACGAGAATAAGCAGCATTCGGATGCGGCGCTGCCGCATTACGATGCGGGCGGAAAGCTCATGCTGCCCGCGATGCGCGATATGCACATTCATCTGGATAAAACCTTTTACGGTGGCCCATGGCGCTCATTGAACCGTCCAGCGGGCACCACCATTCAGGATATGATCCGCCTGGAACAAAAGCTGCTACCTGAACTGCAGCCTTATACTCAGGAGCGAGCGGAAAAGCTTATCGATCTACTGCAATCAAAAGGAACATCGATTGCCCGCAGCCACTGTAATATTGAGCCAGTTTCCGGGTTGAAAAATCTGGAGAACTTGCAGGCGGTACTGGCGCGTCGTCAGCCCGGTTTCGCTTGTGAAATCGTGGCGTTTCCCCAGCATGGTCTGCTGTTATCGAAGTCTGAACCGCTGATGCGTGAAGCAATGCAGGCTGGCGCACAGTATGTGGGGGGGCTGGACCCGACCAGCGTTGATGGGGCCATGGAAAAATCCCTCGACACCATGTTCCAGATTGCGCTCGATTACAATAAAGGTGTGGATATCCATTTGCATGAAACCAGCCCGGCAGGTGTGGCAGCGGTAAATTACATGGTGGAGACGGTGGAGAAAACGCCACAGCTGAAGGGCAAACTGACCATCAGCCATGCTTTCGCATTGGCAACGCTGAACGAACAGCAGGTTGATGCGTTGGCAACCCGTATGGCGGCGCAGCAGATTACCATTGCCTCGACGGTACCTATCGGCACCTTGCACATGCCGCTGAAACAGCTGCGAGATAAAGGCGTGGAGGTGATTACCGGCACCGACAGCGTGATTGACCACTGGTCGCCGTATGGGCTGGGGGATATGCTGGAGAAAGCCAATCTGTATGCTCAGCTGTATATTCGCCCGAACGAACTCAACCTGTCGCGCGCGCTATTCCTCGCCACAGGTGATGTACTGCCGCTGAACGATAAAGGCGAACGTGTGTGGCCGAAAGCACAGGATGACGCAAGTTTTGTGCTGGTTGATGCGTCCTGCTCTGCGGAAGCGGTCGCGAGGATTTCCCCTCGTACCGCGACCTTCCACAAAGGGCAGCTAGTGTGGGGAAGCGTCGCAAGCTAGTCTTGCTACACGCGCAGCGGCACAGGTTGCTGCGCGTTTCCCTCTGTTGGCTGTTAACCGACGATCCCCAGATAGCCGTGAATCCCCATGTAGAGTCCGACCATGCCGATGAGTGCGCTGGAAAAATAGGGCGCTTTACGCGCCAGTGTGTTAAATCCGCTCCAGCGCTTCGCCGCCTGTTGTACGCTGATCGCCGCGCCAACCCCTACCGTTACCAGCGTTATCGCCAGTCCGAGGCTAAAGCACAGTACCATCGTTGCCCCCAGCGTAAAGGCTTTGAGCTGGATACAAATCAGTAAGACGGTAATAGCCGCAGGACACGGGATCAGGCCACCGGTCAGACCAAACAGTAAAATTTGCCCGTTGGTCACCTCTTTACCCTGAAAACGGCGCTGGATATCGTTGGCATGTGCGCGTTCGTGCGCATCCTGATACTCTTTCGAACCCTCGCTCAGCCCTGCCAACGCGGCATGGTTATGATCGTGGTCATGTTCGTGATGATGGTGGTGATCGTGATCGTGGTCATGTTCGTGATGATGGTGGTGAGCGTGGCCATGGTCATGATCATGATGATGGTCGTGATGTGTCTGAGTCAGCCAGTTCTGCTCGCCTTGCCAGGTCCGCCAGAACATCCAGAATGCAGTGCCCAAAATAATGATCGCAGAGACAAATTGTAGCCAGGGTTCAACGGCCTGGGCCGTGAACGCTTTGCTGATATACATTCCGCCGAGTGCAATCAACCATACTATGGCCGTATGCGACAGGGTAGCCGCCAGCCCCAGCATCACTGCCTGCTTGATAGTCCCCTTTATGGCGATAATAAACGCCGCCATCATTGTCTTTGAATGTCCCGGTTCCAGGCCGTGTAACACCCCCAATAAAATTGCACTGGGAATGAAGAACCAGGCGTTGCCTTGCTGAAGAAGCGTAGAAAATTCACCCATGAGAATGATTCTTAGTTGTCTAATTTTGCTTGATTCTACTCCCCCCCAGTATCAAATACTACCCCCCAGTAGAATGTCGATGGTATTGTCGCTACGGATTTACGTTAATTAAGGTAATGCTATGTCACATACGATCCGCGACAAACAAAAGCTCAAAGCCCGTGCCAGTAAGATTCAGGGCCAGGTAGTGGCGTTGAAAACCATGCTTGATGAACCGCATGAATGCGCGGCTGTGTTACAGCAAATTGCGGCGATCCGCGGTGCGGTAAACGGATTAATGCGTGAGGTGATTAAAGGCCATCTGACCGAGCATATTGTGCATCAGGGCGATGAAATAAAGCGTGAAGAGGATTTGGATGTGGTCCTGAAGGTATTGGATTCTTACATCAAGTAAGGCGGGGTGCGGCTCATCCACGTTCAATACCGTCCAGCTAAGCATGTCGGGTGAACATGTGATTCTTGTTCAGGGTTCCGTTCACCTCAGCAGTGTCATTTATCTGAAGCACCGATACCCGTGAACGTGTAAAGGGCGTTTTCCGCCACGCCCTTTACAATCCCGGCTCCCGGCGGGAAAATTGTTGCTGCGCAATACCCTCCGCTTATTCCTCCAGGCTATCGGGCCGGGCGCGAGGTAGCGTCCCTGCAAAGCGCGCCCTGAGCCAGCATCCATGCTGGCTCTCCCGGCCTTACGGAAACACGTCGGCAATTTTCAGCCGGACCAGCCACGCCTGACCATCTGTATTTTTATTTGAATATATCTGAACAGCAAAACAGATTTAACTGAAAATCAGAGAGTTGAAGCGATGGCCCATATCCGACTGAAAATCGATAAGGCGTTGACGGCTGACCGGGGCTGCCCGCAGGGATGCGGGCAGAGGGGACGGCCTGCAGGGACGCAGGCTCGGCCCCGACCCGACAGGCAGACGGCATAAGACGAATGACAAAATTGCCGGAGCAATTTTGAACAGCGCTTGCGATGGCCCCGAAGGGGTGAGCCCCAGGGATGGGGCGAATAATCGCGCAGCGACGATTTTCCGTGCCGGGAGCCAGGGATGCAAGGGAGGCGGCGGTGAGCCTCCCTTGCACGTTCACATGAATCGGTGCTTCAGAGACGCGATGAACATGAGTGAACGGAACCTTTTCTCTGAGATAGCATGTTCATTACTTCCGCCAACACAGGTTGATACTTTCTGAAACTGGGTCGTTAGCTGAACGACATTGCCCCCCGTTCAGGAGAATGAGCCGTTGATAACGTCATTTAGCCAAAAAACATCACCGATACGCACAACAGACCGACAATCAGGGTGATCAGGTTCCCCACTGAACGATACGGCTTCAGCGCCGGGATCAGATAGGTCGATAAAGTCGGCATGATAAACAAAATCATGGCGATGAGCGGGCCACTGATCGCGTAAATCATTGAAATGGCATTAGGGTTAATGCAGCAAATGATAAAAGTAATGGCCGAAACCAACATAATGGACAGGGCGCGGTTAAAGGCCCGGCTTTTCTTCACGCCTACCTGATGTAGTGACGTTTTTACGACTTCTGTCGCCCCTTCAATCACGCCAAAGTAGGTGCCGAGGAACGATTTGGACATCGCCACCACGGCAACGATAATCCCGGAAATCGACAGCCATGCCGGTGCGTTGGGCATCATCGACAGCGCCGAAAGGATGGTTACACCCTCATGTTTGGCATCTTCAATGTAGTTTGCCGGGATAGAAAGCAGACAGCTAAAGACGAAAAACAGTACGCTCAGGCAGATGATGACGTAGGCGACCTTCATGATTTTTTTGCATTTACCCATGGCCTGCTCGCCGTATTTCTCGCGTCTGTCGATGGCAAACGTGGAAATAATGGGCGTATGGCTAAAAGCGAAAACCATCACGGGGATCGAGATCCATACCTGATGCAGCGTGTGCTGATCGAAAGACATCTGGCCGGTGAGTAGCGTCGGCTGCCAGCTTCCGGTCAGGTACAGCGAGAGAAACAGAAAGTACGCGATCAGTGGGAATACCAGAAAGCCCATCACCCGGATGGTGGCCTGGCGACCCATCAGGAAAATTAAATTCAGCACCAGCACCACGCCGAGACTTACCAGCATACGAACGCGTAGATCAATCGTGATATGTTTTGCCAACTGTTCGGTGAGTGAATTGGTGATCGCGACAGCGTAGATCAGCACCACCACAAAGAAGGCAATAAAATAAAGCGTAGTGATCAGGCTGCCTATCTTCTTGCCATAGTAGTGGGTGACTGCACCGGTGATCCCTTCACCTGCAGAGGTTTTTGATGACAGGATAAACTGGCATAGCGCCTTGTGCGGCCAGTAGGTTAAAGGCCAGGCGACGAGTGCGGTGATAAAAAGTACCACCGCGCCTGCAGAACCCAGCTGTATGGGAAGGAAGAGGGTTCCTGCGCCGACGGCAGTCCCATATAGTGCGAAGCTCCAGAGAGTCTCTTCTTTTGACCAAAATTTCGACATTATTTGAACGTATCAACTATAAAATAAACAAAAAGAAGCGCAATTTACCACAAATGAGAGGGGCTGGGGGAGGTGTGAACAAGTGGGCTGGTGAATGGATGAATAGCCGGAATTGAGAAAATTCCGACTATTCTTTGAATTATCAGGCAGTAACGCGCAGCTGACGACGCTTCATTACGCGCTCGCGTAATGTGTCATAAGCCCAGTTATAGAACATGGTGTATGGCAGGAAGAACAGGAAGAAACCTATTTCCAGCGTGAATGCCTGAAGCAGGCTAACGTTCAGTACATACGCCACGATGCTGACCCCGATGACGATAAAACCACTCTCGAAGCCTAAGGCGTGAAATGCGCGGACTTTCGCCGTACGTTTTACCAGGTGTGATGGCCAAAAGCGGTCAAACAGGGCGTTATAAATGATATTCCAGATCATTGCTGTCGTTGCCAGCAGAATGGTCAGCCCGCCCATTTCCAGTACCGAGCGCTGCATCAACCATGCGGTGGTTGGTGCGAGAATCGCGGTCGCAATGCCTTCAAAACAGACAGCATGAAAAATGCGCTCCACTAACGAGCGACGTTGGACAGTATCGTGTTGCATAACCTACAAACCTTCTTTGATGCCCGGATAACGGAATGGTGGTAATTTTATCGTTTTATGTGATATCTAAAAGATAGTATCCATCGATAAAGTAGATAGTTCATGCGTTACTCTCCTGAAGCATTAACGGCATTTGTTGAGACGGTGTCCTGCGGTTCATTTTCTGCGGCGGCCCGGCGGCTACGTAAAAGCCAGTCCACCATCAGCACGGCGATTGCACATCTGGAGGCCGATCTTGGCTTTGCGCTGTTTGACCGTTCGTCACGTCAGCCAACGCTTACCGAACAAGGCAAGCGGGTGCTTGGCTACGTACAGGCGATTTTGTCAGCCAGCGAGCGTCTGGATGAAGCGGCGATTTCGCTGTCGGGGGATACCGAAGCGCGTCTGACCTTTGTGCTTTCGGACACGCTGCATCCGGATGTGCTGGAAGAATTAATGGTGCAGTTTGACCGCAAGTTCCCCCACACAGAATTTGAATGTCTGATTGGTGAAGATGACGATGTGATCGATCTGCTGCAAAAAGGACGTGCGCAGGTTGGGCTGATCGAAGCGCGAGAAAATTATCCGACAGATATGGGCGTCACGCGTTTGCCGATGCAAACCTGGATGGGACTGTACGTTGCGGCCACGCATCCGCTGGCAACGCTAAAAAATCTGCAATGGGAGCAGCTCCACACCTGGCGCGAACTGCGTCTGAATACTTATCTGGAAAGTGGGACCAACGTCGCACGTGGCCCTGTCTGGTCTGCTCCCAACTATCTGTTGTTGCTGAGTATGGCGGTACAGGGATTTGGCTGGTGCGCACTACCTTGCGCGCTGGTGGAAGAGTTTGCGGCAGAAAAACCACTGGTTCAGTTGAAGATACCGGGTTGGCCAAAAGCTATCTCAATCGATCTGTTATGGAATAAGAAATCCCCTCCGGGGGTAGCGGGAAGCTGGTTACGTGACCATTTGCAGCAAAGTGGCGTCGCGATGACGAATAAATGATACCTATTTCCTTTGTGATAAAAATCACCATTTTTAAACAACTACGATAACTATCTTTAACAATCATCTACTATTGCGATGTTATTTTGCGCTGAGGTGGTGATGAAAGAGGTTGTGATAGTGGGGGCGTTAAGGACACCGATTGGCTGCTTCCAGGGAACGCTGGCGCGCCACTCTGCCGTTGAACTCGGAAGCATGGTGGTCAGGGCATTACTGGAACACACTGGCGTGGATGTTCACGCCGTTGATGAGGTGATCCTTGGTCAGGTCCTCACTGCAGGGGCCGGACAGAACCCGGCGCGCCAGTCTGCTATCAATGGTGGATTACCCAATACCGTTTCCGCTATTACCATTAATGATGTGTGTGGTTCAGGTTTGAAAGCGCTGCACCTGGCGACTCAGGCTATCCAGTGTGGTGAAGCTGATATCGTGATAGCCGGCGGGCAAGAGAACATGAGTCGCGCACCGCACGTCCTCACCGACAGCCGAACTGGCGCGCAACTGGGTAACAGTCAACTGGTCGACAGCCTGGTTCATGATGGACTGTGGGATGCTTTCAATGACTACCATATGGGCGTTACCGCTGAAAATCTGGCACGGGAATATGGTATCAGCCGCGAATTACAGGACGCCTATGCGCTGAGTTCTCAGCACAAAGCGCGTATGGCGATTGATGCCGGACGTTTTAAAGATGAAATCGTGCCGGTGGTGACCCAGCGTAATGGGCAATCCTTTGTGGTGGATACCGATGAGCAACCGCGCACCGATGCCAGCGCCGAAGGACTGGCGCGTCTGGACCCTACTTTTGACAGGCTTGGTTCGGTAACGGCGGGTAATGCGTCATCGATAAACGATGGTGCTGCCGCCGTGATGATGATGAGCGAGTCCAAAGCGCAGGCGTTGAATTTACCGGTACTGGCCCGTATTCGCGCTTTTGCCAGTGTCGGCGTTGACCCCGCACTCATGGGGATTGCGCCAGTGTACGCGACGCGTCGCTGCCTTGAGCGCGTCGGCTGGCAACTGGCGGATGTCGATTTGATTGAAGCCAATGAAGCATTCGCTGCGCAGGCATTATCCGTTGGGAAAATGCTGGAATGGGACGAGCGTCGGGTAAATGTGAACGGTGGGGCCATTGCGCTCGGCCACCCAATTGGTGCCTCTGGTTGCCGTATTCTGGTGTCGTTGGTCCACGAGATGGTTAAACGCCGTGCGCATAAAGGGCTGGCAACGTTATGTATTGGTGGTGGCCAGGGTGTCGCCCTTGCCATCGAACGTGATTAACTCTTTAAAATCCCCTATCAGATACACCACCACCGCGCAGTTCCGGTTCATGTAAAAAAGCCCTCCACAAGGAGGGCAAGGCCAGTTACAGAAACATCCACTCTAAAACAACGTTAACTTATCAAAACGTCGTTTCATTTCGTGTGATTCACAACGCACTTTGTAAGAAAAGGTGTGTGAATTCCTCTTCAGCAGGGCTGTTTTTTCACAACGCTACTTGTCCCTCTTATTACCTACTCTTTGTTGTATCTTTATAACTAACTGTTTTGTTTGTGTTTTATTTATTGTCTTTGGTGCTGCTTTCGTAGTTTACCCAGGCTAGCGTGATCGCAATTACACTTTTGATAATAAGATGCGGAAAAAGTGAAACATCGTTTTAGTTATAATTGAAAACCCGTTCGGGGAGGGATATCATGAACGCATTAGGTAAAACGGAACGGCGTTTTGCTATCGCTCAAGAATTCACGGTCAATTTATCACTGGAGGTAAATGTGGACGTAAGACAAAGCATCCATAGTGCGCATGCTAAAACCCTGGATACCCAGGCGCTGCGTAATGAGTTTTTGGTAGAAGAAGTGTTTGTTGCTGACGAATACACCATGGTCTACAGCCACATTGACCGCATTATTGTTGGCGGCATTATGCCAGTGGGAAAAACCGTATCCGTGGGTGGCGAAGTGGGTAAGCAACTGGGCGTAACCTACTTCCTGGAGCGTCGTGAGTTAGGCGTGATCAACATCGGTGGGCCGGGCACGATTACTGTTGACGGCCAGTGCTATGAAATTGGTCATCGCGATGCGCTGTATGTCGGTAAAGGGGCAAAAGAAGTTGTTTTTGCAAGCATTGACCCTGCAAAACCCGCCAAGTTCTATTATAACTGCGCGCCGGCACACATGACTTATCCAACCAAAAAAGTGACCCCAGCCGACGTTGCGCCAGTGACGTTGGGTGATGATCTCACGAGTAACCGCCGTACCATCAACAAGTATTTTGTGCCGGACGTACTGGAAACCTGCCAACTGAGCATGGGCTTGACCGAACTGGCGCCAGGCAACCTGTGGAACACCATGCCGTGCCATACCCATGAACGCCGTATGGAAGTCTATTTCTACTTCAATATGGAAGAAGACACCTGTGTCTTCCACATGATGGGGCAGCCTCAGGAAACGCGTCATATCGTCATGCACAATGAGCAGGCGGTAATTTCCCCTAGCTGGTCTATCCATTCTGGCGTTGGTACGAAAGCCTATACCTTCATCTGGGGTATGGTTGGCGAAAATCAGGTCTTTGATGATATGGACCACGTTGCAGTCAAAGATCTGCGCTAGTCGCGGGCGGCTACTCAGCCTGTCTGTGACGGGCATTATAAAAAATAAGGATTTACAATGATTTTGAATGCATTCTCTCTTGAAGGTAAAGTCGCCGTTGTGACGGGTTGTGACACCGGTTTGGGTCAGGGGATGGCACTGGGTCTGGCGGAAGCGGGTTGTGATATCGTGGGTATCAACATTGTTGAGCCGACTGAAACCATCGAACGTGTTACCGCACTGGGCCGCCGTTTTTTAAGCCTGACCGCCGATCTGCGTCAGATTGATGGTATTCCGGCACTGCTGGAGCGTGCGGTTGCAGAATTCGGTCATATCGACATTCTGGTGAACAACGCCGGTCTTATCCGTCGTGAAGATGCTATCGACTTCAGCGAAAAAGACTGGGACGACGTGATGAACCTGAACATTAAGAGCGTGTTCTTCATGTCTCAGGCGGCGGCGAAGCACTTCATTGCCCAGGGTAACGGCGGTAAAATTATTAATATCGCCTCTATGCTCTCCTTCCAGGGCGGTATCCGCGTTCCGTCTTACACCGCGTCTAAAAGCGGCGTAATGGGCGTGACGCGTCTGATGGCCAACGAGTGGGCAAAACATAACATCAACGTGAACGCGATCGCGCCGGGTTACATGGCGACCAACAACACACAGCAGCTGCGTGCCGATGAGCAGCGTAGCGCCGAAATTCTCGATCGTATCCCGGCGGGCCGTTGGGGTCTGCCAAGCGATCTGATGGGGCCTGTTGTGTTCCTGGCCTCCAGCGCATCTGACTACATTAACGGTTATACCGTTGCGGTCGACGGTGGCTGGCTGGCGCGTTAATTTATCGTCCAGCATCAACAAACCCTGCCAATGGCAGGGTTTTTTTTGGTTTTAAGTTATTTTAATCCATATTCTGTTTATAAATTAATCCATACATAATTATATATGTATGGATTGGTAATAATTAATACTCTTTAATATCAGTGTATTAAATTTAATTGAGTAATTAGCGGTAAATTTTAAAATTGGAATATCCATCACATAACGATGTGGTGCAGCAATTTCATCCATGTTTTTGCCGTTTCCCGCCTGACGCTTCCTGCAAGGGATCCCTTACTTTCATCGACATGGCTTACTCTGTATCTGGCAGGAAAAAATGGTCTCAATTAATCATGAAGCTGCTTTAACACCGCGTACGCAGCGCGATACGCGACGTATGAACTTGTTTGTCTCTATTTCTGCGGCTGTCGCAGGGTTGTTATTTGGTCTCGATATCGGCGTAATTGCCGGCGCGTTGCCTTTTATCACCGATCACTTTGTATTGACCAGCCGTCTGCAGGAGTGGGTGGTGAGCAGTATGATGCTGGGTGCGGCAATTGGTGCGCTGTTTAACGGCTGGTTGTCATTCCGACTGGGGCGCAAATACAGCCTGATGGCCGGGGCGATCCTGTTTGTCGTGGGTTCCCTGGGGTCGGCATTGGCTTCCAGCGTGGAAATGCTCATTGTTGCCCGCGTGGTACTGGGCGTTGCCGTAGGTATCGCCTCCTACACTGCGCCACTCTACTTGTCTGAAATGGCCAGTGAGAATGTGCGTGGCAAGATGATCAGTATGTATCAACTGATGGTTACGTTGGGCATTGTGCTGGCCTTTTTATCCGATACCGCGTTTAGCTACAGCGGTAACTGGCGCGCTATGCTGGGCGTATTGGCGCTCCCGGCAGTATTGCTGATTGTTCTGGTCGTTTTCCTGCCTAACAGCCCGCGCTGGCTGGCAGAGAAAGGTCGCCATATTGAAGCAGAAGAAGTATTACGCATGTTGCGTGATACCTCAGAAAAGGCCCGTGATGAGCTGAACGAAATTCGTGAAAGCCTGAAGCTGAAGCAGGGCGGTTGGGCACTGTTTAAAATTAACCGTAACGTACGGCGCGCGGTTTTCCTCGGGATGTTGTTGCAGGCAATGCAGCAGTTCACCGGGATGAACATCATTATGTACTACGCGCCGCGCATTTTTAAAATGGCCGGTTTTACCACCACTGAACAGCAGATGATTGCGACGTTGGTTGTAGGCTTAACCTTTATGTTCGCGACTTTTATTGCTGTTTTTACAGTAGATAAAGCCGGGCGCAAACCGGCGCTGAAAATTGGTTTCAGCGTGATGGCCATTGGGACCCTGGTCCTCGGCTATTGCCTGATGCAGTTTGATAACGGCACCGCATCCAGTGGGCTTTCCTGGCTGTCAGTCGGCATGACCATGATGTGTATCGCCGGTTATGCAATGAGCGCCGCACCGGTGGTGTGGATCCTGTGTTCTGAGATTCAGCCGCTGAAATGTCGCGATTTTGGCATCACCTGTTCCACCACCACGAACTGGGTGTCGAACATGATTATCGGCGCAACCTTCCTGACGTTGCTCGACAGTATTGGCGCCGCGGGTACGTTCTGGCTTTATACCGCACTGAACGTCGTCTTTATCGGTATTACATTCTGGCTTATTCCTGAAACCAAAAACGTCACGCTGGAACACATCGAGCGCAAGCTGATGGCTGGCGAGAAACTAAGAGATATTGGGGTGTAAGTGAGCAGGAAGCCCGATAGATCAATTGATTATCGGGCTTCCATTGCTACCTATTTCAATGTGGAGCCGCCTGCCTGACGAGGAGATCCTTAGCAGACAGCCCGGTTATCTTTAGTATAATTTCATGACTAATACCATTCGCTAACATCATCTGGGCAATGCGTAATGCCTCTTGTTGTTTGGCTTCCTGTTGCAAGACTTCCGCGATAGTCATCAGACGTTCCTTTTGCTGTGGTACCCGATGGGCAACCTCACGGATAAATTTATCAACGTGAGGCGTATTTCCAAACTGCATCATGTAATTAAATAGCGTTTTGAGCTGGCTGTCATTAGCGTATCCCGTAGCCAGCAACGAGACCAGTTGCTCCACTAACCCCATTAAATCACGCTTGCGGATATGTTTTTGCATCAATTCCAGCAGTGCTATACGGCGATGTTGCATAATTTCGTCATCGGGTATTACTGTGATATCCACCAGCGGAAATGTTGCTGAGTAAAGCTGTCGTGCCAGTGCGGGATCGTCAAACTCATCCAGCCAGCAGAGTGAAAAGGGGTAGGGGCTGAGAGCGCCATGATAAAACAACATCGGTATCACCAAAGGTAATGTTTTATGGCCAGCATCCAAATGGCGTTGCATTGCAGCCATGGCATAGCGCATCAGCCGAAATGCCATGTGAGCGTCTGGCGAACTCTGATGCTCGATAACAACATAGATATACCCATCGCCTTCGTTTGTTTTTAATGACCACAGCACGTCGGAGTAGCTGGCTCGCAGGCTATCCTCAATAAAACTGCCTGATTCCAGTTTTAGCGTTTGCAGATCACATAGCTCCCGCAAGGTTGATGGAAGATAGATATCCAGAAAATCTCTTGCGGTATCGGGATGGTACAAGAACTGTTTGAAGACTGCGTCATGTGGAGTGGCTGTTGTCATTTTTGTCATGGCGATCCGTCACCGTTAATTAAGATAACGTGACTGTAATCGCCCACATGGCGAGGCGCATTGGGTGATTAACGCTTATGCGAGCTGGTATCGAAGGAAAATGCCCCACCTTGTAACGCATTCATTTTTAGGGAACTGAGTACGCATTTTAGCGTGTTCTCAAACCGTTCAGTAGCACGGCTTGAGAACAGCGAAATTACCCGTGCAGAAAATCTTCGCGTATGGGCGTGAAGGTATCAAGCAATGTCCCCGGCTTTAAACAGACGCAGCCGTGCATGATATTGGGTTGCTTGTACAGGGTGTCTCCTGCACTGACGACATGCTTTTCTTCCCCAATCGTAAATTCAAACTCACCCGATAAAACGTACGTGAGTTGTTCATGCGGGTGGTGGTGCATCGGGCCAACTGCGCCCTGCTCGAAATTCACTTCCACTGCCATCATTTTGCCATCGTGAGCCAGAATACGCCGGGTAACGCCGTTACCCAGATCTTCAAGCGTGGTTTCTTTATGAAAAATAAACATTCGGTATTCTCGCAATAAAATGAAACATTATTTCATTAAATTTATATCAGAAAATAAAAAAAGGAAATGTGCGCCGACAGATGTGGAAAGTTGATCACATCTTTGGTTCACTGGGAGGACAACCACGAATAAGGGCAAATGATGAAAACGATCGGTCTGTTAGGCGGAATGAGCTGGGAATCCACTATTCCCTATTATCGTCTGATTAATGAAGGGGTTAAGCAGAGTCTGGGCGGTCTGCATTCTGCGAAAATTCTGCTGCACAGCGTCGATTTCCATGAGATTGAAGCCTGTCAGTCGAACGGTGACTGGCAGCGGGCAGGGGAGATCCTGGCGCAGGCTGCGGTGGGGTTACAGCAAGCGGGTGCTGAAGGGATTGTGCTGTGTACCAACACCATGCATAAAGTGGCCGAGGCCATTGAAACGGCCTGCGATGTCCCGTTTTTGCACATTGCCGATGCAACAGGGCGGGCCATACAACAGCAGAAGATGAGTAACGTTGCGCTGTTGGGCACGCGTTACACCATGGAACAGGATTTCTATCGTGGGCGTTTACAGACGGAATTTGGCATTAGCACGCTAATCCCTGACGCTGATGACCGACAGAAAATAAACCAGATTATTTTCGAGGAACTGTGCCTTGGTGAATTTAGCGAAACGTCCCGCGATTATTACCTGAGCGTGATTGAGCGACTGGCTCGTCAGGGTGCACAAGGGGTGATCTTCGGCTGCACCGAAATTGGCCTGCTGGTTCCCACTGAAATGAGCCCGTTGCCGGTCTTCGATACCGCGGCGATCCATGCGCAGGATGCTGTGACGTTTATGCTTTCACCTGAGACTGCAAAATAGCATCCAGTGGATCGGTAAGCCGGTGGAGATGGTCCTGTAGATGTGCCGTAAAAGCATCAACCAGCGCGGATGCCGGGCGATGCAGTGGATGAATCAGGCTGACGGTAAAAGGTACTGAAACACTAAAACGCCGGATGGCAATCCCGCTGCCTGCGTAATCCAGTGCGGTCAGCGGGTTCACTACTGAGATCCCCACGCCGGCACGCACCATCGCACAAATTGATGCGGCACTGTGCGTTTCTATGACCATTCGGCGCTTGACCTGATGATCATTAAACAGGGTATCCAGCAACTGGCGATAGCTGTCGGTGCGCGACAGGCTGATATAGTTTTCCCCCTGAAAATCTTGCGGTGTTAATACTGCTTTCCCAGTTAGCGGATGTCCCTGCGGCAGCACGCACACTTCATCCAGCGACAGTAACTCAGTGCGTTTAGTCCCAGCGGGGGTATGCAGGGTCTCAGTTAACCCGAGATCGTGACGTTGTGCTGATAGCCACTCTTCCAGCAGCGGTGACTCCTGCGGCACAATCTGAATGTTAACCTGCGGGTAGCGGGTGAGGAAGGGGTGTAGCAACGGAGGTAAAAAGGACTGTGAGAACACTGGCAGACAGACAATCGACAGTTCACCCTGACGAAATTCACGCAGGCTTTCGGCGGCGCTGACGATCCGATCCAGGCCATACCAGGATCGCTGCACCTCTTCAAACAGGCGTAGACCTTGCACTGTAGGATGCAGCCGACCTCGCGTACGTTCGAACAGTGTTAACCCCAGAACTTTTTCAAATCTTGCCAGCTCGCGACTGACGGTAGGCTGCGACGTATGCAGCATCCGTGCGGCTTCCGTCAGGTTGCCTGCTGTCATAATGGCGTGAAAAATTTCAATGTGGCGTAAGTTAACGGCGGGCATTGTCGATCCTCAAATAAACATCCCATATCATTTTTGCATAGACTCGCGATAAAACGATATTTTTTATTCTCTTCGTGCTGTGGCGTAATCATAAAAAAGCCAATACCGGAGCACACCATGCCACGCCCACTCAACAGCACTGATACTGACCTGACCGCAGATAACCTGCTGCGTCTGCCCGCCGAATTCGGCTGTCCGGTATGGGTTTACGATGCGCAGATTATCCGCGCGCAGATAGCCAAACTGAGTCAGTTTGATGTGGTGCGTTTTGCCCAAAAGGCCTGCTCGAATATCCATATTTTGCGTCTGATGCGTGAGCAGGGCGTGAAGGTGGATTCAGTCTCGCTGGGTGAGATTGAGCGTGCGTTGGCGGCAGGTTTTGTGCCGGAGAATGATGAAATCGTCTTTACCGCCGATATGATTGACCAGGCGACGCTGGCCCGGGTGCATGAGCTACGTATTCCTGTAAACGCCGGGTCGGTTGATATGCTGGAACAGCTGGGCCAGGTTTCGCCAGGGCATCGTGTATGGCTACGCGTCAACCCAGGTTTTGGTCACGGGCATAGCCAGAAAACCAATACCGGCGGCGAGAACAGCAAGCACGGTATCTGGTATAGCGACCTTCCGGCAGCACTGGAGGTGATTCAGCGTTATCAGCTGAAACTGGTGGGCATTCACATGCATATAGGTTCCGGTGTGGATTACGGCCATCTGGAGCAAGTGTGTGGCGCGATGGTGCGTCAGGTTGTTGAATTAGGTCAGGATCTGGACGCTATATCTGCGGGCGGAGGTTTGTCGATCCCGTATCGCGAAGGAGAAGAGGCGATCAACACCGATCACTACTTTGGTTTGTGGAGCGCGGCACGCGATCAAATAGCCAAACATCTGGGGCATCCGGTGAAGCTTGAGATCGAGCCAGGACGCTTTCTGGTGGCGGAAGCGGGTGTTCTGGTGGCGCAGGTGCGCAGTGTGAAAGAGATGGGCAGTCGTCACTTCGTGTTGATCGACGCTGGCTTCAACGATCTGATGCGGCCAGCAATGTACGGTAGCTATCACCATATCTCCGCACTGGCCGGGGATGGCCGCTCGCTGGATAATGCGGCGCAGATTGAGACGGTGGTTGCCGGTCCACTGTGCGAATCGGGCGATGTTTTTACCCAACAGGAAGGTGGCAAAGTCGAAACCCGTCTATTACCTGCGGTAGTGCCGGGAGATTACCTGGTATTGCATGATACCGGTGCGTATGGCGCATCGATGTCGTCGAACTACAATAGCCGCCCGCTGCTACCGGAAGTGCTGTTTGATAACGGCGTGGCGCGACTGATTCGTCGTCGCCAGACCATTGAAGAGCTACTGGCGCTGGAGCTTATCTGATTGCATGCCGGATGGCGCTACGCTTATCCGGCCTACGAAATTAACGATGGGTCTGTAGGCCGGATAAGGCGAAGTCACCATCCGGCCTCTGATTACTTAAAGTACGGTCCAGGCATTACGGAGTCACGCAACACCAGGGTGCCCGTAAACGGTGGAATGGGTTCTACGTCTTCGTCATTAGCCAGACGAATCGCCTGATCGATTGCCGTGGTTATCATGGTATCGATCGGCAGATAGACGGTGGAGAGTCCTGGCTCCAGCCATTTCGCGCTGGGCGCATCATCAAAACCGAACAGCGAAATATCCTCGGGGATCTTTAGTCCAGCCTGATGTAATGCTTTCGATGCACCTAACGCCATGTCATCGTTACAGGCGAACAGTGCGCTGAATTTCACCCCTTCATCCAACAATTCACGACAGGCTTCATAGCCCCTGGTCATCGTTGAATCGCCGTATTTGACCTTGGTGGGTTCCCAGGGAATACCATTTTTTTCCAGCGCCTTACGATATCCCATCAACCGGGATTTACCGGTTGGCGTATGGCCGGGGACGGTGATGCAGGCAATATCACGATGTCCTTGCGAGATGAGGTAATCGACTGCCTGAAACGCCGCGTCTTCCTGTTCAAAGAAAATCGCACGGTCGCGGGCCTGGCTGACGTCGCGGTTAATGACCAGCAATGGCATATCAATGCGGGTCATCAACGACATAATCGCTTTTTCGCTCATGTAGCGGGTGTAGAGAATAATGGCGTCGCACTGTCGGTCGGCCAACATTTGAACAGCTTCCTGCTCACGCTCTGGTGTATCATGGCCGTCGGTGACAATCAGCTGTTTGCCGTGAGATTCCGTCTGGCGCGATGCCTGTTGCAGCAAACGACCAAAGTAGAATCCATCAAATGTAGACACCACCAAACCAATGCTGTTGCTGGTGCGGTTTGCCAGTGAGCGGGCTAAAAAATTAGGCCGATAATCTAACGCCTGCATGGCTTTGAAGACTTTCTGGCGCGTGCTTTCTTTAACCTGCCCCGTACCATTAAGTACGCGTGAAACGGTCGCTTTCGATACGCCAGCATGTCGTGAAACGTCTAACATCGTTGTCATGACGCAATCCTGATTAATCGTTTGACGAAGAATTTCCCGGCTCTGTCAGCGCTGAAACGGAATGCCGACGTACCAACGTTGGGTTAAAGACGTGAGTGATTTCCGGGACCGGACGTTTTTCGGCCAGCGCCAGCGCCAGCTCGGCGGCCTGGGTTGCCATCGTCACGATAGGGTAGCGTACCGTCGTCAGCCGTGGGCGCACGTAGCGTGAAACCAGTACATCATCAAAACCAATCAGCGAGATTTCGCCCGGTACATCAATGCCATTATCGTTTAATACACCCATAGCGCCCGCCGCCATTGAGTCGTTATAGCAGGCGATAGCCGTGAAGTTTTTGCCGCGACCAAGCAGCTCAGTCATTGCCTGCTCGCCGCCGCTTTCATCGGGCTCGCCAAACGTGACCAGTCGATCGTTTACCGGAATATTGCTTTCCGCCAGCGCGTCGTAATAGCCTTGCAAACGATCTTCCGCATCTGAAATGCTGTGGTTGGAACACAGATAACCGATGCGCGTATGGCCCTGCTGAATAAGATGACGGGTTGCCAGCCAGGCACCGTAACGATCGTCCAGCGCAACGCAGCGTTGTTCGAATCCCGGTAAGATTCGGTTGATCAGTACCATACCGGGGATCTGTTTCATCAATGATGCCAGTTCGGCATCCGGGATAATTTTAGCGTGAACCACGAGGGCTGCGCAGCGGTGGCGAATAAGCTGCTCAATCGCCTGACGTTCCTTTTGTTCGTTATGGTAGCCGTTGCCAATCAGTAAAAAATTACCGGTGTTATAGGCCACCTGCTCGACAGCTTTAACCATTGCCCCAAAGAATGGATCGGACACATCACCTACTACCAGACCGACGGTTTCAGTAGATTGTTGTGCCAGCGCACGCGCGTTGGCGTTGGGGTGGTAGCTGAGTGATTCCATTGCACTCATTACAGCCAGACGCGATGCTTCGCTGGCTTTGGGGGAGTCATTGATCACTCGAGAAACGGTGGCGACTGATACACCAGCTAGTCGGGCTACATCCTTTATGGTCGCCATGATAGTACCTGTTGTGGGTAAACGCTTACATCCCGTCAGTGTTACGGAAAACGGCTGTCTGTTCAAGCAGATTGCCCGTCAGGACGTCGCAAATGTGAGCGGACACGAGCGAAGTAAGACAGAAAATTGAAAATGAAAACCTTTGCTTACACTTTGCGATGTGCTGTTGCGATTGTTCGCTGGTGAGGGGAGAGAGCGGATTGATAAAGTTGAGATCCCAGAGGTATTGATAGGTGAAATCAACTTTCGGGTTGATCACAAGATTTACACCAGCCTGCGCAGATGCGCAGGTTTTTTTTTGCGTTCAGCGTATCTGTAACAGTAACCGATAATTTACACAACTCGTTGCACTTGGGTTCATTCCTTTGCGTTTTCCAACTGGCGGAACGGCGCGGTGACGACCACAATCAAGATCCCAGAGGTATTGATTGGTGAGATTATTCGGTACGCACTTCGTACCTGTCTCTTGCACCGACCTGCGCGGATGCGCAGGTTTTTTTTCGGACTCTATTTACCCGTTACCTGTCGCGCCCATTCCCCAACTCGTATACTCTCCCATCATTGATGTTTATATAATTAATGGCACAGGGAGTTGAGATGCTATTTGGCTTTTTTCGTAAGCTGTTTCGCGTACTTTTTCGTGTTCGCGTCACGGGCGATGTCAGCGTGCTACGGGGAGAACGTGTCTTAATCACGCCTAACCATGTCTCATTTATCGATGGTATCCTGCTGGCGCTCTTTTTACCGATTCGCCCTGTGTTTGCCGTTTATACTTCTATTAGTCAGCAATGGTATATGCGCTGGCTCACTCCACTGATTGATTTCGTACCGTTAGACCCAACCAAACCGATGTCGATTAAACATCTGGTACGCCTGGTTGAACAGGGCCGTCCGGTGGTTATCTTCCCGGAAGGGCGTATTTCGACCAGCGGTTCACTGATGAAAATCTACGACGGTGCTGGGTTTGTTGCCGCAAAATCAAAGGCGACGGTGGTGCCTGTGCGTATTGAAGGCGCGGAACTGACCCATTTCAGCCGTCTGAAAGGTCTGGTTAAACAGCGATTCTTCCCGCAAATCAGCATCCATATCCTACCGCCAACGTCATTGCCGATGCCGGAAGCGCCGCGCGCGCGCGATCGTCGCAAAATGGCCGGTGAAATGCTGCATCAGATTATGATGGAAGCGCGTATGGCCGTCCGCCCGCGTGAAACGTTATATGAGTCTCTGCTGGCGGCAAAATACCGGTTTGGCGCAGGCAAAAACTGCATTGAAGATATTAATTTCACGCCGGACAGCTATCGCAAACTGCTGACGAAAACGCTGTTTGTCGCACGTATTCTGGAAAAATACAGCGCCGAGGGGGAAAGAATCGGCCTGATGCTGCCAAATGCGGGTATCAGCGCGGCGGTTATTTTTGGTGCTATTGCGCGTCGACGTATCCCGGCCATGATGAACTACACCGCGGGTGTGAAGGGGTTAACCAGCGCCATTACCGCGTCAGAAATCAAAACCATTTTTACCTCCCGGCAGTTTCTCGATAAAGGCAAGCTCTGGCATTTGCCGGAACAACTTACTCAAGTGCGCTGGGTGTACCTGGAAGACCTGAAGGCCGATGTGACCTTTGGCGATAAGCTGTGGATTTTTTCACATCTGCTGGCTCCGCACCTGGCACAGGTGAAACAGCAGCCGGAAGAGGCCGCGGTGATCCTCTTTACCTCGGGATCAGAAGGCCACCCGAAAGGTGTCGTACACAGCCATAAGAGCCTCCTGGCGAACGTCGAACAGATTAAGACGATTGCCGATTTCACCGCCGACGATCGCTTTATGTCAGCATTGCCGCTATTTCACTCCTTTGGCCTGACGGTAGGGTTATTTACGCCGTTGCTGACCGGTGCTGAAGTGTTTTTGTACCCCAGTCCGCTGCATTACCGCGTCGTTCCTGAGCTGGTATATGACCGTAACTGCACCGTGTTGTTTGGTACCTCAACGTTCCTTGGCAATTATGCGCGGTTTGCTCATCCCTATGATTTCCACCGTCTGCGCTATGTTGTTGCCGGAGCCGAAAAGCTGCAAGACAGCACGAAGCAGTTGTGGCAGGAGAAATTCGGTCTGCGCGTCCTTGAAGGCTATGGGGTGACGGAGTGCGCGCCTGTGGTGTCGATTAACGTACCAATGGCGGCGAAATCGGGAACGGTAGGGCGCATTCTGCCTGGTATGGATGCCCGACTGTTAGCGGTTCCTGGTATTGAAGATGGCGGGCGTTTACAGCTGAAAGGTCCTAATATTATGAGTGGCTATCTGCGTGTCGAAAAGCCGGGAGTGCTGGAAGTCCCAACCGCAGAAAATGCGCAGGGTCAGATAGAACACGGCTGGTACGACACCGGTGATGTCGTGCGCTTTGATGAAAATGGCTTTGTACAGATTCAGGGGCGTGCCAAGCGCTTTGCCAAAATCGCCGGTGAGATGGTGTCACTGGAAATGGTTGAACAACTGGCGCTGGCGGTATCTGCTGACAAAATGCATGCCACAGCTATCAAGAGCGATGCCAATAAAGGGGAAGCGCTGGTGCTGTTTACTACCGACGGCGAGCTGACCCGTGAAAAATTACTCCAGTATGCGCGCATCCACGGCATTCCAGAGCTTGCCGTACCGCGTGATATCCGCCACCTGAAACAACTCCCTCTGCTCGGCAGCGGTAAGCCAGATTTTGTCACACTGAAAAGCTGGGTCGATGAACCGGGAAAACAACATGCGTGAGTCAGCACACACTAGCACTTCAATCTGGTCAAAAGGGATGATGTCCGTTATCGCCGCGCAGTTTTTGTCAGCGTTTGGCGATAACGCGTTGTTGTTTGCTACCCTGGCTTTGCTCAAGGCGCAGTTCTACCCGGACTGGAGCCAGCCAATTCTGCAAATGGTGTTTGTGGGTGCTTACATTCTGTTTGCTCCCTTTGTCGGGCAGGTCGCGGATAGCTTTGCGAAAGGCAGAGTGATGATGTTCGCCAACGGTCTCAAGCTGCTGGGGGCGGCGAGTATCTGTTTCGGCTTTAACCCGTTTCTGGGGTATACGCTGGTGGGTATTGGCGCAGCGGCGTATTCTCCGGCCAAGTATGGCATCCTGGGTGAGCTGACGACCGGCGACAAGCTGGTGAAAGCCAACGGTCTGATGGAAGCTTCCACCATTGCCGCTATCTTGCTGGGTTCTGTTGCTGGCGGTGTGCTGGCCGATTGGCATGTCATTGCTGCGCTTTCCGCCTGCGCCCTGGCCTATGCTGGTGCTGTGGTGGCTAACCTGTTTATCCCGAAACTGGCCGCGGCTCGCCCCGGTCAGTCGTGGCATTTGGGGAAAATGACGCGCAGTTTCTTCTGTGCCGCCTCTTCGCTGTGGCGTAACGGCGAAACACGTTTCTCGTTGGTAGGAACCAGCCTGTTTTGGGGCGCGGGCGTCACACTGCGTTTTCTTCTGGTGTTGTGGGTGCCGGTGGCGTTGGGCATTACCGATAACGCCACACCGACCTATCTTAACGCTATGGTGGCTATTGGGATTGTTGTGGGTGCCGGGGCGGCAGCAAAACTGGTGACGCTGGAAACGGTGTCGCGCTGTATGCCCGCGGGGATCCTGATTGGCGTGGTCGTCCTGATTTTCTCGCTCCAGCATGCGCTGTTGCCAGCCTATGCCTTACTGATGCTTATCGGCGTGTTGGGCGGTTTTTTTGTGGTGCCGTTGAATGCGTTGCTGCAGGAGCGGGGCAAGAAAAGTGTCGGTGCGGGTAATGCGATAGCGGTGCAAAACCTCGGTGAAAACAGCGCGATGTTGCTGATGCTCGGTATATACTCACTGGCGGTGTTGGTGGGTATTCCTGCGGTAGCCATTGGCGTTGGATTTGGTGCGCTGTTTGCGCTGGCGATTGCGGCGCTGTGGATTTGGCAGCGCCGCCATTAGTCTGTTGTATGCTGTTGCCGGATGGCGGCGTTGCCTTATCCGGCCTACAGGACGCTCACTTTGTAGGCCTGATAAGCGTAGCGCCATCAGGCGCTAATCGTCGCGGTGCGAGATAAGTATGCTATGAATGTGCCGGATGGCGGCGTTACCGTATACGGCCTACAGGATGCTACACTTTGTAGGCCTGATAAGCGTAGCGCCATCAGGCGCTAACTGTTACGGTGCAGGATAGGTATACACCTGATGCACCGCTTCAATCTCCGCCAGTACTTCTTCACTCAACTCCAGATACAGGCTTTCAACGTTGGTTTTTAGCTGCTCCATCGTCGTTGCGCCCAGCAGTGTGCTGGCGACAAACGGCTGACGACGAACAAAGGCCAGCGCCATCTGCGCAGGATCGAGGTTATGGCGTTTGGCGATATCCACATAGGCAGCTACCGCTTTTTGCGTTTGCTCGCTGCTGTAGCGCGTAAAACGGCTAAACAGCGTATTGCGCGCGCCGGCAGGTTTCGCACCGTTCAGGTATTTGCCGGTTAAGGTGCCAAAACCAAGACACGAGTAGGCCAGGAGCTCAACGCCTTCATACTGGCTCACTTCGGCCAGTCCAACTTCAAAGCTGCGGTTTAGCAGGCTGTACGGGTTCTGGATAGTGGCGATACGCGGCAGGTCATGTTTGTCTGCCAGGTGCAGGTAACGCATTACGCCAAACGCCGTTTCGTTGGAAACACCGATGTAACGAATCTTACCTGCACGCTGAAACTCTGCCAACGCGTCCAGCGTATCCAGCAGGGAAACGACTGGCGCGGAGTCCGTCCAGCTATATCCCAGCTTACCAAAGCAGTTTGTTGGACGCTGCGGCCAGTGGACCTGATAGAGATCGAGATAATCGGTCTGCAGTCTTTTCAGACTGTCGTGCAGTGCCTCACGGATGTTTTTACGATCCAGCGCCTGATTCGGTCGAATACCGCTGTCATTGTTACGTGCCGGGCCGCTGACTTTAGAGGCAACGATCAGTTTTTCGCGGCTGCCGTGTTTGGCAAGCCAGTTGCCCACATAAGTTTCGGTGAGTCCCTGGGTTTCAGGGCGAGGTGGTACCGGATACATCTCGGCAACGTCGATTAAATTTATGCCTTGTGCAACGGCATAGTCGAGCTGTGCATGTGCGTCGGCTTCGCTGTTTTGTTCACCAAACGTCATTGTGCCCAGCCCCAGTGTACTGACTTCCAGCGAGCTGTGGGGTATACGGTGATATTGCATAGCCGTTTCCTTTTTATAATCACGACATAAGGATTATAAAAATGGCTGAGGGAAGGGAAAAAGGGAAGCAAAATTGTTAAGGCCAGCAGCGTGGCTGACCTTAACCATCAACGCTCAATGATTTGAGAGACTTCGTCGCGGTTAATTTGCATCGCATTGCCTTGCTGATCGTGGTAACTCACCAGACCGGTATCATCGTCAATTTCTGGTTTACCATCGGTCAGGATCATTCGACCATCTTTTGTTGCCATCACATAATCACTGCTGCATCCGGAAACGGCAAAAGCCAGCCCGACGGCGGAAATTAAAACTGCCCATTTTTTCATCTGCTTATCCTCACATGGCCTGCGTCTGACACTAGTTTAGTAATAACGCGAAGTTGTGCAGGGCGAAAGCAGTAAAATCTTAATCTGTGAGAGAGGGAAGGTGCGCAGGGAGTATTCGCTCCCCATACGGGGAGCGATAGTATCTGTCAGAGCGGATTTTTTTTATTGCGCCACAGGTTCAGAGTCTCTACAGCGATAGAGAAGAACATAGCGAAGTAAATGTATCCTTTCGGCACATGGACATCGAAGCTTTCCAGAATTAGCGTGAAGCCAACCAGTATCAGGAAAGAGAGTGCCAGCATTTTTACCGAAGGGTGACGATCAACAAACTCACCGATTGGGCGGGCTGCAAACATCATTACACCCACGGCAATCACGACGGCTGCCATCATAATAAACAGATGATCGGACAAGCCTACTGCGGTGATTACTGAGTCCAGACTGAAGATAATATCCAACAGCATGATCTGCACAATCGCGCCGAGAAAAGAGGACACGCGGGTTTTCAGCCCTTCCTCTTCGCCCTCAATGGACTCGTGGATCTCTTTACTCGCTTTCCAAATCAGGAACAATCCGCCGAGCAGAAGGATCAAATCGCGCGCTGAAATCGCCTCGCCAAACAGCTCGAATAACGGGTTAGTGAGCCGCGTTACCCATGCGATGGATGCCAGCAGCGCCAGACGCATCACCATCGCCGCCGCCAGCCCGATTCGTCGGGCATGATTGCGTTGTGCTGTTGGGAGTTTTGCTACAACCAGAGAAAGGAAAATAATATTGTCGATCCCGAGAACGATCTCCAGCAGCGTCAGCGTACCGAGCGCCAGCCAGGCGTTAGGATCGGTTATCCATGCAAATAACATCGAACAAAGTCCTGCCAAAAAAAAGAAGCGGTAATTATAGGCGCGTAACGCGACGGGCGAAAGGTTAGGGTGTGTTATTGCGGCTGGAATAGAAAATGCCGTTCCAGCAGTGCGCGCGTAAAGTTCTTCTTCAGGTAAAATCCGCGTGGCAGAGTCAGGATCGGTTCACCATGGGCACCGATAGCCTCGGTAAGCGCCCGGGCGTTGGCGGCTTTTGGGCGTAGTTGTAAAACTTCACCATGACGGGCGGTGATACGTTCGACGTGCCCTAACACAATCATGTCCATTAACTCTTCCCAGTCCAGACGTAACTGTCGATCTTCCTCTTCATTCGGACTCCACAACAGCGGGGATCCAACGCGACGTTCAGCCACAGGGATGCTGCGTTCACCTTCTACGGGTATCCACAATACGCGTTTAAGCTTGTGTCGAACATGGCTGGTTTCCCAGGTCACGCCGGTATTGCCGGTTAACGGTGCCACGCAGACAAAGGTCGTTTCCAACGGTCTGCCAAGGCTATCCACAGGGATCGTTTTTAACTCCACGCCCAGCGCGGCAAAATCCTGCTCCGGTTTACTGCCCGCACTGGCCCCAAGCCAAATTTCCAGCAGCACGCCAATCCAGCCTTTGTCCCGCTTCAGATCCTTTGGCGCGACGAGTCCAGCCATCGCCGCCAGTTCTCCCAGCGTGTAGCCCGAAAGTTGCCGTGCCTGGCGCAGCAACTGGGCTTCGGATTCAGGAGGCGAAAGCAATGGATGGAGTTCTGGCATCAGGTTTACCCTTGGGTTAAAAAATGAGCAATGATTTTATACCGTGTGGACAGAGTTTATCTTTTTCCACATGCTTTATCCAATTGCATGATTTATAGTGGTTTTTATATTTTTATGTAAAGTGTTGCGCAACAGAAAACTGGGTTTTCCAATTCTGGTCACTGACAATGAACAGGATCTTACACCATGTTATCCACAGAAAGATGGGATAACTGTGAAAAACCCCCACTACTGTTTCAATTTACAGCCTTGACGTGCGACGAAAATCGAATTTTCACACAAATTGTGCCTAACTTATTGGCATAATCTGTGGATAAAACCAACGCTGGTCGATCTTTCATCAGGTCGGAGATTGTATGCGTGATGCACATCACATTTCTGCATGTTTAGCTACAGTTGTTGCTTTTAACTTAATGAATATATAAGACTATTTTTGTTATGTGACGGATGTCTTATTCAGACTGTTCCGGGTTTTCCCATAGTAATTCCGTACTTCTTCACAACTATATCCACAGAAAAGGTGAATAAAATCGCCTATGTAGCGTATCTTCTGTTTATAACTTGGCCCTTTGCTGTGAGTTATTCAATTGTTATTAGAATATCGCGCCCTTAACAGAGTGGTTTACCGCCCCTCTGGAGTGTGAAACAATCGTTTGTATATAAGGTTTATGTTGAGGTAGTCCGGTGATTGATGACGATGGCTACCGCCCGAATGTAGGGATAGTAATTTGTAACCGCCAGGGGCAGGTCATGTGGGCCCGGCGATTTGGTCAGCACTCCTGGCAATTCCCGCAAGGCGGGATAAATGCAGGAGAGACAGCAGAGCAGGCGATGTACCGGGAACTCTTTGAAGAAGTCGGTCTGAGTCGTAAAGATGTACGGATCCTTGCTTCTACTCGTAACTGGTTGCGTTACAAGTTACCGAAACGTTTGGTGCGTTGGGACACAAAGCCGGTTTGTATCGGCCAGAAACAAAAATGGTTTCTTCTGCAGTTGGTCAGCAGCGATGCTGAAATCAATATGCAAACCAGCAGTACACCTGAGTTCGACGGCTGGCGCTGGGTGAGTTACTGGTATCCGGTTCGACAGGTGGTGTCATTTAAACGCGATGTCTATCGCAGGGTGATGAAAGAATTCGCAAGTGTTGTGATGGCGCTTCAGGAGAGCACTCCTAAGCCGCAAAGCGCACCTGCGTACAGACGTAAAAGAGGTTAAGCTACGCAAATTATGCTCACCCGCCTGCGCGAAATAGTCGAAAAGGTGGCCAGTGCCCCACGTCTTAATGAGGCGTTGAATATTCTGGTTACTGACATCTGTCTTGCGATGGATACAGAGGTCTGCTCGGTCTACCTGGCCGATCACGACCGACGCTGTTATTACCTGATGGCGACCCGAGGACTTAAAAAACCACGCGGTCGCACTGTTGCACTGGCGTTTGATGAAGGGATCGTTGGCCTGGTTGGCAGGCTGGCGGAACCTATCAACCTCGCCGATGCGCAAAAACACCCCAGCTTTAAATATATTCCTTCGGTGAAAGAGGAACGTTTTCGTGCGTTCTTAGGTGTACCGATCATTCAGCGGCGCCAGTTATTAGGTGTCCTGGTGGTACAGCAACGTGAGTTGCGCCAGTACGACGAAAGCGAAGAATCTTTTCTGGTTACGCTTGCCACACAAATGGCCGCTATTCTGTCTCAGTCGCAGTTAACCGCGCTATTTGGGCAATACCGGCAAACGCGTATCCGCGCGTTGCCTGCCGCACCCGGTGTGGCGATCGCTGAAGGCTGGCAGGATGCCACGCTGCCGCTGATGGAGCAGGTGTATCAGGCTTCAACGTTAGATCCGGCGCTTGAGCGTGAACGTCTGACTGGCGCACTGGAAGAAGCCGCGAATGAATTTCGCCGCTACAGTAAGCGTTTTGCTGCCGGGGCACAGAAAGAGACAGCGGCAATTTTTGATCTCTATTCGCACCTGCTCTCCGATACCCGTCTGCGCCGCGAGTTGTTTGCAGAAGTTGATAACGGCTCGGTGGCCGAGTGGGCGGTTAAGACGATCATTGAGAAGTTTGCCGAACAGTTTGCCGCGCTAAGCGATAACTATCTTAAAGAACGCGCCGGGGATTTGCGCGCCTTGGGGCAGCGTCTGCTGTTCCATCTTGATGACTCTGTTCAGGGACCGAATGCCTGGCCGGAACGTTTCGTGCTGGTGGCGGATGAGCTGTCTGCCACTACGCTGGCGGAACTTCCCCAGGACCGGTTGGTAGGGGTTGTCGTCAGGGATGGTGCCGCCAACTCTCACGCGGCGATTATGGTTCGTGCGCTGGGGATCCCGACCGTAATGGGGGCTGATATCCAGCCGTCTGTGTTGCACCGCCGCACGTTGGTGGTGGACGGTTATCGTGGCGAACTGTTGGTTGATCCGGAGCCGGTATTAATCCAGGAATATCAGCGTCTCATTAGTGAAGAGATCGAACTGAGCCGCCTGGCGGAAGATGATGTTAATCAACCGGCGCAGTTGAAAAGCGGCGAGCGCGTGAAGGTGATGCTCAACGCGGGGCTAAGTCCGGAACATGAAGAGAAGTTAGGTAGCCGAATTGACGGTATCGGGCTGTATCGTACTGAAATCCCGTTCATGCTGCAAAGCGGCTTTCCATCTGAAGAAGAGCAAGTTGCGCAGTATCAGGGCATGCTGCAGATGTTTAACGATAAGCCCGTAACTCTGCGTACGCTGGATGTCGGGGCCGATAAACAACTGCCGTACATGCCCATCAGCGAAGAGAATCCATGCCTTGGCTGGCGGGGTATCCGCATAACGCTCGATCAACCGGAGATCTTTTTGATCCAGGTTCGCGCCATGCTGCGTGCGAATGCGGCAACCGGAAACCTGAGCATTTTACTGCCGATGGTGACCAGTATTGATGAAGTGGATGAAGCGCGACGCCTGATAGAACGTGCCGGACGCGAAGTGGAAGAGATGATCGGCTACGAGATCCCAAAACCACGCATTGGCATCATGCTGGAAGTCCCGTCGATGGTGTTTATGTTGCCGCATTTGGCAAACAGGATCGATTTTATCTCGGTCGGGACCAACGACCTGACCCAGTATATTTTGGCTGTCGATCGGAACAACACGCGCGTTGCCAGCATTTATGACAGCCTGCATCCGGGGATGTTACGTGCGCTGGCGATGATTGCGCAGGAAGCGGAGAAAAGCGGCATCGATTTGCGATTGTGTGGTGAAATGGCGGGCGACCCGATGTGTGTCACCATCCTTATTGGGCTTGGTTTCCGTCATTTATCGATGAACGGGCGTTCTGTAGCACGTGTGAAATACCTGCTGCGCCATATCGATTTTGACGAAGCGCAAACGCTGGCGCAGCGCAGCCTGGAAGCGCAACTGGCGACGGAAGTACGTCATCAGGTGGCGGCCTTTATGGAGCGCCGTGGCATGGGGGGATTGATTCGCGGAGGATTGTAGGCCTGATAAGCGTAGCGCCATCAGGCAATACGGGGGGTAAAGATTACCTATACAGATCTTTTACATCTTCCCGGCATCCGCTGCGATCCCCTTGTGCTATCATTCGCACCTTTGGAGCGCCTGCATTATGCAGGCGCGCTTATCAATTGCTGTCTGACTTCAGCGAAATAACAAGAACTTGTGGTGACAGATGACCAGTAGCTATCTGCATTTTCCGGATTTCGATCCGGTCATTTTCTCAATTGGACCCGTCGCGCTTCACTGGTACGGCATGATGTACCTGGTGGGGTTTATTTTCGCGATGTGGCTGGCAACGCGCCGGGCTAATCGTCCAGGCAGTGGCTGGACCAAAAACGAAGTAGAAAACTTACTTTATGCAGGCTTCCTCGGGGTCTTCCTCGGCGGGCGTATTGGCTACGTGCTGTTCTATAACTTCCCGCTGTTCCTTGATAATCCGCTGTATCTGTTCCGCGTCTGGGATGGGGGCATGTCCTTCCATGGCGGGCTTATCGGGGTGATCCTGGTGATGATTATCTTCGCCAAACGCACCAAGCGTACATTCTTTCAGGTCTCTGATTTTATTGCTCCACTGATTCCGTTTGGTTTGGGCGCAGGTCGTCTGGGTAACTTTATTAACGGTGAACTGTGGGGGCGCGTCGACCCGAACTTCAAGTATGCCATGTTGTTCCCTGGCTCCCGTACTGAAGATATTTTATTGCTGCAAACCAACCCACAGTGGCAGTCTATTTTTGACACATACGGTTCTTTGCCTCGCCATGCCTCACAGCTTTATGAGATGGCGCTGGAAGGGGTTGTGCTGTTTATCATTCTTAACCTGTTTATTCGCAAACCTCGTCCGATGGGCTCGGTTTCCGGTCTGTTCCTGATTGGCTATGGCGCGTTTCGTATTATCGTCGAATTCTTCCGCCAGCCGGATGCGCAGTTTACCGGCACATGGGTCCAGTACATCAGCATGGGGCAGATCCTGTCTATCCCGATGATTGTCGCAGGTATTATTATGATGGTTTGGGCTTACCGTCGCAGCCCGCAGCAACACGTTTCCTGAGGAACCATGAAACAGTATTTAGAACTGATGCAAAAAGTGCTGGATGAAGGCACACAGAAAAACGACCGTACCGGAACCGGAACGCTTTCCATTTTTGGCCATCAGATGCGTTTTAATCTGCAGGAAGGGTTTCCTCTGGTTACGACTAAACGCTGCCATTTACGCTCGATCATCCATGAGCTGTTGTGGTTTTTGCAGGGCGACACCAACGTTGCCTACCTGCATGAAAACAACGTCTCAATCTGGGATGAATGGGCTGATGAGAACGGTAATTTAGGTCCGGTGTATGGCAAACAGTGGCGTGCATGGCCAACACCGGATGGCCGCCATATTGACCAGATCACGACGGTGCTGAACCAGTTGAAAAACGACCCGGATTCCCGTCGTATTATCGTTTCCGCGTGGAACGTAGGCGAACTGGATAAGATGGCGTTGGCACCGTGTCATGCGTTTTTCCAGTTCTACGTGGCGGATGGCAAACTCTCTTGCCAACTGTATCAGCGGTCATGCGATGTGTTCCTCGGTCTGCCGTTCAACATCGCCAGCTACGCCTTACTGGTTCACATGATGGCGCAGCAGTGCGATCTTGAAGTCGGTGATTTTGTCTGGACAGGCGGCGACACGCACCTGTACAGCAACCATATGGATCAGACACATCTGCAGCTTAGCCGTGAGCCACGCGCGTTGCCGAAGTTGGTTATCAAACGTAAACCCGATTCAATTTTCGACTATCGTTTCGACGACTTCGAAATTGAGGGTTACGATCCGCACCCAGGCATTAAAGCACCGGTCGCTATCTGATCGGGGTTAATCCTGTCACAACCGGCGCCTTACGCGTCGGTTTTTTTTACCTTACATTCCATTCTGCGGCGCTGATTCCTGAAGTTTTGCAACGTGATGCAATGCGATAAATATTCTCCGTAGCTTGCCGAAGAAGCTGAATTTCCCCCTCGTTATTAATTTCTCTCACGCCATACTGGCGGCATGAAAAAACAACAAGGCTACACGCTTCTCGAAACCCTGATTGCAATACTGATTGTCGCGGCGCTTGGCGCATCGGGGTTGTACGGTTGGCAGCGCTGGCAACAACAGCAGCGGTTATGGCAAACAGCCAGCCAGGTGCGGGATTACCTGCTGCAATTGCGTGAAGATGCTAACTGGCGCAATCGTGATCACGTCATCAACGTGCTCCGCGAAGGGGGGACATGGTGTCTGGCAAGCTCAGCGACGTCACAAACTTCGTGTCAGCCTGTTTCACCGTTGATATTTACGCCACTCTGGGCTGATGTCGAGATGGCAGAGATAACGCCGTCACTGGCTTTTTTCGGCCTACGTAATACCGCATGGGCCGGGCATATCTATCTGAAGAATACTGCAGGTGAATGGCGTGTGGTGGTGTCTGGTTGGGGACGAATCAGGCTTTGCGAACGCGGTGAGGCGGATCAATGTCGGTAAGTGAACGTGGCTTTTCACTGCTTGAGGTGCTTATCGCTATGGTGATAAGCAGCATTTTACTCCTCAGCGCTGCGCGATTTTTACCTGCGCTGCAGCGAGAGATTTTGCATAACTCTCGTCAGCTAGTGCTTGAAGATGAGCTTTGGCAGCGGATCTATACCGTGGCGAAGCATCTCCAGCGGGCTGGCTATTGTCGGGGAAACTGTATCGGAGAAGGGCTGATGATATCAGCCGCGGGAGACTGTGTGATTGCACGCTGGGATGCCAACAGCAACGGTGTCTGGGAAGATACTCCGGCAAAGGAGGCCGATGTCGTTGGGTTTCGTGTTCAAGATAAGGTGCTGGAAACCTTGCGTGGTGCAACAACCTGCGTGGGAAAAGGTTGGGAGAAAATGACCGATCCGAATTCTATTCAGATTGAGGTATTTCAGGTGGAGCGCCTGAATATTAACGGATTTGCGCCAGTGCTTTCGTTGCACCTGCGCGGGAGAAGCAACGCCGATCCTCAAAAGGTCATTGAGGCATTCTATGGCGTCACAGGATTCAATCTGTGAACCGTGAGCGAGGTGTTTCATCGCTTGCAATGGTGCTTTTACTCCTGGTACTCGGCAGTCTGTTGCTGCAAGGCGTGAGCCGACAGGAGGCGAGTTTTGCGTCGCGGGTGGCAACGGAAAGCCAGTCGCTACAACATCAGGCAGTGGTGCAATCCGCCATGGAATGGGCACGTATGCAGCCCTGGAGTTTGCAGATGGCAACGCAGTGTCGACGCTATACCACGCAGGGGGCGACAGTCTGCCTGCGTGTGCTCGACGACGATCTTGTGCTGCTTATTGCGCAATATGAAGGTATATCGTTATGGCGTCAGGGGATGATTATCGAGGGTACTATCGAATTCTCAGCGCATGGCTGGAGCGATTTCTGCCCGTTAAAGGTGCTGGCGCTATGTCTGATACCCTGAACAGACAGCGTGGTTTTAGCCTGCCGGAAGTGATGTTGGCAATGGTGCTGATGATTATGATCGTGACCGCGCTTTCGGGATATCAGCGGGCGCTGATGAAGAGCTTTTTAGTCAGAAGCCAGTATCAACAATTGTGGCATCACGCCTGGCAGCAAACACAGTTGCATGTGTTTTCACCACCTTTAAACTGGCAAATTAACCGAATGCAGACAACGGTAGCGGGATGTGTCAGCATCAATGTTAAAATTACTTCCCCTCTGGGCAGGCAGGGTCAGATGACACGACTGCACTGCCCAAATCGTCAGTAGTCAGGAGTCGCTATGTTAAGGGTCTACCACTCCAATCGTCTGGATGTGCTGGAAGCGTTGATGGAATATATCGTTGAGCGCGAGCGGCTGGACGACCCCTTTGAGCCCGAGATGATCCTGGTTCAAAGCACCGGTATGGCGCAGTGGTTGCAAATGACTCTGGCACAGAAGTTTGGTATTGCCGCTAACATTGATTTCCCGCTGCCAGCGAGTTTTATCTGGGATATGTTTGTGCGCGTATTGCCGGATATCCCAAAAGAAAGCGCATTCAGCAAACAGAGCATGAGCTGGAAGCTGATGACGCTGCTCCCCCAATTGCTGAATAACGATGAGTTCGCACTGTTACGCCACTATCTCACCGACGACACAGACAAACGTAAGCTGTTTCAGCTTTCATCACGCGCCGCGGATTTGTTCGACCAGTATTTAGTCTACCGTCCTGAATGGCTGACGCAGTGGGAGGCGGGGCAGCAGGTGGAAGGATTAGGGGATGCTCAGGCCTGGCAAGCGCCATTGTGGAAAGCACTGGTGGAATACACGGCTGAACTGGGACAGCCACGCTGGCATCGTGCCAATTTATATCAGCGGTTTATTCAGACCCTGGAAAGTACGTCTGACTGCCCACAAGGCTTGCCCTCGCGCGTCTTTATCTGTGGTATCTCCGCGCTACCGCCCGTGTATCTGCAGGCATTACAAGCGCTGGGTAAGCACATTGATATTCATCTGCTTTTTACCAATCCCTGTCGTTACTACTGGGGAGATATTAAAGACCCCGCTTATCTGGCTAAACTGTTGGCGCGTCAGCGTCGGCATAGCTTTGAAGAACGACATTTACCGCTGTTTCGCGATAGTCAGAATGCTGAAGGACTGTTTAACAGCGATGGTGAGCAGGATGTGGGGAATCCGATGTTGGCCTCATGGGGAAAACTCGGACGTGACTACATATATCTGCTTTCGGAACTGGAAAACAGCCAGGAGCTGGATGCGTTTGTCGATATCATCCCTGATAACCTTTTGCATAATATTCAGTCAGATATTCTTGAGCTGGACAGTCGGGCTGTGGCGGGAGTCAGTCTGGAGGAGTATTCACGTAGCGACAATAAACGGTTGCTTGAGCCGAATGATACTAGTGTGACGTTCCATGTCTGTCATAGCCCACAACGCGAAGTGGAAATACTCCACGACCGGTTGCTGGCAATGCTGGAAGCGGACCCAACGCTGACGCCGCGCGACATCATCGTGATGGTGGCGGATATCGACAGCTACAGTCCATTTATTCAGGCTGTCTTTGGCAGTGCACCGGCCGACCGTTACCTGCCGTATGCTATTTCCGATCGCCGGGCGCGTCAGTCTCATCCTGTCTTACAGGCGTTTATTAGCCTGCTTTCGCTACCGGACAGCCGCTTTGTCTCGGAGGATGTGCTGGCATTACTGGATGTGCCCGTGCTGGCTGCGCGTTTCAACATCAATGAAGAAGGGTTGCGCTATCTTCGTTTGTGGGTCAATGAGTCTGGAATTCGCTGGGGCATTGACGACGACAACGTGCGCGAACTCGCGCTTCCTCCAACTGGCCAGCATACCTGGCAATTTGGTTTAACACGTATGCTGCTGGGCTATGCGATGGAAAGCGCACAGGGGGAGTGGCAGTCGGTATTGCCCTATGATGAGTCCAGTGGTTTGATTGCCGAGTTAGTCGGGCATTTGGCCTCGCTGCTGATGCAGCTTAATCTCTGGCGCCGGGAGCTGGCAGTAGAGCGTCCGTTGGCGGCGTGGCTGCCTGTTTGTCGCGAAATGCTGAATGATTTCTTCCTGCCGGATGCTGATACCGAAGCCGCGATGACGCTGATTGAACAGCAGTGGCAGGCCATTATTGGCGAAGGTTTGGGAGCCGAGTATGACGGTGCCATACCGCTTTCGTTGTTGCGTGATGAGCTGGCACAGCGACTCGATCAGGAACGAATCAGCCAGCGTTTCCTGGCCGGGCCTGTCAATATCTGTACGCTGATGCCGATGCGCTCCATTCCTTTCAAGGTGGTGTGTCTGCTTGGTATGAACGATGGCGTTTATCCGCGCCAGCTTGCGCCGCTGGGCTTTGATCTGATGAGCCAAAAACCGAGGCGTGGTGACCGAAGCCGCCGTGATGATGACCGCTATCTGTTCCTGGAAGCGCTGATTTCGGCGCAGCAAACGCTCTATATCAGCTATATCGGCCGCTCAATCCAGGATAACAGTGAGCGCTTCCCGTCGGTGCTGGTGCAGGAACTTATGGATTACATTGGGCAAAGCCACTATTTGCCGGGCGATGAATTACTCACTAGCGATCAAAGTGAAGCGAAAGTAAAAGCGCACATTACCCGTTTACATACCCGTATGCCCTTTGATGCTCAAAACTATCTGCCTGGTGAGCAGCAAAGTTATGCGCGCGAGTGGTTGCCTGCGGCAAGCCTGTCAGGTAAAGCGCACACGGATTTTGTCCAGCCGCTCCCCTTTGAAATGCCTGAAACCCTGACGCTGGAAACGCTACAACGCTTTTGGGCTCATCCGGTGCGGGCGTTTTTCCAGATGCGCCTGAGGGTAAATTTCCGCTCTGAAGAGAGCGAGATCCCGGAAACTGAACCCTTTATCCTTGAAGGGCTTAGCCGCTATCAGCTTAATCAGCAGTTGCTTAACACGCTGGTCGAAGAACACGATGCAGAACGTTTGTTCCGCCGCTTCCGCGCTGCGGGGTCGCTTCCCTATGGTGCATTTGGCGAGATTCTCTGGGATACACAGCACCAGGAGATGCAGTCGCTGGCTGAGCGCATTATTGCCTGTCGTCAGCCCAGCCAAAGCATGGAAATTGATCTGACCTGTAATGGCGTACAAATTACGGGTTGGCTCCCGCAGGTACAGGAAGACGGATTGTTGCGCTGGCGCCCATCTCTGATAAGCGTTTCGCAGGGTGTGCAACTTTGGCTGGAACATCTTGTCTATTGTGCCAGTGGCGGCACGGGAGAAAGCCGGTTGTTCTTGCGTAAAGACGGTGAGTGGCGTTTCCCTCCGCTGGAAGTTGAACAGGCGTTACAGTATCTGTCGCAACTTATTGAGGGATATCGGGAAGGCATGTCATCACCGCTACTGGTATTACCGGAAAGTGGTGGGGCGTGGATAAAAACCTGTTATGACGCCGTAAATGATGCCATGTTAGATGACGATGATACGTTGCAAAAAGCGCGCAGTAAGTTTTTGCAGGCCTATGAAGGCAATATGATGGTACGTGGTGAAGGTGATGATATCTGGTATCAACGCCTGTGGCGTCAACTGGAACCTGAAACTCTGGAGACTATTGTTTTACAGTCTCAGCGCTATCTGTTACCGATTTTTCGATTTAATCAGTCGTGACGATTGTATAAAAATTGCGCAATTTGATGGCTTCCACTATGATGCGCTTTCTGTCACGGACTGATTCTTACAAAGAGAAGAGGCTGACGCGTTCAGCACAGAGTCTTGCCCTGTTCAGACCACGCTAAATGCGTTGTTTGCAGTGAACAGGTGAATACGTTAATGATGAGGTTTGTGAATGCCCCGCAGCACCTGGTTCAGCGCATTACTGTTGTTCGTCGCCTTTTGGGCGCCCGTAAGTCAGGCAGATACCGGTTGGCAGCCTTTAGCTGAAACCATCCGTAAAAGCGATAAAGATACCCGCCAGTATCAGGCCGTGCGCCTTGATAATGGCATGGTCGTGTTGTTGGTATCCGATCCTCAGGCCGTGAAATCCCTCTCTGCACTGGTGGTGCCTGTCGGCTCGCTGGAAGATCCGGACGATCATCAGGGGCTGGCACATTACCTTGAACACATGTGTCTGATGGGGTCGAAAAAATACCCACAGCCGGACAGCCTGGCCGAGTTTCTGAAAATGCACGGCGGTAGCCATAATGCCAGCACTGCGCCTTACCGCACCGCTTTCTATCTTGAAGTCGAAAATGACGCGCTGGTCGGGGCGGTAGATCGTCTGGCGGATGCGATTGCCGATCCGTTGCTGGATAAAAAATATGCCGATCGCGAGCGAAATGCCGTTAATTCTGAGCTGACGCTGGCGCGTACCCGAGACGGTATGCGTATGGCACAGGTGAGTGCGGAGACGATCAACCCGGCGCACCCTGGTTCGCGCTTCTCCGGCGGAAATCTGGAAACGTTGAGCGATAAGCCGGGTAACCCGGTGTTGAAAGCGTTACTGACATTCCATGAAAAGTACTACTCCGCTAACCTGATGAAGGCGGTGATTTACAGCAATAAACCGTTGCCAGAGTTGGCGAAGATAGCTGCTGACACCTTTGGACGCGTGCCAAACAGAAATATCGAAAAACCGGAAATAACCGTCCCGGTTGTCACCGACGCGCAAAAGGGCGTCATCATCCACTATGTTCCCGCGATGCCGCGTAAAGTGCTGCGCGTTGAGTTTCGTATCGATAACAACAGCGCACAGTTCCGCAGCAAAACCGATGAGCTGGTGACCTACCTGATTGGTAATCGCAGCCCGGGAACGTTGTCTGACTGGTTGCAAAAGCGGGGATTAGTTGAGGGCATTCGTGCGGACTCCGATCCTGTCGTTAATGGCAACAGCGGTGTGTTAGCGATTTCCGCGACGTTAACCGACAAAGGGCTGGCAAATCGAGATGAGGTTGTCGCCGCAATATTTAGTTATATCAATTTGTTACGTGAAAAAGGTGTCGATAAACGCTATTTTGATGAGCTGGCGCACGTGCTGGATCTCGACTTCCGTTACCCCTCTATCACCCGTGATATGGACTATGTGGAATGGTTGGCCGATACCATGATCCGCGTGCCTGTCGAGCATACGCTCGATGCAGTGAATATTGCCGACCGGTACGATGGCAAAGCCGTTGAGCAACGGCTAGCGATGATGACGCCGCAGAATGCGCGTATCTGGTATATCAGTGAGAAAGAGCCACACAATAAAACCGCTTATTTTGTCGATGCGCCTTATCAGGTAGATAAAATCAGCGAGAAAACATTCGCCGACTGGCAGCAAAAAGCGCAGGGCATTGCTCTGTCGTTGCCGGAGCTGAACCCGTATATTCCGGATGATTTCACGCTGATTAAGACGGATAAAAAATATGCTCATCCGGAGCTGATCGTTGATGAACCTGATTTACGCGTGGTGTATGCCCCGAGTCAATATTTTGCCAGCGAGCCAAAGGTTGATGTCAGTGTGATACTGCGTAACCCGAAAGCGATGGACAGTGCCAGAAACCAGGTCTTATTCGCTCTGAACGATTATCTGGCGGGTATTGCACTCGACCAGTTAAGTAACCAGGCCGCAGTGGGTGGTATTGGTTTTTCTACTAACGCTAATAACGGGCTGATGCTCAATGCCAATGGCTATACTCAGCGTTTGCCACAGCTTTTTCAGGCGCTGCTGAGCGGTTATTTCAGTTACACCTCAACAGATGAACAGCTGGAACAGGCGAAATCCTGGTATGCCCAGATGATGGACTCTGCGGAGAAAGGCAAAGCCTACGATCAGGCGATCATGCCGGTTCAGATGCTGTCCCAGGTACCGTACTTTTCACGTGATGAACGGCGTGAGCTGTTGCCATCTATTACGTTGAAAGAAGTGATGGCCTACCGTGACACCTTAAAAGCCGGTGCGCGTCCCGAATTCCTGGTGATCGGCAATATGAGTGAAACTCAGGCAAAAACCATGGCTCGGGATATCCAGAAGCAGCTTGGTGCGAATGGCTCACAGTGGTGCCGAAACAAAGATGTTGTGGTAGACAAGAAGCAGTCAGTCATCTTTGAAAAAGCGGGCAGTAGTACGGATTCAGCGCTGGCGGCGGTGTTTGTACCCACCGGCTATGACGAGTACACCAGCTCGGCTTACAGCGCGATGTTAGGACAGATTGTTCAACCGTGGTTCTACAATCAACTGCGTACTGAAGAGCAATTAGGTTATGCCGTCTTTGCTTTCCCAATGAGCGTTGGCCGCCAGTGGGGAATGGGCTTCCTGTTGCAAAGCAGTGACAAGCAACCGTCCTATCTCTGGGAACGCTATAAGGCATTTTTCCCGACGGCGGAAGCGAAGCTGCGGGCGATGAACGCTGATGAGTTTGCACAAATTCAGCAGGCGATCATCGCGCAAATGCTGCAGGCTCCGCAAACTTTGGGGGCCGAAGCCTCTCAGTTAAGCAAAGATTTCGATCGCGGCAATATGCGCTTCGATTCACGTGATAAAATCGTGGCTCAGATTAAACTGCTGACGCCGCAAAAGCTTGCCGACTTCTTCCATCAGGCGGTGGTTGAGCCGCAAGGCATGGCGATACTGTCACAGGTTTCCGGTAGCCAGAATGGGAAAGCAGAATATGTGCACCCGGAAGGCTGGAAAGTGTGGCAGACCGTCAGCGCGTTGCAGCAAACCTTACCCCTGATGAGTGAAAAGAATGAATGATGCCGCTGAGCCCCTTGATCCCCTACGCTTGCCCCTGACGGGCGAGCGTCTGATTGAAGCCTCCGCAGGCACCGGTAAGACCTTTACCATCGCCGCCCTGTATTTACGTTTACTGCTTGGACTGGGCGGCCCTGCCGCCTTTCCTCGTCCTCTGACTGTCGAAGAGCTGCTTGTGGTTACTTTCACTGAAGCCGCTACAGAAGAGCTGCGTGGTCGAATTCGTAGCAATATCCATGAACTACGCATCGCCTGCCTGCGTGAAACCACGGATAACCCGCTCTACGCTCGTTTGTTGGAAGAAATCGCCGATAAAAAGCAGGCCGCACAGTGGTTGTTATTGGCTGAAAGGCAGATGGATGAAGCCGCGGTGTTTACCATCCACGGCTTTTGTCAGCGCATGCTTAGTCTGAATGCCTTTGAGTCAGGCATGTTGTTTGAACAGCAGTTGATTGAGGATGAGTCGCTGCTGCGCTATCAGGCCTGCGCAGACTTCTGGCGTCGACATTGTTACCCGCTGTCTCGCGACATTGCACAGGTTGTTTTTGAAACGTGGAAAGGTCCACAGGCGCTGCTGAGGGATATCGATCGCTACCTGCAGGGTGAATCCCCGGTGATTAAAGCGCCACCGCCAGCCGATGAAACGCTGGCAGCCCGGCACGAAAAAATTCTGACGCGTATCGACCAGATTAAGCAGCAATGGCGAGATTCCGTTGCTGAACTGGACGGTTTACTGGAAGCATCCGGGATCGACAGACGTAAATTTAATCGTGGTAATCAGGGAAAGTGGATCGAAAAGATCAGCGCCTGGGCACAGGAAGAAACCCGAAGCTACCAGCTTCCTGACGCACTGGAGAAATTCTCTCAGCGTTTTCTGGAAGACCGCACCAAAGCTGGTGGTGTAACCCCTCAACATCCGCTGTTTGTCGCGATTGATGAACTGCTGAGTGAACCGCTGACAATCCGCGATCTGGTGATCACCCGGGCATTGTCGGAAATCCGCGAGGCGGTCGCACAGGAGAAACGCCGACGCGGTGAGCTTGGTTTTGACGATATGCTCAGTCGCCTGGACGCGGCGCTGCGTAGCGAAAGCGGCGATGCGCTGGCGGCGGCCATTCGTACCCGTTTCCCGGTGGCGATGATTGATGAATTCCAGGATACCGACCCGCAGCAATACCGTATTTTCCGCCGTATCTGGCAGCATCAACCGGATACAGCATTGTTGCTGATAGGCGATCCGAAACAGGCTATTTACGCCTTTCGTGGCGCGGATATTTTTACCTACATGAAGGCGCGTAGCGAAGTCAGCGCGCACTATACGCTTGATACCAACTGGCGTTCGGCCCCTGGCATGGTCAATAGCGTGAATACGCTTTTCAGTCAGATGGACGACGCCTTTATGTTCCGCGAAATCCCCTTTAGCCCGGTAAAATCTGCAGAAAAAAACCAGGCGCTTCAGTTTGTTTTACACGGTGAAACGCAGCCGGCGATGAGTATGTGGCTGATGGAAGGGGACAGTTGCGGTGTGGGTGATTATCAGAACTTTATGGCCCAGGTGTGTGCGACACAAATTCGCGATTGGCTTAAAGCCGGGCACTCTGGCGAAGCGTTGCTGGTCAGCGGTAAAACGTCCAGGCCGGTACGTGCGTCTGATATTAGCGTACTGGTGCGCAGCCGTCAGGAGGCGGCGCTGGTACGCGATGCGTTGACGCAACTGGCCATCCCATCGGTGTATCTTTCTAACCGTGACAGCGTCTTTGATACGCTGGAAGCCCAAGAACTGCTGTGGGTTCTGCAGGCAGTGATGACGCCGGAGCGTGAAAATACGCTGCGTAGTGCGTTGGCAACCTCAATGATGGGATTGAATGCGCAGGATATTGAAGCGCTGAATACTGACGAAAAAGCCTGGGATGCGGTTGTTGAGGAATTTGATAGCTACCGACAGATCTGGAATCGACGCGGCGTGATGCCCATGCTGCGCGCGCTGATGTCCGCTCGCCATATTGCGGAAAACCTGTTGGCAACGGCAGGGGGCGAACGCCGTCTGACCGACATTTTGCATATCAGCGAGCTGTTGCAGGAGGCGGGGGCGCAACTGGAAAGCGAGCATGCGCTGGTACGCTGGTTATCGCAACATATTCTGGAGCCCGACAGCAATGCGTCCAGCCAGCAGCTCAGGCTGGAAAGTGATAAGCATCTGGTCAAAATCGTCACTATCCATAAATCGAAAGGGCTGGAATATCCACTCGTCTGGCTGCCGTTTATCACGAATTTTCGCGTCCAGGATCAGGCGTTCTATCACGATCGCAGTTCGTTTGAAGCCGTGCTGGATCTCAGCGAAGCGGATGAAAGCGTTGAACTGGCAGAGGCTGAACGTCTGGCAGAAGACTTGCGCTTGCTTTACGTCGCGCTCACCCGCTCGGTCTGGCACTGTAGTCTTGGCGTGGCACCGTTGGTCCGCCGTCGGAGCGATAAGAAAGGTGATACCGATGTGCATCAAAGTGCTCTTGGTCGCCTGTTGCAACGGGGTGAACCAATGGATGCCGCAGGTCTGCGTAGCGCTATTGAGGCGCTGTGCGGTGAGGATATCGCCTGCCTGACGCCGAAAGAACCGGATGGAGAGCGCTGGCAGGTTGTACAGCCTGCCAGTTCTACGTTGAATGCAAAAATGCTGCAACGAACGCCTGGTGACAGTTGGCGTGTTACCAGCTATTCCGGTCTGCAACAGCGTGGGCATGGTATTGCACAGGATCTGATCCCACGCCTGGATATCGACGCGGCAGGTGTTGGTGAAACCATTGAGGAATCGGGCCTTACGCCACACCAGTTTCCTCGCGGCGCGTCACCGGGGACATTTTTGCATAGCTTGTTTGAAGATCTGGATTTCACCCAGCCGGTTGAGCCAATGTGGGTACAAGAAAAGCTTGCGCTTGGCGGATATGACGCGCACTGGGAGCCCGTTCTGACGCAGTGGCTGGATACTATTTTGCATGCGCCGCTCAATGAAACCGGTGTGAGTTTGAGCGATCTTTCTGCGCGTGAAAAACAGGTGGAGATGGAGTTTTACCTGCCGATTTCGCAACCGCTGGTGGCCGACCAGCTCGATGCAGTGCTCCGTAAATACGATCCTCTTTCGGCTGGCTGCCCGCCGCTGGACTTTATGCAGGTACGCGGCATGCTGAAAGGGTTTATTGACCTGGTGTTCCGCCACCAGGGGCGGTATTACCTGCTCGACTACAAGTCAAACTGGCTGGGTGAAGACAGTTCTGCGTATACCCAGCAGGCAATGGCCTCAGCCATGCAGGCGCACCGCTACGATCTGCAGTATCAGTTGTATACCCTGGCGCTGCACCGTTATCTGCGCCATCGCATCGCTGATTATGACTATGAACGCCATTTTGGCGGCGTTATCTATCTTTTCCTGCGTGGCGTTGACGGCGACGATCCGCAGCAGGGAATTTTCGCCACCCGACCCAATGGGGAATTGATCGCGTTGATGGACGAGATGTTTGCCGGTGCGGCTCTGGAGGAGATGCAATGACAATCCAGAAACGATTGCTGGAGGCCGTAGAGCAAAAACAGCTCCGTCCTTTGGATGCACAGTTTGCGCTGGCGGTTGCAGGAAATGACAACCCTGCCGTTACGCTGGCGGCGGCTCTGCTCAGCCGTGACGCGGGCGAGGGGCACGTTTGCTTACCGCTTTCCCGACTATCTTTACGCGAAGATGCCCATCCACTGTTGAGCGCCTGGCTGTGCGAGGCCGGTGAACCGGAAGATTGGTCGGAATGCCTGCTGGCCTCCGCTGCGGTAAGCCACGGCGAACAGCCAACACCGCTGGTGTTATATGACAATCGCCTGTATTTGAACCGTATGTGGAATAACGAACGCACGGTGGCCCGTTTTTTCAGTGAGGTAAACCAGGCCATTGAGGTGGATGAGCCTCGGTTGATCTGCACGCTGGAAGCGCTCTTCCCGCCATCGGAAGGCGTGAACTGGCAAAAAGTAGCGGCTGCTGTGGCGCTGACCCGCCGTATATCGGTGATCTCCGGGGGACCAGGCACCGGTAAAACGACAACGGTAGCCAGACTGCTGGCAGCATTGATTCAGATGGCGGAGGGGGAGCGTTGTCGCATCCGTCTGGCAGCACCGACGGGAAAAGCGGCAGCACGTCTGACGGCATCGCTGGGGGCGGCACTGCGTGAGTTACCGCTGACCGATGAGCAAAAGAAACGTATTCCTGATGATGCCAGCACGCTGCACCGGTTGTTAGGCGCACAGCCAGGTAGCCAGCGTCTGCGCCATCATGCGGGTAATCCGCTGCATCTGGACGTGCTGGTGGTGGACGAAGCTTCCATGATTGATTTGCCCATGATGTCGCGCCTTATCGATGCACTACCGCCGCACGGACGGGTGATTTTTCTTGGCGATCGTGACCAGCTTGCTTCTGTCGAGGCGGGGGCCGTGCTGGGAGACATTTGTGCATTTGTGAATGACGGATTTACCCCGGAACGTGCCAAACAACTCAGTCGGCTGACCGGTAGTCCCATTCCAGCGGGAACCGGAACTCAGGCCGCGTCTTTGCGTGACAGTTTATGCTTGCTGCAAAAGAGTTACCGTTTTGGCAGTGATTCTGGCATCGGTCAACTGGCTGCGGCCATTAATCGGGGTGACAAGGCCGCGGTTAAAACCGTTTTCCAACAGGGATTCGGTGATATCGAAAAGCGTACGCTTAATAGCAGCGAAGATTACACCGCGATGCTGGATGAAGCCCTGACGGGGTATGGTCGCTACCTGGATTTACTGCGTGAAGGGGCTACGCCGGACACCATTATTCAGGCCTTCAATGATTATCAGTTGCTGTGTGCACTGCGCGAAGGTCCATTTGGCGTTGGCGGATTGAATGAGCGCATTGAGCTGGCGATGGTGCAAAAACGTAAAATTTACCGATTTGCACACTCTCGCTGGTATGAAGGGCGACCGATAATGATTGCGCGTAATGACAGTTCGCTGGGGCTGTTTAACGGTGATATCGGCATCGCGCTCGATCGTGGTGATGGTTTACGCGTGTGGTTTGCATTACCGGATGGCTCTATCAAGTCGGTGCTGCCTGGCCGTTTGCCGGAGCATGAAACGACCTGGGCGATGACAGTACACAAATCACAGGGTTCTGAGTTCGACCATGCGGCGTTGATTTTGCCCAGCCAGCATTCGCCAGTTGTTACCCGAGAGTTGGTGTATACCGCAGTGACCCGTGCCCGCCGCCGCTTGTCGCTGTATGCCGATGAGCGGATTTTGAGTAGCGCCATTGCTACGCGCACTGAACGCCGCAGCGGATTGTCAGCATTATTTAATGACGGCCTGCAGTGTGCCTGATGGCGACGCTAACGCTTCTTATCAGGCCTACGGTGCCAGCGAGGTAGGCCGGATAAGGCATTTATGCCGCATCCGGCAATGACTACTATCCCAGATCCGACATCAATACTTTTGACCGCCGCTGATAGTTGTACATCTCTTTTTTGCTTTCCGGCAGCAGATCGATATCGACCGGCGTGAAGCCGCGCTCCTGGAACCAGTGAATGCTGCGCGTCGTCAACACGAACAGCTTGCTGAGCCCCATTTGTCTGGCCTGCACTGCAATCCGCTCCAGCAAAACTTCGCCGCGTGATGAGCTACGGTAGTCCGGATGTACTGCCACGCACGCCATTTCACCAATCTTCTCCTCCGGAAAAGGGTACAGGGCGGCACAGGCAATGGTCAGATTATCGCGCTGAATTATGGTGAACTTGTCGATCTCCATTTCCAGTTGTTCACGGGAACGACGCACCAGAATACCTTGCTGCTCCAAAGGACGAATCAATTCCAGAATGCCGCCAATATCGTTAATGGTGGCGCGACGGATCTGCTCGGCGCTTTCCATCACGATTTGCGTACCGATCCCATCGCGGGAGAACAGTTCTTGTAACAACGCGCCATCTTCCTGATAGCTAATCAGGTGACAACGGCGCACGCCGCTACGGCAGGCTTTAACGGCACCGCGCAGGAAACGCACCGTACCGGAGCTGTAATCACCTTTCTCTTCCTGTGACTCAACACGCGCTTGCGCTTCGTTGGGAAAGAGTTCGGAAACAATATCGCCATTATCGTTAGTCACCCCTTGAGAGGAGCAAAAACCGATCATTTTCTCTGCTTTCAGTTTGATCGCCAACTGGGTGGCGACCTCTTCGGACGTCAAGTTAAAGCTCTCGCCGGTCACGGAAACGGCGACCGGGCCCAGCAGAACAATAGCACCGCTGTCCAGTTGACGGTGAATTGCTTCTTCATCAATTCGACGAATACGTCCGCTATGGCAGTAATCCACACCGTCATCCACACCCAACGGTTGCGAGATAATAAAATTACCGCTGACCACATTGATGTGTGCGCCCTGCAAAGGCGTATTGTTCAGACTCATCGACAGGCGGGCGGTAATATCAAGCTGAAGCAAACCCGCAGCCTGCTTGACCAGCTCCAGGGTTTTGGCGTCGGTAACGCGCGTATTTTTGTGATACACCGGTTCATGGTGATGCGCGGCCAGATTGGCATCAATCTGCGGCCGTGCGCCATAGACTACGACAAGGCGAATGCCGAGGCTATGAAGGAGACCAATGTCATTGACGATACTGGAAAAGTTTTCATGCTCGATGGCTTCGCCGCCCAGCATAATGACAAACGTTTTTCCCCGATGGGTATTGATATAGGGAACAGAATGGCGGAATCCCTGTACCAGTTCGGTTCTACGTTCCTTCACCACGGCACACCCTCATTGCATGATTATTCGTAATTAATGTATTTTTATTCTGTTTCTGCCCTGTGTGCAAGCGTAATTTTTACCCCAGCCGAAGATTTTCTTCAGTAATACCGTGAATATAAAAACAATGTTTACCCTTTTATTGATGACAGATTATGCGTCATTCGCTAAAGTTTCCGGTCAATTCGGACGTTTTACGTATTACCTCAATATAGATTTCTTTTGCTCGGGAGAAGCATGTCGGGATCCAACTCAGCAATCAGTCGCCGCCGTTTACTGCAAGGTGCGGGTGCTATGTGGCTTTTAAGCGTCAGCCAGGTCGGTTTGGCTGCCGTGAGTCAGGTCGTTGCCGTACGTATCTGGCCCGCGTCCAGTTATACCCGCGTTACGGTGGAATCCAACCGTCTGCTGAAATACAAACAGTTTGCCCTGAGTAATCCTGAGCGTGTGGTTGTAGATATTGAAGGCGTTAATTTGAACTCGGTGCTGAAGGGCATTGGGACGCAGATCCGCCCAGACGATCCCTACATTAAATCCGCACGCGTCGGGCAGTTTGACCCGCAGACCGTGCGTATGGTGTTTGAACTGAAACAAAATGTGAAACCTCAACTCTTTGCATTAGCGCCAGTTGCAGGCTTCAAAGAACGTTTGGTGATGGATCTCTATCCTGCCAATGCTCAGGATGTCCAGGATCCGCTGCTGGCATTGCTTGAAGATTACAACAAAGGCGATCTGGATAAACAGGTGCCACCTGCGCAAAGCGGCCCACAGCCGGGTAAAGCGGGACGCGATCGTCCGATTGTTATTATGCTTGACCCTGGCCACGGTGGAGAAGACTCCGGTGCCGTGGGGAAATACAAGACACGTGAAAAAGATGTGGTATTGCAGATAGCCCGTCGCCTGCGAGCACTTATAGAGAAAGAAGGCAACATGAAGGTCTATATGACGCGTAATGAAGATATCTTCATTCCGTTAAAAGTGCGCGTGGCGAAAGCCCAGAAACAGCGTGCTGACCTGTTTGTTTCTATTCATGCAGATGCGTTTACCAGTCGCCAACCCAGTGGTTCGTCGGTGTTTGCACTCTCAACCAAAGGTGCGACCAGTACAGCGGCAAAATATCTGGCACAAACCCAGAACGCCTCGGATTTAATTGGTGGCGTCAGCAAAAGCGGTGATCGCTACGTCGACCACACCATGTTTGATATGGTGCAATCGCTGACTATTGCCGACAGCCTGAAGTTCGGAAAAGCGGTGCTGAATAAACTCGGTAAGATTAATAATCTGCATAAAAATCAGGTTGAACAGGCCGGGTTTGCCGTGTTGAAAGCGCCGGATATTCCGTCCATTCTCGTAGAAACGGCATTCATCAGTAACGTTGAAGAAGAACGCAAGCTCAAAACGGCGACCTTCCAGCAGGAAGTGGCAGAGTCGATTCTGGCCGGGATTAAAGCTTACTTTGCTGATGGGGCGACGCTGGCGAGAAGGGGATAACAAAAAAGCGCTGAGAAGCGCTTTTTTTTATGGGCGACAGATACAAAAAAACACCCGTTAAGGTGTTTAATGTGTTGGTTGCGGGGGCCGGATTTGAACCGACGACCTTCGGGTTATGAGCCCGACGAGCTACCAGGCTGCTCCACCCCGCGTCACCGTACTGCTTATATTTTATCAAATTTGATTGGTTGCGGGGGCCGGATTTGAACCGACGACCTTCGGGTTATGAGCCCGACGAGCTACCAGGCTGCTCCACCCCGCGTCACCGTACTGCTTGTACTTCATCAAATTTTAATTGGTTGCGGGGGCCAGATTTGAACTGACGACCTTCGGGTTATGAGCCCGACGAGCTACCAGGCTGCTCCACCCCGCGTCCGTGGATGCGCACTATACTCTGCTCGCATTTTCATGCAACCCTTTTTTCACCTTGATCACGTTTTTAGGCTGAAAATGAACAAAAACAACGCATTCTGGATTATTTTTTGCTCAAAATTTGCGTTGGGGTATGTATACGCATTTCATTAGCTTCGGGGGTTTGTTATCTTCATCTCGCATTCAGGCAACATAAGACGAGAACAATGAAAGGACGTTGGGCAAAATATCTTCTGGCGGGAGCTGTAGTCGCGATGCTCGCCGCGTGTTCCTCAAAACCCACCGATCGTGGGCAGCAGTATAAAGACGGGAAATTTACCCAGCCTTTCTCACTGGTGAACCAACCTGATGCGGTTGGCGCGCCAATTAACGCCGGTGATTTCGCCGAGCAGGTTAATCAAATTCGCAGCGCTTCCCCGCGTTTGTACGGTAACCAGAGCAACGTCTACAACGCTATCCAGCAGTGGCTACGTGCGGGCGGTGATACGCGCAGTATGCGCCAGTTTGGTATTGATGCCTGGCAAATGGAAGGGGCGGACAATTATGGTAACGTCCAGTTTACCGGTTACTACACGCCGGTTATCCAGGCGCGGCATACGCGCCAGGGCGAGTTTCAGTATCCTATCTATCGCATGCCGCCAAAACGTGGGCGCTTACCCTCTCGTGCTGAGATCTATGCAGGCGCGCTCAGCGACAATTACATTCTGGCGTACAGCAACTCTCTGATGGATAACTTCATCATGGATGTTCAGGGCAGCGGATATATTGATTTTGGTGATGGCAGCCCGCTTAACTTCTTTAGCTATTCCGGGAAAAATGGCCACGCTTATCGCAGTATCGGTAAGGTGCTGATCGATCGCGGTGAAGTGAAGAAAGAAGATATGTCGATGCAGGCCATTCGCCATTGGGGTGAGACGCACAGTGAAGCCGAAGTGCGTGAGCTGCTGGAGCAGAACCCATCGTTTGTCTTCTTTAAGCCGCAATCTTTTGCACCGGTAAAAGGGGCCAGCGCGGTACCGCTGATTGGTCGCGCATCCGTGGCGTCAGACCGCAGTATTATCCCGGCAGGTACGACGTTACTGGCGGAAGTTCCTCTGCTGGACAATAACGGGAAATTCACCGGTCAGTATGAATTACGTCTGATGGTCGCGTTAGATGTCGGTGGGGCGATTAAAGGCCAGCACTTCGACATCTATCAGGGTATTGGTGCAGACGCCGGACACCGTGCAGGGTGGTATAATCACTACGGACGCGTGTGGGTGCTGAAAACAGCGGCCAACGCGGGTAACGTATTTAGCGGTTAATTTCCTGATGACGGCTGCGCTTTATCAGGCCTGCTCAATAATGTAGGCCGGATAAGCGAAGCGCCATCCGGCAGTCATACTGCTCGGTATTAATGAATTTGAGGTTTTATGTCTGTAGTTATCAGTGATACCTGGCGCCAGCGTTTTGGCGGTACGGCACGCCTGTATGGCGAAAATGCGCTGCAGCTGTTTGCCCAATCGCACGTTTGTGTCGTTGGAATTGGCGGCGTGGGGTCGTGGGCGGCGGAAGCGCTGGCGCGTACCGGTATTGGCGCGATTACTCTCATCGATATGGATGATGTGTGCGTCACTAATACTAACCGTCAAATCCATGCTTTGCGTGATAACGTCGGCCTGGCGAAAGCCGAGGTGATGGCCGAACGTATACGTCAGATTAACCCGGAGTGTCGGGTGACCGTGGTTGATGATTTTGTCACGCCGGATAACGTTGCCGAATATATGAGCGCAGGATTCTCGTATGTTATTGATGCAATTGATAGTGTGCGCCCAAAAGCGGCACTGATCGCATATTGCCGACGTAATAAAGTTCCGCTGGTGACCACCGGAGGCGCGGGGGGACAGATTGATCCCACGCAGATTCAGGTGGTTGATTTGGCAAAAACCATCCAGGACCCACTGGCGGCGAAGCTACGTGAGCGGCTGAAAAGTGATTTTGGGGTAGTGAAAAACAGCAAAGGCAAGTTGGGTGTGGATTGTGTGTTTTCGACGGAGGCGTTAGTTTACCCGCAGGCCGATGGGTCTGTGTGTGCAATGAAGGCCACGGCGGAAGGGCCGAAGCGTATGGATTGTGCATCCGGGTTTGGCGCTGCCACCATGGTGACGGCGACTTTTGGTTTTGTGGCCGTGTCCCACGCGCTGAAGAAGATGATGGCGAAGGCAGCGCGCCAGCCCTGATTGTGTCGGATGGCGCTGCGCTTATCCGACCTACGCTTTGTGCGGCGTTGTCGGCCAGATAAGACGCATCAACGTTGCCATCCGGCATCCTGAGCTGCCTCAACGAGCGCATTCAGCCCCTGACTACGTGACGCGCTCAGTTGTGCGCTTAAGCCCAACTCATCAAATAACGCCATCGGCGAACGTGCCTGTAACTCCGCAGTAGTTTTACCTTCGATAGCCGTGAGTAGGACCGCCAGCAGGCCGCGCACAATTCGGCCTTCGCTATCACCGAAGAAGTGAAGTGTGCCATTCTCATGCAGACTGTATCCCAGCCAAACGCGGTTTTCACATCCGGCAATCTCTTTTGCCTGCGCCTTCAGATCATCCGAAAGGGCCGGAAGTTGCTTACCCAGTAGAATAAGTTGACGATATTTATCTTCCCACTGAGTGAGCGGGATAAAAGTATTCCGTAACGTCTCTTCCGTTACGATTGTGCCAAACGGGTGTCCGGCGAACAGAGGGCTTGTCATTAGTCCACCAATATTTCCAGTGCGCGGTCAACGGCAGTGACCAACGCATCAACATCGCTTCGGGTATTATAAGGTGCAAATGAGGCGCGCAGCGTCCCGGATACCCCCAACTCGGCCAGTAACGGTTGCGCACAGTGCTGTCCGGCGCGCAGCGCAATGCCATACTCAGCCAGCAGCGTCACCATATCGCTGTGGTGCACACCTATAAAATCAAAGGCTAACAGGCTTGAGTCCTGGCAACGGAAGGAGCGAAATCCCGGCCGTTTCGCCAGCGCATCTTCCGCCAGCGTTGCCAGACTGCGGCTCCAGTTTTCGGCTTGCACGATATCAATATCCGCAAGCCATTCAAGTGCCGCACTTAATCCAATGACGCCCGCAACGTTTGGCGTGCCTGCCTCAAGCTTCCACGGTGCCGCTTGTGTGGTGAAACCGTCAAAGCTGACTTCGCTAATCATTTTACCGCCGCCGAGCCACGGTGACATGGCTTCCAACAGTTCTGGCTTACCATATAATGCACCAATGCCCGTCGGACCATATAATTTGTGACCAGAAAAAGCATAGAAATCAATATCTAACTGCTGGACGTCAGCCGGGAAATGTACCACTCCCTGAGCGCCATCCACCATCACCACCATGCCTGCTGCATGAGCAAGCGTAATTGCGCGGACTAAGTCAGGGCAGCCACCGGTGACGTTCGACATCTGACCGAGAGCCAGAATGCGACTGCGGGGGGTGATGAGGTCCGCCAGACATTCAGTGTCAGGCAGCAAATGGGCATTGAGCGGAAGCTTGATGACTTTAGCCCCCGTTTGCTCCGCCACCATCAGCCAGGGAACCAGGTTGGCATGATGCTCCGCTACGCTTACGATAATCTCGTCGCCCGGTTGTAAGCGCGGACGCGCATAACTTTGGGCAACCATGTTGATAGCCTCCGTCGTACCGCGGGTCCAGACCACCGTCTTGTCATCGGGAGCATTGATGAGACGCGCGACTTTTTCCCGCGCGGCCTCATAGCGCGCGGTCAGACGCTGGGCTTCAGCAAACTGGCTGCGATGGACGTTCCCGGCGCTCAGACTATAAAACTGATGGGTCGCCTCAATCACTGCCTGCGGCTTCAATGCCGTCGCGGCGCTGTCGAGATAGACACCTGCATCGTTGAGTGCGGGAAATTGTGCGCGAAACTGCGTGGGGTTAAAAGCGTTCATGGTATTCCTCAGTTCAGTAAACCGATCGTGGCGCAAAAAGGGCGCAGACACAAGGGTTGCGCTAACCATCGGAATCCTCTGGATATCCCGGCGAAGTCTGTGCAGTGTCTTATGCTAAATAGTGTTAGGCGAATAATTTTGCCTGTTATGGAATTCGCTTTATCTGGCATAAATTGCTGTGAGGAGAAGAATATGAAAAAGACTGCCGCCATAATCTCTGCCTGTATGCTGACTTTTGCCCTGAGCGCCTGTTCCGGTCCGAATTACGTGATGCACACCAACGATGGCCGGACAATCGTGTCTGACGGTAAGCCAAAGACCGATAATGAGACAGGAATGATTTCGTATAAAGACGCTAACGGCAACAAACAGCAGATTAACCGTACCGATGTGAAAGAGATGGTCGAACTGGAGAAATAGCCGGTCGTCATTGGCAGACACACGGACAAAAAAAAGCACCGCAATTTGGCGGTGCTACATTAATCACTATGGACAGACAGGGTAAATGTACAGGAAGTGAAAAAGGGTAGCTTTGCTACCATGGTCTGAATCGCAGACCAATTGCAAACACAACAACACAACATCACAACCGTAAGCCAAAAGCCCACCAGAACACGCATTCCGATAAAACTTTTCGTTCCGGCTTCAGGAAGTGCCGCCACTATAGGTATTTGCTGGTAGAACCTCAACGGACAATTTATAATGGCTCAGATTAAAAAAACTAATAGGTTACAGCCTGTTAGGTAATTGTTAAATTCATTTAACATCAAAGCCTAAAAGTCATGTCAAAACGATTACCACCCTTAAATGCGTTACGTGTTTTTGATGCTGCCGCGCGCCATTTAAGCTTTACGCGCGCAGCAGAAGAACTTTTTGTGACGCAGGCCGCAGTAAGTCACCAAATCAAGTCACTTGAGGATTTTTTGGGGCTGAAGCTGTTTCGTCGGCGCAATCGATCGTTGTTGTTGACGGAAGAAGGTCAAAGCTATTTCCTCGACATCAAAGAGATTTTTTCGCAATTAACCGATGCGACGCGTAAACTTCAGGCACGCAGTGCAAAAGGCGCGCTTACCGTCAGTTTATTGCCCAGTTTTGCGATTCAATGGCTGGTGCCCAGACTCTCTAGCTTTAACTCAGCTTATCCGGGAATCGATGTCAGGATCCAGGCCGTGGACCGTCAGGAAGACAAACTGGCCGACGATGTCGATGTGGCTATTTTCTACGGACGAGGCAACTGGCCGGGCCTGCGCGTTGAAAAATTGTACGCAGAATATTTATTGCCGGTCTGCTCGCCGCTGCTACTTACCGGTGATAAGCCACTGAAGACGCCGGATGATCTGGCAAAACACACATTGTTGCACGATGCATCGCGGCGTGACTGGCAAGCTTATACGCGCCAGCTCGGGCTGAATCATATCAACGTACAGCAGGGACCTATCTTCAGCCATAGCGCCATGGTGCTACAGGCCGCTATCCATGGGCAGGGCGTTGCGTTGGCCAATAACGTTATGGCGCAGTCCGAAATTGAAGCCGGACGTCTGGTTTGTCCTTTTAATGATGTTCTGGTCAGCAAAAACGCATTTTATCTGGTTTGTCATGACAGTCAGGCAGAACTGGGTAAAATAGCCGCCTTCCGTCAGTGGATACTGGCGAAAGCGGCCACGGAACAAGAAAAATTCCGCTTTCGTTATGAACAATAATTTACGTAGGGTATTAACATGACCAGCCGTTTTATGCTGATTTTTGCCGCCATCAGTGGCTTTATCTTTGTAGCTCTGGGAGCCTTTGGGGCACATGTTCTGAGTAAAACCCTCGGCGTTGTTGAAATGGGGTGGATCCAGACTGGCCTTGAGTATCAGGCATTTCATACGCTGGCTATTTTTGGTCTGGCCGTCGCCATGCAGCGACGTATTAGCATTTGGTTTTACTGGAGTAGCGTGTTTCTGGCATTAGGGACCGTGCTGTTTAGCGGCAGTCTGTATTGCCTCGCGCTTTCTCATTTACGCCTGTGGGCGTTTGTTACCCCTGTCGGTGGTTTTAGCTTCCTTGTAGGCTGGGCACTGATGTTAGTGGGCGCTATTCGATTGAAACGTAAGGGCGTAAGCCATGAATAAGGTTGTATTGTTGTGTCGCCCGGGTTTTGAAAAAGAGTGCGCCGCAGAAATTACGGATAAAGCAGGGCGTCGCGAAATCTTTGGTTTCGCCCGCGTCAAAGAAAATGCGGGTTATGTCATCTTTGAATGCTATCAGCAGGAAGATGCGGAAAAGCTCGTTAAAGAGTTGCCGTTTAGCTCGCTGATTTTTGCTCGCCAAATGTTTGTTGTTGGCGAGCTACTGCAATATTTGCCGCCGGAAGATCGCATCACACCGATCGTCGGTATGCTGCAGGGCGTGGTGGAGAAAGGCGGCGATTTGCGTGTCGAAGTTGCCGACACGAATGAAAGCAAAGAGCTGGTGAAATTTTGCCGCAAATTTACCGTACCGCTGCGCGCTGCGCTGCGTGAAGCGGGTGTGCTGGCAAAGTATGAAACGCCAAAACGTCCGGTAGTGCACGTCTTCTTTATTGCACCTGGCTGTTGCTACACGGGCTACTCCTGGCCTGATAATAACTCGCCGTTCTATATGGGCATTCCGCGACTGAAATTCCCGGCTGATGCGCCGAGCCGTTCAACGCTGAAGCTGGAAGAGGCGCTGCATGTGTTTATTCCTGCCGATGAGTGGGATGAGCGTCTGGCCAATGGAATGTATGCCGTTGATTTAGGCGCATGTCCTGGCGGTTGGACCTACCAACTGGTTAAACGCAATATGTGGGTGTACTCGGTGGATAATGGTCCGATGGCGCAAAGCCTGATGGATACCGGGCAGGTCACCTGGCTGCGGGAAGATGGATTTAAGTATCGACCGAATCGTAACAACATCTCGTGGATGGTCTGCGATATGGTGGAGAAACCGGCCAAAGTTGCAGCGCTGATGGCGCAATGGCTGGTGAACGGCTGGTGCCGCGAGACGATTTTTAACCTTAAGTTGCCGATGAAAAAGCGCTACGAGGAAGTGTCGCAAAACCTGGCTTATATTCAGGCACAGCTCGATGAGCATGGCGTGAATGCGCAGATTCAGGCGCGTCAGCTTTATCACGACCGTGAAGAAGTCACCGTGCACGTGCGTCGTCTGTGGGCTGCCGTCGGTGGTCGCCGCGACGAACGATAATACTTATTTGCCGGATGGCGGCGTGAACGCCTCATCCGGCCTGGATTGTTTCAATCATTTCTGTATCTGAAATAATATGCGTCACATTTTCCAGATGCCCAATCTGCGCCTCACCCGAGCGATTAAATTTACTCTTATCAATCAATAATAATGACTGCGCCGCACGCTTAAGCAGGATGGATTTAAAATCGGCGTTAATCGCATTTGAATCCCAGAGTGTACCGCCGTGGTCGATCCCCTCGCAGGAAAAGATAAACAGATCGATATCAAGTGACTTTAGCTGTGAGATGAGCGATGGATTAACGTAGCAACCGTATTTACGCTCAAGTCGACCACCGGAACTGATCAGCTGAATATTTTCACGTTTTCCCAATTCGAGGCAAATCGGTTGGCTATTCGTAAATACGTGAATGTTAATGTCTGGCAACAGACGAGCCAGGTACCAGCAAGTAGAACTGGCATCCAGCGCGATCACCATGCCTTCTTCTATCCACGTTAACGCGTCTCTGGCGATATCTGCTTTGTGGGAATAATGGCTTTTCAGTCTGATATGAAACGGCTCGCCGCAGTCCTGGTTTACCCGATGTATCACTTTGGCGCGCCCGTGATTACGCAGTACCTTACCCTGTGCCTGCAGTTGTGTAAGATCGCGACGGATAGTTTCTTTACTGACATTAAGCTGTGAGGATAAAGTTTCAGTCGTCAGACTTTTATGGTTGCTCAACAGATCCAGGATCGCTTGCAGGCGTGCTGCTTTCATGTTTTCTCCCCCCATCATGCGATGAATGCCCGTACCTGCCGGGCATTCAGGTAAGAGATTATGGCGTTACCCCTTTTTTTAACAGGATATTTCCGTACTTTGCCCGCTCCCCTGTAATAACGATTGCGAATACTTTTTGTGCGCGTTCATAAAATGCATAACGGTCAATGCGCGTGATGTCCGGGCAAGGTGTTTGTAATGACAATGCCTGCCGATATCGCGCTTCTACGTCGGGGTCGAGGGAGTCTCCTTCGACGGCGGCCATCATCACCAGTGGTGAGGCGTAACTGTCCAGTTCAAACAGCGGAATAATCGCCCGCAACAGGTCGCTGACCTGCAGGCCATCGGCCCGGATAACCTGCGGGCCCATACTGTGGGCCGGAAAGTGGGCGTCGGAAAAGATAATCTCATCACCGTGACCCATTTCAGCCAGTACCTTTAACAGGTCAGGGGAAATTAAGGGGGAAATCGTTTTGAGCATGTCACTCGACTCCTGTGAATACGGGTTCTGTTTGTGGGTAGAAGTAACGATATTGATAGTCCACCTGCGCACGAGCCTGCTCCGGAGAGGCAAATTCGCCGATACCGGACCAGGCAAACATCGCAGCACCGGCAACCGTCGTTTCGGCATCATCCAGCACTTTGATGGGAATACCCAGAACGTTCGCTTTTATCTGATTCCATAGTGCATTACGACTTCCTCCACCAACCAGAAGTAGCTCTGTCGCGTTGAAATGACCGATGGTTTCTAGTGTGTGTAGATTGTGCTGCAACTGGGCCGTCAATCCTTCCAGCGCAGCGCGGTAAAAGTGTCCGCGGGTACTGTTGAGTGTGACGCCCTGCCAGCCTGCACGTGGACTGGCAAGCAGGTCGCAGTGCATGGTTATACCTTCAGCGCCCGCCGGGACGGCCTGCGCTTCATCAATGAGCGTTTGCCAGGGGGTGTCGGGTGTCCACAGCAACTTACGTACCCACTCAAGCACGCCGGATGCCAGCCACTGCATACCGGGGTTATAGAGTCCCGACCGACTGTCCAGTTCACAAGTAGAACCCACATAGTCGCTGAGTAAGGCCGTATTCACCTGTGCGCTGCGTACCATCAGTATTTCCCATGTACCGGAAGAGAGCACGGGTTCATCTGGCTGTGCGCCTGCGCCAAAGAGCGCAAACTGCGTGTCGTGGCCGGCAGAGATAACCGGAATCCCCGCTGTGAGCCCAAGTTGCTTTGCCGCGTCATTTTTCAACGTTCCGATCTGCTCTCCCGCTTCAACTAAACGTGGAAACAGTCGGCGTGGTATCCCGGTAGCCTGCAAAATATCAGCACTGAAATCGCGCTGATGAATATCCAGCATCTGGCTGGTACCGGCCATGGTGATATCTGTGGTGAACTCACCGGTGAGGCGATGGTTGAGCAGTGATGAAATAAATAACCAGGCGTGTGCCTGTTCCAGCAATTGTGGGTGATTCTCTTTAAGCCATACCAGCTTGTACAGCGTGTTGAAACTGAACGCGCCAACGCCTGATATATCCTGTAATTTCTGAGGTGATATCCGTTGGCTGATAGAAGCCATGACGGCGGCGGTACGTGGACATTTCCAACTGATAACCGGATAAAGCAGTTTGCCATACGCATCAACCAGCGCGCCATCAACGCCAAATGTAGTGACCGTTATCCCTCGAATGTTACAGGCGGTCAGTTCCGCGGTGAGTTGTTGGCAGCAATCGGCAAAGCGCTGCACAATGGCGTCGAGGGACCACTGATGCCAGCCAGCGTTCTCGACGGCGGTATCACTGGCGTTCGGGGTTGAGGCGCGGGCGACAATTTTTCCCTGGCGGTTAACCGCAATGGCTCGCACGTTGGTCGCGCCGCAGTCGAGAACCAGGATGACGTCATTCTTCATAATCACTCCCGAGACGGTGCCGGATGGCGGCGTAAACGCCTTATCCGGCCTACACGTTGTGCAACCGTAGGCCCGGTAAGCTTGCGCCACCGGGCTGAATCGCATTAACGTTTATACAGCGGGCCGTAGTTTTGGCAGGCGCGATAATCCTGGCCTTCGCTGTCCATGCCGTGGGCTGCCCATGCGGAAGGGCGATAGATCTTCTCTTCTTCCACGTTGTGCATACACACTGGGATACGCAGCATGGCGGCGAGCGTAATAAAGTCCGCACCAACGTGACCAATCGTCAGTACTCCGTGGTTGGCACCCCAGTTAGCCATGACGGAATAGACATCGCTGAACGGACCTTTGCCGGTTAAGCGCGGCGCAAACCAGGTTGTTGGCCAGGTAGAGTTGGTTCGAGCATCAAGCTGAGCATGCACCTCCTTCGGTAATTCCACACTCCAGCCTTCCGCAATTTGTAGCACCGGGCCCAGGCCTTTGATGATATTGATGCGGGTCATGGTGAACGGTACGCCACCTTCGGTAAGAAAACGGGAAGAGTAGCCGCCGCCGCGGAAATACTCGTGGATCGCCGGACACCATTCGGTCGCCGCCAGGCAATCATCGGCTTCCTGCTGTGAGATCTCCCAATGTGGTTTCATGGTGGGCTGGCCTTCGCTGTCACGCTGTTTGCAGGAACCATCCAGTGCCGCAGAGCCGGAGTTAATCAGGTGAATAATGCCGTGCTCAGCAAGACCGGTCAGCGGTTTACCTGTGACGCGTTCTACTGCTTCCGGTGACCAGTAGGTCCGTACATCAGCAAAGACCTGCGCTGTGCCGGTGAGCTGGTGGCCAAACAACATTGCGACACCGTTCAGGCTGTCGTTCTCGGTGGCGACGACATACGGTTCGCGCACGCCATTCCAGTCAAATGAGCTATTCAGCAACGCTTCGGCGGTGTCACCGTTTGGATATTGATCCGTCCAGTGGCGCTGGCCCTGGAAGCCGGCGGCAATCGCGTTGTACCCCATCGACTCTTCAACCCGGCCTTTCTCTGCCAGTTTCTGGTTACCCTGCATCATGTCGCGGATGCACATTGCCATCAGCAGGCTCTCTTTCAGCACTGCACGGCTCTGTTCTTCATTTCGCTTATACTGTTGTGCGTTCTGATCCTCGCCATAACGGAAATGTTTATCCGCCCACGCCAGGGCAATTTCCAGTTCCGCTTCGTCATAGATTTTCTGGTCAATACGACGACGTAATTCGGTCATATCAACAGGTTGAACCTTCATTCCCAGCCAGGATTCAAAGAAGTTATGGTCGACAATAGAGCCTGCAATTCCCATTGAAACGCCGCCGACGGACAGATAGCTTTTGCCTTTCATGCTGGCAACGGCTAAACCTGCCCGGGTGAAACGCAGCAGTTTTTCTTCAACATCGGCAGGGATAGTGGTATCACCTGCATCCTGCACGTCATGACCGTAAATAGAGAAGGCGGGAAGCCCTTTTTGATTATGTGCAGCCAGGGCTGCAGCCAGATACACGGCACCCGGACGCTCCGTCCCGTTGAAACCCCAGATGGCTTTCGGGCGCATGGGGTCCATATCGATAGTTTCGCTGCCGTAGCACCAACATGGCGTGACGGTAATTGTCACGCCGACGTTCAGGCTACTGAATTTTTCTTCACAGGCGGCAGATTCAGCCAATCCGGCAATACAGGTGTCTGCGATAACGCACTCGATCTGTGCCCCGCAGGCATGACGAAGTTTCTCGGAAATCAGTGCGGCAGTGGCTTTTGCCATGTTCATGGTTTGTTCTTCGAGCGACTCGCGTACACCCATACGACGCCCATCAATCACCGGACGAATACCGATTTTCGGTAAACTATTTTTTTTCATTCGAGGTTCCTCATCTCACTTTATGCCGTGCTGCAAAAGCGGATGTTGGACACCACTGTCGCAGTTGGCTGAATTACCCATTTTTGCTAACTCGAGTTAGCTTAGGTATTAGAGAGTTTTTTGCACAACTTTTTTGTTATGGAACTGTGAGAAACCTCACGAGAAGTGGTTAAAATTCGATCTGCGTCAAATAAACAAATACAGATTTTTTCATTAAATTCTTTTTAAATTAATAAGATAAAATAAATTGTCTGTTCAGTGTCACAGTTTTAGACCAAATGATTTGGCTATTTTTGGCAGCTAAAATAGCTTTAAAAGGCAATCGCTAACTCGAGTTAGCATCGTTGATAAAACGCACATGATCTTGTAGGCACATTCGCATTAACGGTGACGATGGCTTCCTGGCAACGCTGTTTTTCGCCTGATTCACTGATTACAGTTTCTGTATATTGAGGAAAGCAGCAATGTCTGAAACATTTTTACAGATGAGTCATATTACGAAACGCTTTCCCGGCGTATTAGCGTTGAGTAATGTGGATTTTACTTTACGCAAAGGTGAGGTTCATGCGCTGCTGGGGGAGAATGGCGCGGGAAAGTCTACCCTGATGAAAATTTTATCCGGTGTATATCAACCTGATGAAGGGGATATTATTTTTGAGGGCCAACCCGTTTCGTTTGCAAACCCATTGAGTGCACAAAACGTAGGTATCACCATTATTCATCAGGAGTTTAATCTTTTTCCTGAACTGACGGTCGAAGACAATATATTTATTGGCAGGGAGTTTTGCAAAAATAACCGCTGGCGTCTGGATGAGAAACAACAGCGACAGGCTGCTATCGATATTTTGCAAAAATTAAACCTGAATATCTCCCCAGACACGCTGGTTGCCGATCTTACTGTTGCTCAGCAACAAATGGTTGAGATTGCGAAAGCGATATCGGTGAATGCCAAGATTCTTATTATGGATGAACCAACGGCAGCGTTGACGGAAACTGAAATTGACAGTTTATTCCGGGTTACACGCTTACTTAAAGAACAGGGAACGGGCATCGTTTATATCTCGCACCGACTGGAAGAGTTGGCGCTGATTGCCGATCGCGCTACCGTCATGCGGGATGGGCAGTTTATTGCCACAGTGGATTATGACTCGGTCAAAATCAGCGACCTGATTGCCATGATGGTTGGGCGCGACCTTGGCAATATTTATCCCCGCCGGGAGCCGCAACCCCAGCGTAAACCGGTGCTGGAAGTCAGTGGTCTGACGCGCAAAGGCGTACTGAACAATATCGATTTTACCTTGCATCAGGGGGAAATCTTAGGTTTTGCCGGGCTGATGGGGGCCGGGCGTACTGAGCTTGCGCGGGCGATCTTTGGTGCCGATCCCATCGACAGTGGAACCATCAAGCTGAACGGTAAAGAGACGGTAATCAAGGATATTCCTGATGCTATCCAGCAGGGTATTAGCTACTTAACCGAGGACAGAAAAAAAGAGGGCCTGGCATTAGGATTGTCCGTTGAACGCAATATTATGCTAGGAAATTACCCCGAGTATTCTAACCGATATGGCAACGTGGATAGCAAACGCTGTCAGCAAACCAGCGAAGAGCAGGTGAAAGCACTGCGTATTAAGACGCCGCATCTGGAACAGGCTGCGTTGAATTTAAGCGGCGGTAATCAGCAAAAAATTATTATTGCCAGATGGGTATGCAAGGACACCGACATTCTCATCTTTGATGAACCCACGCGCGGTATTGATGTGGGGGCCAAGCTTGAAATTTATGAATTAATGAATCGACTGGTGGCAAAAGGGAAATCAATTATCATGATTTCCTCTGAATTACCGGAAGTGCTGGGTATGTGCGATCGCATTTTAGTTATGCGTAATGGGCGTATTACCGGAGAGTTAGCTTCTGATGACGCCACACAAGAAAAAATCATGCAATATGCGACGTTAGAGGACTAATTTATGACTATCTCTGTAACCTCTTCAGACAGCAATAATAAGAAAATAAAAATTAACAAAGAGCTTTTAATGCGCCTGGCTCCGCTTTTGAGTCTGATTATTCTGGTGATATTTTTTAGTTTTGGATCACCTTTCTTCTTTAACACCGAAAACATTATGACAATTGCCCTGCAAACCTCAGTGATTGGCATCATGGCAATTGGTGTTACTTTCGTCATTATCACCTCAGGAATTGACCTTTCTCTCGGTTCGGTAGTGGCCTTTTCTGGCGTCGCAGTAGGCATTTGCGCCACCCTGGGTTTGCCTTTGCCAATATGCATTCTGGCTGGCGTACTCGCTGGTGGATTATGCGGCTATATCAATGGCTTGCTGGTCACTAAAATGACTATTCCGCCCTTTATTGCCACCCTGGGTCTGATGATGTCTGTCCGGGGGATCAATATGGTAATGACTGACGGCCGGGCAATTTACTTTGCTGATTATCCCACCTTCAAGATGCTGGCGCAGGGACGCTTGTTCGATGTGCTGCCTTATCCCGTTTTTTACCTCGTGGTCGTCGCACTGATCGCCGCCTATATCCTCAAGAAAACGGTGATTGGTCGTTATGTCTATGCCGTGGGGAGTAATGAGGTTGCTGCACATCTTTCCGGGATTAAAGTCCAGCGCGTGAAAATTTTTGTCTACGCATTTTGTGGTCTGCTGACCGGGATTGCTGGGGTCATTCTGGCTTCTCGCCTTAACTCGGGCCAGCCGACCGTCGGCGTGGGCTATGAACTGGAAGCCATTGCTGCGGTGGTCATTGGCGGCACGAGCCTGATGGGGGGGATTGGCACTATTGGCGGCACCATTATCGGCGCATTCATTATGAGCGTGTTGAAAAACGGTCTGAACCTGATGGGTGTCTCGCAGTTCTGGCAAATGGTGGCCATGGGCGTAGTCGTTATCGCCGCGGTTTATCTCGACACGTTACGCAAAAAAATTCGTTGATTTACGCACCCGGAAGTCTCGGGACAACATAACCCTGACGTTTAGGGTGACTCACTCAGAACGGAGTAAAACAATGAGAACCAGGAATTTTGTCTATGCGTTATCCCTGCTGGCCTGCATGACATCCAGCGCACTGGCTAAAGATATGAACCTTCCTGTGGTCAGTAAAGGTTTCCAGCATGAATTCTGGCAGACCGTAAAAATGGGTACCGAAGCAGCAGCGAAAGAGTTGGGCGATAAGACCAGCTATGTTGGGCCTGCTGATGAAACTCAGATTGCTGAGCAGATTCAGTTGGTTGAAAACGCAATGGCGCAAAAGCCTAATGGATTGCTGTTGGCAGCATTAGACGCCAATGCGCTTGCACCATTAGTGGAAACAGCGAATTCACGCGGCATCAAGGTGGTGACGTTTGACTCAGGCGTAAATTCTGACATTCCTGTCAGCTTTGTGGCAACGAATAACCGTAAAGCAGGGGCTGAAGCGGCAGATGCTCTCGCTGCACAGGTGGGTAGCAAAGGGAAAGTCGGCATTATTGCGCACGTGGCTGGAACCTCTTCCGCAATTGAACGTTCGGAAGGTTTTGTGGCCAGAATGAAGGAAAAATATCCGGATATCAAAGTGCTGCCGGTTCAGTACAGCGATGGCGATCCGCAAAAAGCGATGGATAAAACCATCGATATGATCCAGGCAAACCCCGATATTGCCGGGATCTACGGCACCAATGAAGGCTCAACGCTGGGTGTGGCGAACGCCATTGATAGCCAAAACCTGAAAGGTAAAGTGAAGGTGATTGGTTTTGATAGCACTGAAGCAATCATTGCCTTCCTGAAATCTGGTGTAATCCAGGGCTTTGTTGTACAGGACGCGTACCAGATTGGCTATCAGGGTATTAAGACGCTGAATGCGGCCGTGTCAGGTCAGTCAGTACCGAAAGAAATTGATATTCCGGTGAAATTTGTGAATGCGCAGAACATTGATACACCGGAAATCGACAAGCTGTTGCACCCATTCGGTAAAAAATAAGACCGCGGGGGCGGTGCATTCGCCCCATTATTAGCCAGCGTCAGGGAGCTACTATGAGCAGTGGATATTTCCTCGGAGTGGATGTCGGTTCTGCCAGTGTCAGGGCGGGTGTTTTTGATGCCAGTGGCAAACGGCTGGCTTTTGCGACATTCCCTATCTCGCAGTTTCGACCTGGCCCTGAGCGGGTAGAGCAGTCATCTGCCGAAATCTGGCAGCAGGTTTGCCATGCCGTGAAGGAGGCAGTGTCGTCAGCCGGGGTTTGCGTTGAGGAGATCCGCTCGTTGGGGTTTGATGCCACCTGTTCGTTAGTGGCTCTGGATGAACAGGGGCAGGGTCTGGCGGTTTCACCTGGTGAACCGTCAGATCACAACATCATCATGTGGATGGATCATCGTGCGGTGCAGGAGACACAGCGTATTAACGCGACACAGGACCCCGCGTTGCGCTATGTCGGGGGTGAAGTCAGTGTCGAAATGGAACTGCCCAAAGTGCTGTGGCTAAAAAACCATTTCCCTGCGACCTGGCAGCGAGCACACCGCTTCTACGATCTGGCGGATTTTTTGGTCTGGCAAGCCACCGCTTGTGATGTTGCAGGTCTGTGTACTTTAACCTGTAAATGGAACTATCTGGCACATGAACAACGCTTTAGCCACTCCCTGCTGGATGCGGTTGAATTAACGGATTTGTTGAGCAAAATTCCGTCGCGGATCCTGCCCCCTGGCGCGGCCGTTGGGACGCTCAGCCCCGATGCGGCACAAGCGCTGGGACTGACGACTGCGGTGGTAGTCGCCAGTGGCATGATCGATGCGCATGCGGGGGGCGTGGCGCTTGCTGGTGTCGAGCCTGCGGGAACATTGGCGTTGATCAGCGGAACATCAAATTGCCATATGTTGTGCAGCGAGCAGGAAATTCATACACCGGGAGTATGGGGGCCGTACTGGTCCGCCATGCTGCCGGGTTACTGGCTGACGGAAGGGGGACAAAGCGCTGCCGGGGCGCTGGTTGACTGGACGCTTCAGGAGTCAGGTGCCAGCGCTGAGTTGTATCACAAGGCTGAGGCACGAGGTTGTCATCCGATAGTGTTAGTTAATGAATGGGTGGCTGCATTGGAAGCACAGGAGTCAGAGCCTGGTCGTTATCTGCATGTACTGGCCGATCATCACGGTAACCGTTCCCCGCGTGCGCGACCTGATGCCCGAGGCAGCGTTTGCGGTTTGACGCTTGAACGAGGCGAGATGCAGGTTGCTCGTCTGTATCTGGCGACATTACAGGCGATTGCCTGCGGCACCCGACACATTATGGAAGTGATGCGCGAAAACGGTCATACCATTTCTCGACTGACGCTGTGTGGTGGTGCAACACATAATCCACTGTGGTTGCGAGAGTATGCAGACGCCACCGGATGCGATATTCACCTTTTGCAGGAAGAAGATGCCGTGACGTTAGGTGCGGCTATTACTGGTGCGGTAGCCTGCGGGGGGTGGGCAGATGTTCCCTCCGCCTGCCGGGCGATGGTTCGCCCAGGCGGGGTGATTAAAGCGAATCCGGCACGACAGGACTTCTATGACCGTAAATTCCAGGTATATCTGATGATGTGGGATCAACAGCAAGCGCTTAACCAAGTTATGCAGTAAGACAAAAGTTTAAAATACTTTTATGATTGTGAATTGACGTTTTTGGATGTGAACTGGGACATATAAATGGCTAAAACAGTAGAACAGATAGCCAGCGATCTGAATTTATCGGTGACGACAGTGCGGCTGGTGCTGAACGGGAAGGCTGAGCAATATCGTATCAGTGTCAAAACCCAAACGCGTATTAATGAATACGTTGAACGGTATGGTTATGTCATAAACCATTCAGCCCGCAGCCTGAAACTGAATAAAACAGATACGTTGGGGCTGATTGTGCCCAATATATCTAACGTCTTTTTTGCCACACTTGCCGAAAAACTTGAACAACGTTGCCGTCGCTCTGGATATCAATTAACGATTAGTTGTACCTACGATGATGTTGATTATGAAAACAAATTAACGAAAGCGTTAATAGCTCGTAATGTTGATGGCCTTTTTATTGTTCCCTCAACCTTAGAGAATCAGCAACACCATTTGCGTCAGGTCAGAAAACCGATGGTGCTACTCGACAGGGATTTTAAGTATACCGATAACGCACTGGTTGAAAGTCATAACATTTTAGGTGGTGAAAAGCTGACGCAAAGTTTGTTTGATGCAGGAAAATCTCCGATCTGGTTTTTAGTCGGGGATACCGGATTGCCCAGTATTGGTGATCGTTTGAAAGGTTATCTTAACGCATTGAACAATAATGGAATTGCTCACCGTGACTGGGTGCGTGAAGGTCCGGATAATACGCCGGATGGTGGCTACCGGTTGATGGAGAAACTGATCAACGAACAGGGCTGTCCGCAGGCGTTTATTGCCTCATCATTACCTGTGCTGGAAGGTGCCGTCATTGCTCTTCGCAATCGTTTTGGCGTGATTCCACCGGATATTAATATCGGGACATTTGATGAACATCCGATGCTGGGATTCCTCGCTAATAATGTCTGGTCAATGCAGCAGGATGAAAATGTCTGGGCGGAAAAAGCCTTCGCTATGATGATGAGTGCTATTGATGACCAGCCAATTAAAGAAACTGTAAAAGTTGAGATGAAACTAATTAAGCGAGTAAGACAACAATAATTCGTCGCACTAACTAAATCGGCCAACTGAATCTGAATAAATATGTTCAGTGGCTGCTCATATCTGAAACCTGACCCGTCTTACTCTGCGGCAGCATTTTTTCGCAATAAAGACGAGGGGCAACTGTACCCGGAGAATCATTATGGAAAGAATGCGTTTATCACGTGAAATCATCGAAACCTGCCTGGAAATGACCCGTCTTGGGTTGAACCAGGGAACCGCCGGAAATGTGAGTGCGCGATATGAAAATGGAATGCTGATCACACCCAGCGGTATCCCTTACGAAAGACTCACTGAAAACATGATCGTGTTCGTAGATAACGACGGCAAATATGATAAAGGACAATTACCTTCCAGTGAATGGCGTTTTCACCTGGCAGCTTATCAGACGCGTCCGGATGCCAATGCGGTCGTTCATAACCATGCGATTCATTGCACCGCCGTGTCAATTTTGAACCGTCCTATTCCGGCAATCCATTACATGATTGCCGCGGCTGGGGGGAACTCTATCCCGTGTGCGCCGTATGCGACGTTTGGTACACGAGAGCTGTCAGAGCATGTGAGCGTCGCGTTGAAAAGCCGTAAGGCAACGCTGTTGCAGCACCATGGGTTGATTGCCTGTGAAGCGAATCTGGAAAAAGCACTATGGCTGGCGCATGAAGTGGAAGTTTTGGCCCGCCTGTATCTGAGCACCCTGGCGATTGTCGACCCGGTGCCGGTGCTGGATGACGAAGAGATCGCCATTGTGCTGGAGAAATTCAAATCTTACGGATTACGAATTGAAGAGTAATTTCGCATAGCGAAAAGGAGAAATACGATGGCGAACAGAATGATTCTGAATGAAACGGCATGGTTTGGCCGGGGAGCTGTTGGGGCATTAACGGACGAGGTCATCCGTCGGGGTTATCGCAAGGCTTTGATTGTCACCGATGCAAACCTGGTACAGTGCGGCGTTGTCGATAAGGTGACATCCCGTATGGATGCCGCCGGTTTGCCGTGGGAAATCTATTCCGGCGTGATCCCGAATCCTACAATTGCAGTGGTGAAGGAGGGATTGGGAGTCTTTCAGCAAAGTGGTGCTGATTATCTGATAGCGATAGGCGGCGGCTCCCCGCAAGATACCTGCAAAGCGATTGGCATTATCCACAATAACCCTGAGTTTGCCGATGTCCGCAGCCTTGAAGGGTTATCGCCAACACGTGCTGCGAGCGTACCGGTGATGGCAATCCCTACGACGGCAGGGACGGCGGCGGAAGTGACCATTAACTACGTGATCACGGATGAAGAAAATCGGCGTAAATTTGTCTGTGTCGATCCGCATGACATCCCGCAGGTGGCGTTTATTGATGCCGATATGATGGACGGTATGCCTGCCGCGTTAAAAGCGGCGACCGGGGTCGATGCGTTGACCCATGCTATTGAAGGTTATATTACGCGGGCGGCGTGGGCACTCACTGACGCGTTGCACATCAAAGCCATTGAGATCATTGCCGGGGCGTTGCGCGGCTCTGTTAATGGCGACAGCCAGTCCGGTGAGGCAATGGCGCTGGGTCAGTACGTTGCCGGGATGGGATTTTCAAACGTCGGTTTGGGACTCGTGCATGGGATGGCGCACCCGCTGGGGGCCTTTTATAACACTCCACACGGCGTCGCCAATGCCATTTTGTTACCGCACGTGATGCACTATAACGCCGAATACACCGGAGAGAAATTCCGCGATATCGCCCGGGTGATGGGGGTGAAAGTGGAAGGTTTGACGCTGGAAGAGGCGCGTAAGGCAGCGGTAGATGCTGTGTTTGCGCTTAACCGCGATGTGGGGATCCCGCCGCACTTACGTGATGTTGGGGTACGTAAGGAAGATATTCCTGCGCTGGCGCAGGCGGCATTTGACGATGTTTGCACTGGCGGTAACCCGCGTGAAGCAAGCATTGCCGATATCGTCGAGCTTTACCATACTGCCTGGTAATCACCAGGCGTTTATCCGGCCTACAGTGTGATTGATTTGTAGGCCGGATAAGGTGTTTACACCGCCATCCGGCAACAGAGCTATCGCCAAAGAACTACCGTGCCAGCCGTAGCTGCTGGAGGTTTCCGTCAATATGTAAGTCCGTTTGCAGCCGCGCGATATCACGGCACAGAAACGCCATCTCTTTATGTATTTCGAGTTTCTTACGCCACTTTTCCGGCACGTCTTCCAGATGTGCGTAAATCCCTTCCAGATGCTGAAACTGCACGAGTAGCTGCGTTGCGCTCTTGGGACCAATACCTGCAACGCCCGGCACTTTTGAGCTGCTGATCCCGGCCAGTCCCCAGTAGTCCGGCAACTGCTGAGGCATTACGCCGAATTCTTTCTCAATGAATGGCGCGTCCAGCCAGCGCTTCTGGAAATAGTCGCGAATGCGTAATGTTGGGGAGAGCAACTGGCAATAACCTTTGTCTGTCGAAACGATGGTGGCCTGATGTCCCGCCTGGGTGACTTTCACCGCCAGCGTTGCGGCTAAATCATCGGCTTCATTCCCGCTCGAGACCCAACAACAGACGCCGCGCTGTTCAAATGCGGCGCGTAGGGCGGGCATTTCGTGATGCAATTCGTCGGGCATCGGTGGACGACCTGCTTTGTAGTCAGGCAGCCGTTGGTGACGCCAACCGCTGTTACGTGCCTCATCATCGAATACCGCCACGGCGTGCGTGGGTTGGCTGTGCACAATCAACTGATCGAGTGCGTGCTGGCATGTCTCCACACAGGGCGACCCCTGGACGGCGTGAATGCGACGAATGAGATTGAGTGCATCGACAATGAGCAGATGGACGGCCACGGTGTTCTCCCTAACAAATTAGTCTGTAGGGTAACATTCACGACGAGTGGAGACGAGCATTGTGAAATAGTGCTATCCGTAGGCCTGATAAGCGCAGCGCCATCAGGCAATAAAAGCCGGATGCGGCGAGCGCCTTATCCGGCCTACAGATCCTAAAATGTGCTGAGCATTAATCGCAGGTGACAATCTTCATCGCCAGACCACCACGAGAGGTTTCGCGGTATTTGGCGTTCATATCTTTACCTGTCTCGTACATGGTCTCGATAACTTTATCGAGGCATACACGAGGCTCACTGGTGCGGCGCAGCGCCATACGAGCCGCGTTCACCGCTTTCACCGATGCAATGGCGTTACGCTCAATGCACGGAACCTGAACTTGTCCGGCAACCGGGTCGCAGGTCAGACCCAGGTTGTGTTCCATACCGATTTCTGCGGCGATACATACCTGCGTCGGGCTACCGCCCAGCAGTTCTGCCAGGCCCGCTGCCGCCATAGAACACGCTACACCGACTTCACCCTGACAGCCGACTTCAGCACCCGAAATTGAGGCATTCATCTTGTACAGGGAACCGATAGCGCTCGCGACCAGCATATAGCGTGCCAGTGAGTTAGCGTTCACTTCGCGGATAAACTTGTCATAGTACGCCAACACCGCAGGAACAATCCCGCATGCGCCGTTCGTCGGGGCGGTAACTACACGTCCACCGGCAGCGTTCTCTTCGTTCACGGCCAGCGCAAACATGTTGATCCAATCTACAACTGCCATCGGGTCAGTCGTGGTTTTGTCACTGCTAACCAGCATACGACGCAGTGCTGCCGCACGACGCGGAACGCGCAGTTTGCCCGGCAGAACACCTTCGGTGGTGATACCGCGTTCAATTCCACTACGCATCACTTCCCAGACGTTTGCAAAGTGCTGTTCCAGCTCTTCTTTGCTGTGCAGAGCTAGCTCGTTCTGCATCATCAGGCCGGAAAGTGACAGGCCGGTTTCCTGACAGTGTCGTTGTAAATCGGCTGCGGATTTATACGGATACGGCACGCTTACCGGATTGTTATTCGGCAAACCAAAGTGTTCTTCATCAACGATAAATCCACCGCCGATGGAATAGTACGTCTGGCTGTATATGGCTTTTTCGCCAGCCAGCGCGGTAATGCGCATCCCGTTTTCGTGCAGGGACAGATTGTCCGTATGGAAATTCATGCACTTATCAACCGGGAATTCGACCTCATGTTGACCGTCTGCCAGCAACAAGCGTCCATGGGTATTCACATCCTGGATAAAGGACGGGATAGCATCAATGTCTACGGTATCCGGCAGATTACCCGCCAGGCCCATAATAATCGCGATGTCGGTATGGTGACCTTTCCCGGTCAGGGACAGAGAGCCATAGACATCAACCACTACGCGGGTTACGTCAGTGAGAATTCCGCGTGCAATCAGGTCATCCGTGAATTGTTTGCCTGCTTTCATCGGGCCAACAGTATGGGAGCTGGAAGGGCCAATGCCGATTTTGAAAATATCGAATACGCTAATCATGAGGCGTCCATTGTGTATCGAGGTGCGCCGCCCCGAAGAGCGGCGCAGGGGAATTAACTGAACAGAGAGTAGAAAATAGCGGAGATAGCGATCAGGCCCATAATCACAACGAACACGTTGCTGATATGGCCGCTGTATTTACGCATTGCCGGTACTTTCTGAATCGCATACATCGGCATCAGGAACAGAATCATCGCGATGATCGGGCCACCCAGGGTCTCAATCATGCCGAGGATGCTCGGGTTCAGCGTCGCCACAATCCAGGTGGTTACCAGCATGAACAGTGCAGTGATTTTGTTCAGTTTATTGATTTCGATGGACTTGCCTTTGCCACGCAGAGACTTAATTACCATACCGTTGAAACCTTCACGCGCACCCAGGTAGTGGCCGAGGAAGGACTTGGTGATAGCAATAATCGCGATGATCGGTGCCATCCAGGCAATAATCGGTGCGTTAAAGTGGTTCGCCAGGTAAGACAGGATAGAGATGTTCTGCTCTTTAGCTGCAGCCAGATCCGCCGGAGTCAGGCTGAATACGCAGCTGAAGACGAAGAACATAACGGTCAGTACCATCATGATGTGAGCGAATGCCAGAATCTTGGAGCATTTCTTCTCTGCTTCATCACCGTACTCTTCACGCTTCGCCACGGCGAAGGAGGAGATGATCGGGGAGTGGTTGAAGGAGAACACCATTACCGGAATTGCCAGCCACAGGGTCAGCAGCAGGCCGTTGCCGGTGGTTGCCGCAGAGTCAAAAGACAAGGTTTCCAGAATCGCACCGCTCCACTGCGGGATCAGGTACAGTGCCAGCAGCATCAGTGCCGCAACAAACGGGAATACCAGGATGCTCATCGCCTTCACGATCATCTGCTCACCGAAGCGCACGATGGTCATCATGCCGACAATCAGAATCAGAGAGAGGATTGCACGCGGCGGCGGCGTAATCGCCAACTGGTGAGTCAGGAAGCTTTCAACGGTGTTGGTGATTGCAACGCTGTAAACCAGCAGAATGGGGTAGATAGCGAAGAAGTAGAGCAGAGTAATCAGTTTACCTGCGCCAACGCCAAAGTGCTCTTCTACAACTTCAGTGATGTCTTCACCCGGATTTTTACCGGACAACACGAAGCGGGTCAGACCACGGTGAGCAAAGAAGGTCATTGGGAAGGCAAGAATGGCCATGATGATCAGCGGGATCATACCGCCAACGCCTGCGTTAATTGGCAGGAATAATACACCCGCGCCAATCGCCGTGCCGTAAAGGCCCAGCATCCACATGGTGTCTGTCTTGCGCCATGCGCTGCGGGTCTGGCCCGTAACGATAGTGCTGGTTTGAGTGTTTTCCATCTGTTTCTCCTGGAGGAAGCTTAAAAAGTCGGGTTTGGGTTCAATCCAATGAAAAAATACCCGACTGTAAAACGAAATTCGTTTAGCGATTTTTATATAATTTTTCGCCGTAATAATTTTCGGGCGGAAAGATACATTTAAGTAATGAATGTATCAGTGATCGTGATCTCAAATGCAATAATCCACCTTTTATGTGGATAAATTTGGACCATTAATCTGTTAAAAAATAGTCAAAGCGAATTTACGGGCGTGAAGGCTAACATTAACGACATATGGCATGAAAGGCAGGGCGCGAAGATACGAGGGTTGCGCTATAAAAACTGTTATTTTTAGTGAATTCTGACGACTAATTATAATTTGCGGTGATAAATCACGGTTTCCTTTGGAAGGTAATCGTTTGCGTTTCGGGGCTTGTCAGACGAAAGATAATTGATATTTATGTTATTGCGTGAGCTATGTGACTGGTATCACTAAAAAAGCCGGTTGGCTGATGCGCCAAATCCGGCTTTGATATGGACAAAACTGTCACCGGGGTAGCATCAGCTACCCGGTGTTGAAGGTTATGCGCAGATTTCGTAGCAAGGGATATACGCAGTGCCCGGCAACTTCATACGATGTTGTGCAACAAAGCCCTGCAGGAGATCGTCCATGCGGCGCATCATCTCAGGGTCGCCGTGGATTTTGTACGGGCCAAACTCTTCAATGGCGCGAATGCCGACTTCTTTCACGTTCCCCGCGACAATACCGGAGAATGCGCGACGCAGGTCTGCAGCCAGCACTTCCACAGGCTGGTCTGGATACAGTTTCAGATTCGCCATGTTTTCGTGGGACGGTTCGAACGGCATCTGCAAATCAGGCGCGATACGAATTGACCAGTTAAAGCTGTAGGCATCACCGGTGTCCCGGCGGTTCTCTTTCACCAGCGGCATCGCTTTTTTCATCAGACGAGCGACTTCCGCTGCATCGTCAATGATAATTCGATAGTGACGGCGCGCCTCTTCTCCCAGCGTGTGCACGATAAACTCATCCAGTACGCGGAAGTAATCTGCGCTCTCTTTTGGCCCGGTCAGGATCAATGGCAGAACCTGATCTTTGTTCGCCGGATTCATCAGGATACCCAGCAGGTACAGCAGCTCTTCTGCCGTTCCTACGCCGCCGGGGAAGATGATAATGCCGTGAGCGATACGGACGAACGCTTCCAGACGTTTTTCAATGTCCGGCATGATGATGAGTTCGTTAACCAGCGGGTTTGGTGGTTCCGCAGCGATAATTGACGGCTCGGTCATACCGATAAAGCGGCTGTCTTTGTAGCGCTGCTGAGCGTGGCCGACCGCGGCACCTTTCATTGGTGCTTCCATCGCACCCGGACCACACCCGGTGCAGATGTTCAGTTCACGCAGGCCTAACTGAGTGCCCACGCGACGCGCATACAAGTACTCGTTCTCGTTGATTGAGTGACCGCCCCAGCAGACGACCATGTTCGGCGCTTCACCGACGTGAAGTGCCCGGGCATTACGCAGAATGGAGAACACCAGGTTGGTGATGTGAACCGAGCTTTCGAGATCCAGATGCTGAAAACGACCCGCGTTATGGATCTGGCCATTGACGAAAAGAATGTCGCGCAGGACGGCAAACAGGTTGGCCTGCAGCGCGCGAATGATGCGCCCATCGACAAACGCGTCTTCAGGTGGGTTGATCAGTTCCAGCTTCACACCGCGTTCACGGCGCAGCACGTTAATGTCGAAACTTTCGAAACGAGACAGCAGCTCTTTGCTGTTGTCGGTCAAACTGCCGGAGTTCAGAACGGCAAGCGAACAGTTACGAAACAGTTGATACAGGTCGCTGCTGGCCGTGCGTTTAAGCATATCGACTTCCAGCTGCGACAACATGTCCATTGAGCCAAGCGGGCTAATATGTGTAATCAAGTAAACTCCTTACGGGACGAGAGATATCATCCTCTACTGATTACAATAGCCCTGGCTTATGACCTTTCACAACCTTGCGCGCGGAATCCGACACGCAAAATTGAGAAAAAAGATTACTGACGCACCAGTCTGCCTGTTGCGGGGGTGAAATCTGTGTTGGTGCGCCATGGGTTGATATCGAGGCCGCCGCGTCGCGTGTAGCGTGCATATACGCTCAGTTTCTCTGGCTGACAGAAACGCAGAAGGTCATTGAAAATACGTTCCACACACTGCTCGTGAAATTCATTATGGTGGCGGAAGGAGACCAGATAGCGTAGCAACTTTTCCCTGTCGATTTTGCGTCCACGATACTGAATTTGTATGGAACCCCAGTCAGGCTGATGGGTGATCAGACAGTTGGATTTCAGCAGATGGCTGACCAGCGTCTCTTCTACTGCCTTGTCGCCGCTCACGGCGTTTTCCAGATAGTCGGTGCTGAACTGGTAGTTATCAATGACGATATCCTGATTGTCGATACAGGTGCCATTGAAGTGGGCTATCGGCTGCCCTTCCTGTTCATCAAGACGATAGATCGCCACGCTGACATCACCCTGCGCGCAGGTGCGTAGATCGTGTTCCAGAGTTTGACGGACGTGTTCCCATGAGTCAAAACGCGTCTGATTAAAACTGTTCAGATACAGCTTAAAACTTTTTGATTCAATCAGATTAACGCTGGTGTAATCCAGCTCTACATGGCCGACCGCAACCTGCGGTAAGCCGTTGGCATTCAGCCATGACAGTTCATACAGCGTCCAGATATCCGCGCCGTGAAAAGGCAGATTATCGGCTTTTAGATCCAGCGGGTCGCGGTTCAGGCTGCGCGGAACACCCTGCAGCAGGCTGGCGTCGTAAATATCTCGGTAATCCGTTGATTTTCCGAGAGTCAGGCCGTCAAGCGCCCGATGATTTTCATAAGAAGACATGTTTCACCGTCATAAACCAGATACACTATGCGACAAGTGTATCCTGGCTTTTGTGAAGAGAGAAATCAGTGGACGAATTGACCGCACAGGCGTTGACAGCCTTTACGACGCGTTATTGCGATGCATGGCATGAAAAAAACAGCAGCTGGCCGCTGAGTGAAGAGCTGTATGGCGTACCGTCTCCGTGCATCATCTCCTCCACGAACGATGCGGTGTACTGGCAACCGCAGCCTTTTGTAGGCGAGCCGAATGTAAACGCGGTTGAACGTGCCTTTGATATTGTGGTACAACCCGCTGTTCATGCGTTTTATACCACCCAGTTTGCCGGGGACATGCACGCACAATTTGCGGACGAAAAACTTACTCTTCTGCAAACCTGGTCTGAAGATGACTTCAGACGCGTACAGGAAAACCTGATCGGCCACCTGGTTACGCAAAAACGCCTTAAGCTCTCTCCAACGCTTTTTATTGCCACACTGGACAATGAACTTGATGTTATTTCAGTGTGCAACTTGTCTGGGGAAGTCTGCAAGGAAACGCTGGGAACCCGTAAACGAACGGTTCTGGCGGCCTCACTTGCGGAATTTCTTACTCAACTTAAGCCTGTTCTGTAATCCAGTTTGCCCTAGGGCGTGTGAGAGATCTCTTACAAACCCTGTAGGAGATTGCCAGGTGATCAGTAAAGACTTCATCGGCCGATATAATATTAAATATTTATAATTCAATCGGTTAATGTTTTATTGTCAACTTTCATACGAAAATAATCATTAGGGTATGTCTGTAAGTGTCTTGTAAGACAATGCGAAACAGGCGATTCTATCTCCGTCGACAAGGAGTCGCACAACGAAGTGAACATCAGGATGATGACACTTCGGCAGGACACACCAGGACGGTGCTGCAAGGACAGGTTTCAGGATGAAGCAAAGAGGAAAACGCGGGAAGCGTTAAAGGACACCTCCAGGATGGAGAACGAGAGCCGGTCAGGATGTTCGGCGGGTCAGGATGGCCAGGGACACTTCAGGATGAAGTTTTCACATCGGGGGCGGTGTGAGCAGGATGCAAATGTTCAGGATGAACGAGGTCGCAAGACCACAGGAAAAGTTGTCACGGATGAGCAGGGAGCACCAAAAGTAGCTGGAATGCTGCGAAACGAACCGGGAGCACTGTTTTTACAGTGCTCCCTTTTTTTATTTCCCTTCTACTAGTGCTATTCTTCGCGCCAGATTTTTCATCATTGAGGTTAATTTCATGACGACTCATGACCGTGTGCGCGAGCAGTTGCATGCGCTTGAAGCACTGCTGCGTGAACATAATCACTGGCGGATGGATGAGCCAGAAGCGCATCTGTTTTCCAGCACGCAGCCTTTTTGTATGGATACCATGGAGCCAGTTGAATGGCTGCAGTGGGTGTTGATTCCCCGTATGCATGCGCTGCTTGATAATGCGCAGCCACTTCCGGAAGCGTTCGCTATTGCGCCATATTATGAAATGGCGCTGGCAGCCGATCATCCGCAGCGCGATGTGATCCTGATTGCACTGCAGGATCTGGATGCGCTATTTACCCGTGATGACGCCTGATGCTGGAAATTCTCTATCAAGATCAATGGCTGGTTGCAGTCAACAAACCTTCGGGCTGGCTGGTTCATCGTAGCTGGCTCGACCGCGATGAGAAAGTGGTGGTAATGCAAACCGTGCGTGACCAGATTGGCCAGCACGTTTTTACCGCCCACCGACTCGACAGACCAACATCCGGTGTGCTGTTGATGGGGCTGTCCAGCGAGGCCGGACGACGGCTGGCACAGCAGTTTGAGCAGCATCAAATCCAAAAACGCTACCATGCCATTGTGCGCGGCTGGCTGATGGACGACGCCGTGCTGGATTATCCGTTGGTGGAAGAGCTGGACAAGATTGCCGATAAATTTGCCCGTGACGACAAAGGCCCACAGCCTGCGGTAACCCACTATCGCGGGCTGGCTACGGTAGAAATGCCCGTGGCAACCGGTCGCTATCCAACCACCCGTTACGGGCTGGTGGAGCTGGATCCTAAAACTGGCCGTAAACATCAGCTCAGACGTCACCTGGCGCATTTGCGTCATCCGATTATTGGCGATAGTAAGCACGGTGATTTGCGACAAAACCGCAGCGCCGCAGAGCATTTTGGCTGCCAGCGCCTGATGCTGCATGCCAGCCAGCTTGAACTTACGCACCCCTTCACCGGTGAACCACTGGTTATTCGTGCCGGGTTGGATAACGTCTGGATGCAAGCGCTATCACAGTTTGGCTGGTGTGGGCTTCTCCCTGAGAATGAAAGGGTTGAGTTCAGCGGGCTGTCAGGTCAGGATGAGCAGACAGATTCTTAAGTCCTTGGAGATAAAGGTTATGGCGGAAATTGGTATTTTTGTCGGCACAATGTATGGAAACGCGCTGCTGGTTGCCGAAGAGGCCGAAGCTATCCTCGCAAATCAGGGGCATAAAGCCACGGTTTATGAAGATCCGGAACTGGCTGACTGGGAAAAATACAAAGACAAGTACATCCTGGTCGTAACGTCGACGACGGGACAAGGTGATCTGCCGGACAGCATCGTGCCGCTGTTTCAGGGAATTAAAGACCAACTGGGTTACCAGCCTGACGTTCACTACGGCATTATTGCGCTCGGTGACAGTTCATATGCCAATTTCTGCGGCGGCGGTAAGCAGTTTGATGCGCTTTTGCAAGAACAGAGCGCCCAGCGAGTGGGTGAGATGTTGCTGATTGATGCCGGTGAACATCCGGAACCGGAAAGCGAATCTAATCCCTGGGTAGAAAACTGGGGAACCTTGCTTAAATAACCTCTCGCCCGCACGGGCATGCAACCCCCATTTGAACCGTAGGCCGGGTCAGGCGAAGCCGCCACCCGGCAATAAAACCCCAATTACGTGAACTAACTTCCACTGCTTTGGGCTTATGCCCCAAACAACTTCTTACTGCCTCCCTAATGTTGTGTTCCTGCACGGTGAGGGAAAGAGGCACTCCTTCATATACTTTTCCCGTCAGTTCCCGGAAAGGCAGCGAGTCAGAATAAAACGGCCCCGAGCTGTACCAAAACTGCCACACACTAACCTCTCATTCTGATCACCCTACAGGTGCTGTACAGAATGAACTGGCGAAAGCCAAGATTCAGGAGTGCAACAATGAGTTCATTAAGTCAGGCGGCGAGCAGCGCGGAAAAACGCACTAACGCTCGCTACTGGATAGTGGTGATGTTGTTTATCGTCACATCCTTCAACTACGGCGATCGCGCCACTTTATCCATTGCCGGTTCAGAAATGGCCAAAGACATTGGTCTGGATGCGGTCGGGATGGGGTATGTATTTTCTGCTTTTTCATGGGCCTATGTTATCGGCCAGATCCCCGGCGGCTGGTTGCTTGACCGCTTTGGTTCAAAGCGCGTTTATTTCTGGTCCATCTTTATCTGGTCCATGTTTACCTTGCTGCAAGGCTTCGTCGATATCTTTAGCGGCTTCGGAATCATCGTCGCACTGTTTACCTTGCGTTTCCTCGTGGGCTTAGCTGAGTCACCCTCGTTCCCTGGCAACAGTCGCATTGTTGCGGCCTGGTTCCCGGCGCAGGAGAGGGGGACCGCGGTGGCAATTTTTAACTCCGCGCAATACTTCGCCACTGTTATCTTCGCGCCAATCATGGGTTGGCTGACCCACGAAGTGGGCTGGTCACACGTATTCTTCTTTATGGGTGGACTCGGGATCATCATCAGCTTTGTCTGGCTGAAAGTGATTCACGAACCGAACCAGCATCCGGGTGTAAACCAAAAAGAGCTGGACTACATTGCCGAAGGTGGCGCACTGATCAACATGGATCAGGCAGCAGCTAAAGCTAAAGTTCCGTTCAGCGTGAAATGGGGGCAAATCAAGCAGTTGTTGGGTTCCCGCATGATGATCGGTATCTACATCGGCCAGTACTGTATTAACGCGCTGACCTACTTCTTTATCACCTGGTTCCCGGTCTATCTGGTACAGGCGCGCGGTATGTCGATTCTGAAAGCGGGATTTGTGGCGTCGGTCCCGGCTATTTGCGGATTCGCAGGTGGCGTGCTCGGCGGCATTATTTCCGACTGGCTGATGCGTCGCACCGGTTCGCTAAATATCGCCCGTAAAACGCCAATCGTGTTGGGTATGTTGCTGTCAATGGTGATGGTGTTCTGTAACTACGTCAACGTTGAATGGATGATTATCGGCTTTATGGCGCTGGCCTTCTTCGGTAAAGGTATTGGTGCACTGGGCTGGGCGGTAATGGCGGACACGGCTCCTAAAGAGATTAGCGGCCTGAGCGGCGGTCTGTTCAACATGTTCGGTAATATCTCCGGCATCGTGACACCGATTGCTATCGGCTACATTGTGGGCACGACGGGGTCGTTTAATGGTGCCTTGATTTACGTTGGAGTGCATGCGCTGATTGCCGTGGTGAGTTATCTGGTGCTGGTCGGCGATATTAAACGTATCGAACTGAAACCTGTCGCAGGACAATGATGATGACAACACAATCGAGTCCCGTTATTACCGACATGAAAGTCATTCCGGTGGCTGGTCATGACAGCATGCTGCTCAATATTGGTGGCGCGCATAACGCTTGGTTTACCCGCAATATCGTGGTCCTTACTGATAACGCCGGACACACCGGTGTGGGTGAAGCGCCGGGCGGAGAAGTGATCTATCAAACGCTGGTGGACGCTATTCCGCAGGTGTTAGGCCAGGAAGTAGCCCGCCTGAATAAGGTGGTCCAGCAGGTGCATAAAGGCAATCAGGCTGCTGACTTTGATACCTTCGGCAATGGTGCCTGGACATTTGAGCTGCGCGTCAATGCGGTGGCGGCGCTGGAAGCCGCGCTGCTGGATCTGCTGGGCAAAGCGCTGAATGTACCGGTCTGCGAGCTGTTAGGTCCGGGTAAGCAGCGTGATGCAGTGACCGTGCTCGGTTATCTGTTCTATGTAGGCGATCGCACCAAAACCGATCTGCCGTATCTGGAAAGTACGCCGGGTAAACATGAGTGGTATCACTTACGTCACCAGCAAGCGATGACCAGCGATGCGGTGGTGCGTCTGGCGCAGGCGTCACAGGATCGTTATGGCTTTAAAGATTTCAAACTGAAGGGCGGTGTGTTGCCGGGTGAGCAAGAAATTGAAACCGCCCGTGCGCTGAAAGCATGCTTCCCGGAGGCACGTATTACGGTGGACCCTAACGGTGCCTGGCTACTGGATGAAGCGATCGCCTTGTGCAAAGGGCTAAATGATGTTCTGACCTACGCCGAAGATCCGTGCGGCGCTGAACAGGGATTTTCCGGGCGTGAAGTGATGACTGAGTTCCGCCGCGCGACCGGTTTGCCGGTGGCGACCAACATGATTGCTACCAACTGGCGCGAAATGGGCCACGCGGTAATGCTGAATGCTGTCGATATTCCGCTGGCCGATCCGCACTTCTGGACGCTTTCTGGTGCAGTGCGCGTGGCACAGTTGTGCGATGACTGGGGCCTGACCTGGGGATGCCATTCCAATAACCACTTTGATATTTCGCTGGCAATGTTTACTCACGTCGGTGCGGCAGCGCCGGGCAATCCGACAGCCATCGACACACACTGGATTTGGCAGGAGGGCGATTGCCGTCTGACGAAGAATCCGCTGGAAATAAAGAACGGAAAAATTGCGGTTCCAGATGCACCCGGTCTGGGTGTGGAACTGGACTGGGATCAGGTACAGAAAGCGCATGAAGCCTATAAGGCATTGCCCGGCGGTGCGCGTAATGATGCAGCACCGATGCAGTATCTGATCCCCGGATGGACTTTTGACCGTAAACGTCCCGTTTTCGGCCGTCACTGATTTTGAATAAGGACACGATAATGAGCGCACAATTTTCTACCCCAGTAGTGACCGCTATGCAGGTGATCCCGGTTGCGGGCCACGACAGCATGCTGATGAACCTGAGCGGCGCACATGCCCCGTTCTTCACGCGTAATATTGTGATTATCAAAGATAATTCCGGTCATACCGGGGTGGGCGAAATTCCCGGCGGCGAGAAAATTCGTCAGACTCTGGAAGATGCGATTCCGCTGGTGGTGGGCAAAACGTTAGGTGAATACAAAAACGTACTGAATACGGTACGCAATACCTTTGCCGATCGGGATGCCGGTGGGCGTGGTTTGCAGACCTTCGATTTACGTACCACTATTCATGTGGTTACCGGGATCGAAGCGGCAATGTTGGATCTGTTAGGCCAGCACCTGGGGGTGAATGTCGCGTCTCTGTTAGGTGATGGTCAGCAGCGTAGCGAAGTGGAAATGTTGGGGTATCTGTTCTTCGTCGGCAACCGTAAAGCGACGCCGCTGCCGTATCAGAGTCAGCCGGATGAGAAGTGCGACTGGTATCGCCTGCGCCATGAAGAGGCCATGACCCCGGATGCGGTAGTGCGCCTGGCTGAAGCAGCGTATGAGAAATATGGTTTTAACGACTTTAAACTGAAAGGTGGCGTGTTGGCAGGGGAAGAGGAAGCGGAATCTATCGTCGCGTTGGCGAAGCGTTTCCCGCAGGCCCGCGTAACGCTCGATCCTAACGGTGCCTGGTCGTTGAATGAAGCGATCAAGATCGGTAAGTATCTGAAAGGATCGCTGGCTTATGCTGAAGATCCATGCGGCGCGGAGCAGGGGTTCTCTGGGCGTGAAGTGATGGCGGAATTCCGCCGCGCTACGGGTCTGCCGACGGCGACCAATATGATCGCTACCGACTGGCGTCAGATGGGGCACACGCTGTCGTTGCAGTCTGTGGATATTCCGCTGGCTGACCCGCATTTCTGGACTATGCAGGGCTCTGTTCGCGTGGCGCAGATGTGTCATGAGTTTGGCCTTACCTGGGGCTCACACTCTAACAACCACTTTGATATTTCGCTGGCGATGTTCACTCATGTCGCGGCAGCGGCACCGGGTAAAATTACGGCCATTGATACCCACTGGATCTGGCAGGAAGGTAACCAACGCCTGACCAAAGAGCCGTTCGACATTAAAGGCGGCATGGTACAGGTGCCAGCGAAGCCGGGTCTGGGTGTAGAACTGGATATGGATCAGGTGATGAAAGCACACGAGCTGTACCAGCAGCACGGCCTGGGGGCGCGTGATGACGCGATGGGAATGCAGTACCTGATCCCGAACTGGACCTTTGATAATAAACGCCCATGCATGGTGCGCTAAGCGTTATGCCGGTTCTGACAGGAACCGGCACATCTCCAGGTGTATGATTAACAGAATCAACATGCGTAAGGACGGCTTATGAAAATAGTAATTGCACCGGATTCTTATAAAGAGAGTTTGAGTGCGCTTGAGGTGGCAACTGCCATTGAGCAGGGTTTTCGTGAGATCTGGCCTGATGCGGATTACGTAAAGATACCGGTTGCTGATGGTGGTGAAGGAACGGTCGAGGCGATGGTTGCCGCTACGGCGGGCCACCTTGTGCATGTTGATGTTACGGGTCCCCTGGGAAGTAAGGTACGGGCATTTTATGGGTTATCGGGAGATGAGCGCTCAGCGTTTATCGAGATGGCGGCCGCCAGTGGGTTAGAGCGGGTTCCGGCAGGGTTGCGCGACCCGCTGAAAACCACCTCATGGGGGACCGGAGAGTTGATTCGCCATGCGCTGAATGCGGGTGTAGAACATATCATCATTGGGATTGGCGGTAGCGCGACTAATGATGGTGGTGCCGGTATGGTGCAGGCTCTGGGCGCCAAATTGCTGGATGCGCAGAATAACCAGATTGCACAAGGCGGGATCGGCCTGGAATCGCTCACCAGGATAGATATTTCAGCGTTAGATAAGCGCCTTGCTACCTGTCGTATTGAAGTGGCCTGCGATGTCACGAATCCGCTGACCGGTAAAGAGGGCGCTTCTGCAGTATTTGGTCCGCAAAAAGGGGCAACGCCAGAGATGATTACCCGTCTGGATAATGCGCTGACGCACTATGCGCAACTGATTGCCCGCGATCTGGACGTTAACGTGCTGGAACTGGCGGGCGGTGGCGCGGCTGGCGGCATGGGGGCTGCACTGTATGCGTTTTGCGGCGCGCAGCTACGCCGTGGTATCGAGATCGTGACGGATGCGTTACACCTTGATGACTGCGTTGCGGATGCAGATTTAGTTGTGACCGGGGAAGGGCGTATTGACAGTCAGACGATCCATGGCAAAGTCCCGGTTGGCGTAGCGAACGTTGCAAAGCGATATAATAAGCCTGTCATTGGTATTGCAGGCAGCCTGACGCCAGATGTTGGTGTGGTACATGAGCATGGAATTGATGCCGTTTTTAGCGTGATTTATACCATTTGCACGCTGGATGAGGCGCTGGATAATGCGAGTGAAAATGTGCGGATGACAGCACGAAACGTGGCCGCAACGCTTAAAGCAGGGCAGCAATTACGCTGAGTTGTTGGCCGGAAAAAGCGCTGACGCCGCCTCCGGCGATGTGCCCGATGCGCGGCGCTTATCGGATCTGTGGTAAACAGCAAAACCTGTAGGCCGGAAAAGGCGGTTACGCCGCCTCCGGCGATGTGCCCGATGTGCGGCGCTTATCGGATCTGTGGTAAACAGCAAAACCTGTAGGCCGGAAAAGGCGGTTACGCCGCCTCCGGCGATGTGCCTGATGGCGCGACGCTTATCGGGCCTGTGGTAAACAGCAAAACCTGTAGGCCGGAAAAGACGCTGATGCCGCCTCCGGCGATGTGCCCGATGTGCGGCGCTTATCGGGCCTACGGTAAACAGCAAAACCTGTAGGCCGGAAAAGGCGGTTACGCCGCCTCCAGCGATGTGCCCGATGGCGCGACGCTTATCGGGCCTGTGGTATACAGCGAAACCTGTAGGCCGGATAAGGCGTTTACGCCGCATCCGGCGATGTGCCCGATGGCGCGACGCTTATCGGGCCTGTGGTATACAGCGAAACCTGTAGGCCGGAAAAGACGCTGATGCCGCCTCCGGCGATGTGCCCGATGTGCGGCGCTTATCGGGCCTACGGT
>NZ_JASEYC010000011.1:0-32352 GCF_035064245.1 Citrobacter sp. R-1.5.2 | reverse complement strand
AAACAGCAAAACCTGTAGGCCGGAAAAGGCGGTTACGCCGCCTCCGGCGAATATCACCCCAATATCCGTTTTGCTTCCCGCGCGACGTTGTCCATCTCATCAAGAAGCTCTAAAAACTCTGGTTCAAGCTCTTCTTCTTTGGTCCCGCTACGTAACTGCTGTTCAATAAGCTGGCACAGGTTTTTCATGCGGGGAACCCCGCTGTAACCGCAGCTGCCGTGTAGTTTATGAATCAAATCCACCAACCCTTCAGGGTTTTCACCCACCAGTTGCTCTTCAATTCTGTTACGGACTTCAGGCAAGAAATCGATCAGCATTTGCAGCATATCCCGCGCCAGATCGTTTTTACCGGCAGCCTGTCTCAACGCCAGTTGCCAGTCGAGGGTCGTATTCGGGTTGACCACGGGTTCAGGGGGTTCCGCTACGATAGTCCGGGCTGATGTGCCGGCACCGGGCTTATAGCGCAACAGTAAACTGTGCAATTTATCTTCTTCAATCGGCTTAGCCAGGTAGTCATTCATTCCGGCGCTGAGTAACTTCTCTTTTTGTCCTGCCATGGCATGTGCCGTTACCGCAATAACCGGTGTCTGCTGCTGGTGTGGAAGCTGATGGATCAGTTCGCAGGCACGAATACCGTCCATGTCCGGCATCTGGATATCCATCAGGATCAGATCAAATTGCATTTGTTTGGCTCTGTCCACCGCCTGATGCCCGCTGTCGCACAGCTCGACGTGCTGCACTTTATCTTCAAGTAATGCGCCGATAAGCTTCAGGTTCGCCGGGTTGTCGTCCACCGCCATCACGGTCATCGCAATCTTGCTTTCATCTAACAACTGGAGCTCTGACCCTTGGTTCAGGTGGCAATACTCGGTTAATGCAGGTAGCAATCGGGTTGAGGTGAGCGGTTTTAGCAGACATGCCGCCGCGCCGCCTTGCTTTAATTTTTCAGCGTTAATCTGCGCATGGCAAGGCAGCGCCAGCAACAGGAAATCGGTCATCGCGGCTGCGCTTGCCAGCCGTTCATGCTGCATGGTGAGCGGCTCGCGTAATGTGACGGGTACACCAAGTAGCAGGATATCGTAGTGTTCTGCCGGTAATGCAGAGAATGAAGGGCTGTAAATCACCTCCAGTGGCGTTTCACTCAAGATATCCAACGTACATTGCGCGGCGGTAGCATTTGGTTCAACGTAAGCCAGTCGTTTACCTGCCAGACAGCGGGTGGTTGAGCGATCGCTCAGAACATTAGGATTGAGATCAAGACTGATATGGAACCAGAAGGTGGAACCGCGATTTGGTTGGCTATGGAACGAGATATCCCCGCCCATTTCATTGACCAGTTTTTGCGTGATCACAAGGCCAAGTCCGGTACCACCGTGACGGCGCGAAATGCTGGCATCAGCCTGACGGAATGCCTGGAACAGACGTGACTGATCGCGTTCTGGAATGCCAATGCCGGTATCGCGGATTTGAACTTCAATCTGGACTTTGGTGTTACTGAGCGCGCGTTTTTCAACCAGAATGTCGATATTGCCGCTCTCGGTAAATTTGATGGCATTGCCGACCAGGTTGGTAATGACCTGTTGCAAGCGCAGCGGGTCGCCAATCACATTGTCCGGAACGTCATTTTTAATATTCAGTGTTAGCTCCAGCCCTTTGTCATGGGAGGAGTGTGCTAACAGCGTTACGACGTCATCCAGTGTACTGCGCAGCGGGAAAGGTATGCTTTCCAGAATCAGTTTACCCGCTTCCAGTTTAGAGAAGTCGAGCACATCATTGATGATAGCGAGCAGGTTGTTGGCAGAGCGTTCAATCGTATTCAGGTGATCGCGCTGAGTGGTATTTAACTCGGTTTTTAGTGTCAGACGTGTAAAGCCAATGACACCGTTTAGCGGTGTACGTAGCTCGTGAGACATGTTCGCCAGGAACTCTGATTTAATACGTGCAGCTTCCTGAGCGCGTTTCTTTGCCAGGTCCAGCTCAACGTTTTGGATCTCCATCTGCTCCAGCGTTTCGCGCAGATCTGACGTCGCCTGATCGATATTGTGCTGCATCTCTTCATGGTAGGCGGCGAGAGACATCGCCATCGAGTTGATGCCATTCTTCAGCATATCCAGCTCGCCCAACATGAAACCTTCCACGCGGCTATCGAGCTGACCTCTACGTATTCGGTCTACGGTATTCACCATGTTGCGAATTGGGCCGGTCACGTCACGCATCAGACGCCAGCCGAAAATTAACGCAATACCAATACAAAACAGCATCATGACGCTGGAGATAAAGATCTCTTTGTACTGCTGTAATCGCACGGACTTGAGGTCCAGCTCAAGCGCCACATACCCCAGCATATTTTTGGTGTTCTTCGCATCGCTAACGGCAGATTCATCCGGTGAATAGCTTTCCGATATAATAGGGGTTCGCAGGATCATGATATCCCCGTGCCGGGTTACGCTCAGCTTTCGCGGAAACGGCGATCCGGTAGCCAATTGCATCTCTGACGGATCAAGATGAAAGTTGGAGGTGACGAACAGTCGGTTATTTTCGTCATAGACGGAAATTGCCCGCACAATATCGGAATGGCGACGATGCAACACGCTGATAAGCTGGCCGATGGATTCCCGGTTTTGCAAGTTCATGCCGTATTCGCTGGATACCGCGAGTGGCTCGATGATGCTGGCACCAGCATCTTCCAGTTGACGCTGCAAGTCGTTATAGCGATGCACAACAAAAAAGATACTGAGCAGCAAACCTATCAGGACGGTCGGGGCCAGGATCAGAATCATCATGCGTGCGCGCAGGCTGTAGTTGGTCATGGAGTTCCGTTATGGGACAATTAGGGTCACACTGTTAAATAGAGAAATATCTCGTCGATGGCGCAATTCTACTCTGCAAAACGACGCGTGACGACGCGTCAGATCATAACCGTTACCGTCAATGACCTTGATTCTTTTGGTCAGGGCGTTGCTCGTCATAACGGGAAAGCCCTGTTTATACCGGAATTGCTGCCCCAGGAAAGCGCAGAAGTGGTGATTACTGAAGATAAAAAACAGTTTGCCCGTGCGCAAGTCAAACGTCGCTTAAACGACAGTTCGGAACGCGAAGTGCCACGTTGCCCACATTTTGGGGTCTGTGGTGGCTGTCAACAGCAGCACGCCAGCATCCCTTTGCAGCAGCGTAGCAAAAGTGCGGCGTTGTCGCGTTTAATGAAATGTGAGGTGACGGAAGTTATCGCCGATACCCCGTGGGGTTATCGGCGCCGCGCGCGTTTAAGTCTGAACTATCGCGCGAAAGAGCAGCAATTGCAGATGGGGTTTCGCAAGTCCGGCTCCAGCGACATTATCGATGTGAAGCAATGCCCTATTTTGGTGCCCCAACTTGAGGCGTTGCTGCCTGAAATTCGGGCATGCCTGCAGAGTCTGCAGGGGCTGCGTCACTTGGGGCATGTCGAATTGGTGCAGGCTGGAAGTGGAACCCTGATGATTTTGCGCCACACTGCGCCACTGAATACCGCAGATAAAGAAAAACTGGAATGCTTTTCGCATTCTCAGGGACTGTCTTTGTTTCTGGCTCCGCAAAGCGAGATACTGGAATCAAATTCAGAAGAATCGCCCTGGTATGATTCAAATGGACTACGTTTAACCTTCAGCCCGCGTGATTTTATCCAGGTCAATGAAGGGGTAAACCAGAAAATGGTTTCCTGTGCGCTGGAATGGCTGGATGTGCAGCCAGAGGACCGTGTGCTCGATTTGTTCTGTGGTATGGGGAATTTTACGTTGCCGTTGGCCGTACGAGCAGCGAGCGTTGTGGGTGTTGAAGGTGTCCCTGCGCTGGTGGAAAAAGGCCGGGAAAATGCGCGGAATAACGGACTACACAATGTGACATTCTTTCATGAAAACCTTGAAGAAGATGTCACCAAACAACCATGGGCAAAAAACGGATTTGACAAAGTCTTGCTCGATCCCGCGCGTGCGGGGGCTGCCGGTGTGATGCAACATATTATAAAATTAAACCCTGGCCGCGTTGTTTATGTATCCTGTAATCCTGCTACGCTGGCTCGTGACAGCGAAGCGTTACTCAATGCAGGATATACCGTTCGGCGACTGGCGATGCTCGATATGTTCCCGCACACTGGACATCTGGAATCGATGGTCCTGTTTGAGCGTTTGTAATGAATTTTATACCCATTGGATTTCGGGTTGTAACGCAGCGTGAAAGACAATGGGTACGGCTTGTCGACTTCGACAGGCCAGGCCCCTTAAGGAGAGGACGATGGTTGCGGTAAGAAGTGCACATATAAATAAAGCTGGTGAGTTTGATCCTAAGAAATGGATCGCGAGTCTGGGGATCTCCAGCCAGCAGTCGTGTGAACGCTTAGCCGAAACCTGGGCGTATTGCCTGCAGCAGACACAGGGGCATCCGGATGCGGATCTGCTGCTGTGGCGTGGCGTCGAAATGGTGGAAATACTCTCCATGCTGAGTATGGATATCGACACGCTGCGAGCGGCGATGCTGTTCCCTCTGGCGGATGCCAATGTGGTGAGTGAAGACATCCTGCGCGAGAGCGTAGGCACGTCAATCGTTAATCTTATCCATGGTGTGCGTGATATGGCGGCAATACGCCAGCTAAAAGCCACGCATACCGACTCCGTCTCTTCCGAGCAGGTTGATAACGTTCGTCGCATGCTGCTGGCAATGGTCGACGACTTCCGCTGTGTGGTCATCAAGCTGGCAGAACGTATTGCTCATCTGCGAGAAGTGAAAGACGCGCCGGAAGATGAGCGCGTGCTGGCGGCAAAAGAGTGCACCAATATTTATGCCCCGCTGGCTAACCGATTAGGCATCGGGCAATTAAAATGGGAGCTGGAAGATTACTGCTTCCGCTACCTGCACCCAGCCGAATACAAACGCATTGCTAAATTACTGCATGAACGTCGTATCGACAGAGAACACTATATCGACGAGTTTGTTGGGCATCTGCGTTCAGAGATGAAAACCGAAGGTGTAAAAGCCGAGGTGTACGGGCGTCCGAAGCATATTTACAGCATCTGGCGCAAAATGCAGAAGAAGCAGTTGGCTTTTGACGAACTGTTCGATGTGCGCGCGGTGCGTATCGTGGCTGAGCGTTTACAGGATTGCTATGCCGCACTGGGGATCGTGCACACTCACTATCGCCATCTGCCTGATGAGTTCGATGACTACGTTGCCAATCCGAAGCCTAACGGTTACCAGTCAATCCATACGGTTGTGCTGGGGCCAGGCGGTAAAACCATTGAAATCCAGATCCGTACCAAACAGATGCACGAAGATGCCGAGCTGGGCGTTGCCGCGCACTGGAAGTACAAAGAAGGTACCGCTTCAGGCGCTGCGCGTTCTGGCCATGAAGATCGCATTGCGTGGCTGCGTAAACTGATAGCCTGGCAGGAAGAGATGGCTGATTCCGGTGAAATGCTGGATGAAGTGCGTAGCCAGGTCTTTGACGACAGAGTTTACGTCTTTACGCCAAAAGGCGATGTCGTTGACTTGCCGGCGGGTTCAACGCCGCTCGATTTTGCTTATCACATCCACAGTGATGTGGGGCATCGTTGCATTGGCGCGAAAATTGGCGGTCGCATCGTACCGTTTACCTATCAGCTGCAGATGGGCGATCAAATTGAAATCATCACCCAGAAACAGCCAAACCCAAGCCGCGACTGGCTAAACCCTAACCTGGGCTACGTGACGACCAGCAGGGGGCGCTCTAAGATCCATGCCTGGTTCCGTAAACAGGACCGGGACAAGAATATCCTGGCTGGTCGTCAGATCCTCGATGATGAACTGGCGCACCTGGGTATTAGCCTGAAAGAGGCTGAAAAACACCTGCTTCCGCGTTACAGCTTTAATGAGCTGGAAGAGCTGCTGGCGGCGATCGGCGGCGGTGACATCCGCCTCAACCAGATGGTCAACTTCCTGCAAGCGCAGTTTAATAAACCAAGCGCTGCTGAACAGGATGCCGCTGCACTGAAACAACTTCAGCAGAAAACGCAGGCCCCGCAGACTCGCCGAAAAGACGATGGCCGTGTGGTGGTCGAAGGGGTTGGAAACCTGATGCACCATATCGCGCGCTGCTGCCAGCCTATCCCTGGCGATGAGATTGTCGGGTTTATCACCCAGGGACGTGGTATTTCCGTGCACCGGGCTGATTGTGAACAACTGACAGAACTGCGCTCACATGCCCCAGAACGTATCGTTGATGCGGTTTGGGGTGAAAGCTACTCGGCAGGGTACTCGCTGGTTGTCCGTGTGCAGGCAAACGATCGGAGCGGCTTATTACGTGATATCACGACGATTCTTGCTAACGAGAAAGTAAACGTGCTGGGGGTTGCCAGCCGTAGCGATACCAAACAACAGTTGGCCACCATTGATATGACCATCGAAATTTACAACCTGCAGGTGCTCGGACGCGTGCTCGGCAAACTGAACCAGGTGCCGGATGTGATCGACGCGCGTCGCTTGCACGGTAATTAATAAGAACGTAGGCCGGATAAGGCGAAGCCGCCATCCGGCGATTTCGCAGCGCCGGATGGCGACATAAATGACTTGTCCGGCCTACCGTATTGAAATTTCAGGATTTTCACATGAATCAAATCGACCGACTGCTCGGTATTATGCAGCGCCTGCGTGACCCGGAAAACGGCTGTCCGTGGGATAAAGAGCAGACTTTCGCCACCATCGCCCCCTATACCCTCGAAGAAACCTATGAAGTGCTCGATGCCATCGCACGTGAAGACTTCGACGATCTGCGTGGTGAACTGGGCGATCTGTTGTTCCAGGTGGTGTTTTACGCACAAATGGCGCAGGAAGAAGGGCGCTTCGATTTTAACGATATCTGCGCTGCGATTAGCGATAAGCTCGAACGTCGGCATCCGCATGTATTTGCCGATGTTTCTGCCAGTACTAGTCGCGAAGTGCTGACCCGCTGGGAACAGATCAAAACCGAAGAACGTGCCGGGAAGGCACAACATTCCGCGCTGGACGATATTCCCCGTAGTTTACCGGCGCTAATGCGCGCCCAGAAAATCCAGAAACGCTGCTCCAATGTTGGCTTTGACTGGAAGACTTTAGGACCGGTTGTCGACAAAGTTTATGAAGAGATTGACGAAGTTATGTTCGAGGCGAAGCAGGCTGTCGTTGACCAGGCTAAACTGGAGGAGGAAATGGGCGACCTGCTGTTTGCCACGGTCAATATGGCCCGTCATTTAGGGACAAAAGCAGAGACGGCATTGCAGAAAGCGAATGAAAAATTCGAGCGCCGTTTTCGTGAGGTTGAGCGAATTGTGGCAGCCCGCGGTCTGGAAATGACTGGTGTTGATCTGGAAACAATGGAAGAAGTCTGGCAACAGGTAAAACGGCAGGAAATTGATCTCTAAGGGATTTCGTCGGTCAAGGACGATTTGTGTGATTTTTTAAATAACAAGCGATTGATTTACGTCAAAAACATTTACCCCAAAGGGGCTATTTTCTCACTCCCGATGTTAATGTGAGCCTGGTGAAGAGGAGGAATAATGAAAGTTTGTGGCGCTCGTCATGTTCGGGTATACTACTTTCCCGTCTTGGTAATTCCATCGTTTCACCCTAACTTCTCAGGTCCAGCATGACAACGAACTATATTTTTGTGACCGGCGGGGTCGTATCCTCTCTGGGAAAAGGCATTGCCGCAGCCTCCCTCGCAGCCATTCTTGAAGCCCGTGGCCTCAATGTGACCATGATGAAACTGGATCCGTACATCAACGTCGATCCAGGTACTATGAGCCCTATCCAACACGGGGAAGTGTTCGTTACCGAAGACGGCGCTGAAACCGACCTGGACCTGGGTCACTATGAGCGTTTCATCCGCACCAAAATGAGCCGCCGTAACAACTTCACCACCGGTCGTATCTACTCCGACGTTCTGCGTAAAGAACGCCGTGGTGACTATCTGGGTGCGACCGTTCAGGTCATTCCGCACATCACGAATGCCATTAAAGAGCGCGTTCTGGAAGGCGGTGAAGGTCATGATGTTGTTCTGGTCGAAATCGGCGGAACCGTTGGGGATATCGAATCTCTGCCGTTCCTTGAAGCGATTCGCCAGATGGCTGTAGAAATTGGCCGTGAGCACACGCTGTTTATGCATCTGACGCTGGTTCCGTATATGGCGGCGGCAGGTGAAGTCAAAACCAAACCGACTCAGCACTCTGTAAAAGAGCTGCTTTCTATCGGTATTCAGCCAGATATCCTGATTTGCCGCTCCGATCGCGCAGTTCCGGCTAATGAACGTGCAAAAATTGCATTGTTCTGTAACGTTCCGGAAAAAGCGGTGATTTCTCTGAAAGATGTCGATTCCATCTATAAAATTCCGGGCCTGTTGAAATCTCAGGGCCTTGACGATTATATTTGTAAACGATTCAGCTTGAACTGTCCGGAAGCGAATCTGTCAGAATGGGAACAGGTTATCTACGAAGAAGCGAATCCGGCAGGCGAAGTGACTATCGGTATGGTCGGCAAGTACATTGAACTGCCGGATGCCTATAAGTCAGTTATCGAAGCGCTGAAGCACGGTGGCTTGAAGAATCGTGTCACCGTCAACATCAAGCTGATTGATTCGCAGGATGTTGAAACGCGTGGTGTTGAGATCCTGAAAGGTCTTGATGCCATCCTCATCCCAGGCGGCTTCGGCTACCGTGGTGTTGAAGGGAAAATCGCGACAGCGCGCTTTGCGCGTGAAAACAATATTCCTTATCTGGGCATTTGCCTGGGTATGCAGGTTGCGTTGATTGAGTTTGCTCGTAACGTCGTGGGAATGGACAACGCCAACTCCACAGAATTTGTGCCAGACTGTAAGTACCCAGTGGTGGCCCTGATTACTGAATGGCGTGATGAAGACGGCAACGTTGAAGTCCGTACCGAGAAGAGCGATCTGGGTGGCACAATGCGTCTTGGTGCGCAACAGTGTCAGCTGAGCGATGAGAGTCTGGTTCGTCAACTGTACGGTACGCCGACAATTGTTGAACGTCATCGCCACCGCTACGAAGTCAACAATATGCTGTTGAAACAGATTGAAGCTGCGGGTCTGCGTGTTGCAGGCCGTTCCGGTGATGATCAGTTGGTCGAGATCATTGAGGTACCGAATCATCCGTGGTTCGTGGCCTGTCAGTTCCACCCGGAATTTACTTCCACGCCACGTGATGGACACCCGCTGTTCGCCGGCTTTGTGAAAGCCGCCAGTGAACATCAGAAGCGTCAGGCGAAGTAAGAAGTAAAAAGTTAGAACGGCAATGCACCCATCAGGGTGCATTGTTTGTCTGGAGTTTTAGTTTAACTTGTACTGAGGAAAACCTAATGTCCAAAATCGTTAAAATCATCGGTCGTGAAATCATCGACTCCCGTGGTAACCCGACTGTTGAAGCCGAAGTACACCTGGAAGGTGGTTTCGTTGGTATGGCAGCGGCTCCGTCAGGTGCTTCTACTGGTTCCCGCGAAGCACTGGAACTGCGCGATGGCGACAAATCCCGTTTCATGGGTAAAGGCGTACTGAAAGCTGTTGCAGCTGTAAACGGCCCGATTGCTCAGGCTCTGCTGGGTAAAGATGCTAAAGATCAGGCTGGCATCGACAAGATCATGATCGATCTGGACGGTACTGAAAACAAATCCAACTTCGGTGCAAACGCCATCCTGGCTGTGTCCCTGGCGAACGCCAAAGCAGCAGCTGCTGCTAAAGGCCTGCCGCTGTATGCACACATCGCTGAACTGAACGGTACTCCGGGCAAATACTCCATGCCGGTTCCGATGATGAACATCATCAACGGTGGTGAGCACGCTGACAACAACGTCGACATCCAGGAATTTATGATTCAGCCGGTTGGCGCTAAATCCCTGAAAGAAGCCGTTCGTATGGGTTCCGAAGTGTTCCACAACCTGGCTAAAGTTCTGAAAGCTAAAGGTATGAACACTGCAGTTGGTGACGAAGGTGGCTACGCGCCGAACCTGGGTTCCAACGCTGAAGCTCTGGCTGTAATCGCTGAAGCGGTTAAAGCAGCAGGCTACGAGCTGGGCAAAGACATCACTCTGGCGATGGACTGTGCAGCGTCTGAATTCTACAAAGACGGTAAATACGTTCTGGCTGGCGAAGGCAACAAAGCGTTCACCTCCGAAGAATTCACTCACTTCCTGGAAGAACTGACCAAACAGTACCCGATCGTATCCATCGAAGATGGTCTGGACGAGTCTGACTGGGACGGTTTCGCATACCAGACAAAAGTACTGGGCGACAAAATCCAGCTGGTTGGTGACGATCTGTTCGTAACCAACACCAAGATCCTGAAAGAAGGCATCGAAAAAGGCATCGTTAACTCCATCCTGATCAAATTCAACCAGATCGGTTCTCTGACCGAAACTCTGGCTGCGATCAAAATGGCGAAAGACGCTGGCTACACTGCTGTCATCTCTCACCGTTCTGGCGAAACTGAAGATGCTACCATCGCTGACCTGGCTGTTGGTACCGCTGCAGGCCAGATCAAAACGGGTTCTATGAGCCGTTCTGACCGTGTTGCTAAGTACAACCAGCTGATTCGTATCGAAGAAGCTCTGGGTGAACACGCTCCGTACAACGGTCGTAAAGAGATCAAAGGTCAGGCGTAATCCTGTTCTTTCTCTGATTTAAAAATGCCAGCCTTCGGGCTGGCATTTTTTTGCCTGCACAATCGCAACCTATTTAAAGTCCACCGCCATTTGCTGTGGAATAGTCAGCCCACGTGTCGTCTGCACACAGCGCTCAATGTAATCGGTAAAACGCGGCGGCTTCGGCATCCCCATGCTGAGCAGCTTATCATTGCTGAATCGCACGTTCAGCGTTGCGAACGCACCGTAAAGACGCATGGCTTTAAGCATCAGTCGTTCGTTGCAGGGGCCAAAAATATTCTTCAGTTCACGGCGCATTTGGACCAGCGTTTCATAGCTGACCTGTGCGTATTTATTGCCGACGGGAGCTTGTTCCAGCGCAGATGCCATCGCGCTATCAATATCTGCAAACCTCACGCTATTTTCTTCTCCTGCTGAGATGTGCACTACTTCACCGCGAGCGAGCGGACTGCTCAGTAACATCAGCAATGCATCGGCGCAGTAATCAACCGGGATCACGTCAATACGGTCTTCCATCGAACACATAAATTTTTGTAGCATCAGACCCATGCTGAATACCCAGAAAATACTGCTGGAGGGTTGGCAGCCATGATGAGTGTGGCCAACAACGATAGAAGGCCGCGCCATAACCAGTGGTAATGTTGGGCATTCCTGTTGCATCAGATGCTCTATCGTGGATTTAGAGTGCGTATACTCAACCAGATGCTCAGCACGTTCGCGAAATTCTGCACTTTCTGCCACCAGTGAATCGGGTTCTGGGGAGCATGACATCGCTGTACCAACGTGAAGAAAGCGCTGCAGGCTGCTGACACTGGCCATTCTCCGGGCGAATTTCAGCGTTCCTTCGACATTTACTTTCCAGATAAGCGGGTTGTTGCCAAAAGAGGCGACGGCGGCGCAGTTGATGACATGAGTAACCTGGTCCAGACGGGGGTCGTGAAGAAACGCTTCGGGTTCTACCAAATCACCCAACAGGATATTCCGCGGGCTAAGTGCGGCCAGCTTTTCTTCTGCAATATTAAATTTGCGCAGATTTTCCTTTATCCGTTCCAGCGCAGATACATCATTATCGGCACGAACTAAAAGCAGCAGATTAAATCCATTTGTCTGATTCAGAATGTTTTCTAAAACGGCTCCGCCCAAAAAACCGGTTGCGCCAGTAATTAATAGTGTATTCATGAATGCAGTCTCATTAGGGGTGGTTGACTGGATTCTAGGCGCGGATAATTAAACGAAGATTAAATGGAAAATTAGCGTAACATTAGGTTTCTTAAGCCTATTTTAATATAAAAATACCGCGGATCGAATTTGACTATGCATGATACTAATAAATTCATAATTTTATGTATCCGTTTGTACATGCTTGAAATATTTTACTTTTAAAATATTTATACTATTTTTATAAGGTTATTATCAAAAATGTTTTGTTACATCAAAACGCTGCCTGAACAGCTATGAAATTAAATCACAGCTATTCGATCATTGCAGACGCAAACACGAGATCATGTTTCATGATTTTTTAACTCAGGGGACAGCGCAGCCGGGGGCAAGACCTGAGCGTGCAAATCTGCAATAATACGCATTCATAACCCAAAACAGAGATGACTATGCAGTACCCGATTAACGAGATGTTCCAGACCCTGCAAGGTGAGGGTTACTTTACCGGCGTCCCCGCCATTTTTATTCGTTTACAGGGATGCCCGGTTGGCTGTGCCTGGTGCGATACCAAACACACCTGGGATAAGCTTGAGGATCGGGAAGTCTCCCTGTACAGCATCCTGGCCAAGACTAAAGAGAGCGACAAATGGGGCGCGGCAAGCAGCGAAGATCTGCTGGCAGTCATTTTGCGTCAGGGCTATACCGCCCGCCACGTGGTGATCACCGGCGGCGAGCCTTGCATTCATGACCTGATGCCGCTGACTGACCTGCTGGAAAAAAACGGCTTTAGCTGCCAGATTGAAACCAGCGGAACCCACGAAGTGCGCTGTACGCCGAATACCTGGGTGACCGTATCGCCAAAGGTGAATATGCGCGGTGGCTATGATGTGCTGTCGCAGGCGTTGGAGCGCGCGAATGAAATTAAACATCCGGTTGGTCGCGTTCGCGATATTGAAGCGCTGGATGAACTGCTGGCAACGTTGAGCGACGACAAACCGCGAATCATCGCCTTACAACCAATCAGCCAGAAAGAAGATGCGACGCGTTTGTGTATTGATACCTGTATTGCGCGTAACTGGCGTCTGTCGATGCAGACCCATAAATATCTGAATATTGCCTGATAACCTGGCCGGGGGCGTTTCGCTTACCCGGCCAGAGTTTGTTGCTCGTTGCTGGCCTGATAAGACGCATCGCCATCCGGCAACGCTTTAATCACTCGCCGCGATACACACAGCCCGCTGTGCAGGTTTCTTTGACCATTACGGCACTCAGCAGAGGGACAACCGGTTTAACCTGATCCCAAATCCATTTGGCCAGCACTTCACTGGTTGGGTTTTCTAAGCCTGCAATATCGTTCAGATAATAGTGATCGAGTCTGTCGTAAGTCGGCTTAAACGCCGCTTTTAACTCAGAAAAATCCATAATCCAACCGGTATGTGGATCGACTTCACCGGTAATTTCAAGACGCACCATAAATGAGTGACCATGCAGGCGACCACACTTATGCCCTTCCGGTACATGCGGCAGGCGGTGAGCGGCTTCGAAGGTGAAATCTTTAAACAAGGTGGTGGACATTATTTACTCTCAAGAATGCGAAAAACCGGCGTAGGGTACCGTAAAGAGCAATTTTTATCATTAGTTAAAAGGGCGCAGAGTATCAGAACAATCTATTCATAAAGATAATGTTCAATAACTATCTATATATCAAATGCTTATTAAATCGATTTTGCTGTTAATAACTATAACTAAAACAGGTTAGTCCATTTGGTTATTTGTTATTTCCATCACTTCTTTAATTGTTACTATCCCCACCGTTAACCTTATCTTCAGTTTGGGTTTTATTGCTGAAATCCGCTTTGCTTACTGGAACATGACAACGCATGACGACACAGGCCCCACCTTCCGCTTTGCTCCCGCTAAACCCGGAGCAACTGGCACGCCTTCAGGCGGCCACGACTGATTTCACTCCCACACAGCTTGCGTGGGTGTCTGGCTATTTCTGGGGCGTGCTGAATCAGCAGCCGGGAACGAATGCCGCAGCGCCTGCGCCTGTCGCTGAAATGCCAGGAATTACACTCATCTCGGCTTCGCAAACCGGTAATGCACGTCGCGTGGCGGAAGCCTTACGCGACGATCTGATCGCTGCGCAGCTCAATGTCACCCTGATCAATGCTGGCGATTATAAATTCAAACAAATTGCCAATGAAAAATTGCTGGTCGTGGTGGCATCGACTCAGGGAGAAGGTGAACCGGCGGAAGAAGCCGTTGCGTTGCATAAATACTTGTTTTCTAAAAAAGCGCCGAAGCTTGAAAACACGGCTTTTGCCGTATTTGGCCTTGGCGATACGTCTTACGAATTTTTCTGCCAGTCAGGTAAAGACTTTGATGCGAAACTGGCAGAGTTGGGTGGTGAACGCTTGCTGGACCGCGTTGACGCTGATGTCGAGTATCAATCGGCGGCGGCAGAATGGCGTGCCCGCCTGGTTGATTTACTGAAGGCGCGTGCGCCTGTTGCACCGTCTGCACAGGCTGCTGCGAGCGGTGCGGTTAACGAGGTGCACACCAGTCCTTACACCAAAGAAGCACCGTTGAGTGCAACACTTTCGGTGAACCAGAAAATTACCGGGCGCGACTCTGAAAAAGATGTACGCCATATCGAAATTGATCTGGGTGATTCTGGCCTGCGCTATCAGCCAGGCGACGCATTGGGTGTCTGGTATCAGAACGATCCGGCCCTGGTCAAAGAAATTGTGGAACTGCTGTGGCTGAAAGGTACTGAGCTGGTCACCGTTGATGGCAAAACGCTGCCGCTCGCTGACGCGCTGGAGTGGCATTTCGAATTGACCGTCAACACGGCCAATATCGTGGAAAACTATGCCACCCTGACGCGCAGCGAAACGCTGTTGCCGTTGGTAGGTGATAAAGCGCAATTACAGCATTACGCTACAACCACCCCCATTGTCGATATGTTACGTTTCTCCCCGGCACAACTCGATGCCGACGCGTTAATTAGCTTGCTGCGTCCGCTGACACCACGCTTGTACTCCATTGCCTCATCCCAGGCTGAAGTGGAAAGCGAAGTACATATCACCGTGGGTGCCGTGCGTTTCGACGTTGAAGGCCGCGCGCGTGCAGGTGGTGCCTCCAGCTTCCTTGCCGATCGCGTGGAAGAAGAGGGAGAAGTGCGTGTGTTTATTGAGCATAACGACAACTTCCGCCTGCCGGAAAATCCGCAAACACCGGTCATTATGATCGGGCCTGGAACAGGGATTGCGCCGTTCCGCGCCTTTATGCAGCAACGTGCCGCAGACGGCGCAGAAGGGAAAAACTGGCTGTTCTTTGGCAATCCGCACTTTACTGAAGATTTCCTGTATCAGGTGGAATGGCAGCGTTACGTCAAAGAAGGTGTACTCAGCCGTATCGACCTTGCCTGGTCCCGTGATCAAAAAGATAAAGTCTACGTACAAGATAAACTGCGCCAACAGGGTGCAGAGCTGTGGCGCTGGATTAATGACGGTGCGCACATTTATGTCTGCGGCGACGCCAATCGCATGGCGAAAGACGTTGAGCAGGCTTTGCTGGAAGTGATTGCCGAATTCGGTGCTATGGATATCGAAGCGGCGGATGAATTTTTGAGTGAGCTGCGCGTTGAGCGCCGTTATCAGCGAGATGTCTACTAATGAGCGAAAAACATCCAGGACCACTGGTGGTCGAAGGTAAGCTGTCCGACGCTGAACGTATGAAGCTGGAGAGCAATTATCTGCGCGGCACCATTGCCGAAGATTTAAATGACGGCCTCACCGGCGGATTCAAAGGTGATAACTTTCTGCTGATCCGTTTTCACGGTATGTACCAGCAGGATGACCGCGATATTCGCGCCGAACGTGCCGAACAGAAGCTGGAGCCGCGTCATGCGATGCTGCTGCGCTGCCGCCTGCCGGGGGGAGTCATCACCACCAAACAGTGGCAGGCGATCGATAAGTTTGCCCATGACAACACCATTTACGGCAGCATCCGTCTGACCAACCGCCAGACGTTTCAGTTTCACGGTATTCTGAAGAAGAACGTGAAACCGGTGCACCAGATGCTGCATTCAGTGGGGCTGGACGCGCTGGCGACCGCCAACGATATGAACCGTAACGTGCTGTGCACTTCCAACCCGTATGAGTCTGAGTTGCATGCTGAAGCGTACGAGTGGGCGAAAAAAATCTCTGAACACTTGCTGCCCCGTACCCGCGCTTATGCTGAGATCTGGCTGGATCAGGAAAAAGTCGCGACGACGGATGAAGAGCCGATCCTCGGTCAGACCTATCTGCCGCGTAAGTTTAAAACGACGGTGGTGATCCCGCCGCAGAACGACATTGATCTGCACGCTAACGATATGAACTTCGTAGCGATTGCCGAAAACGGCAAGCTGGTGGGCTTTAACTTGCTGGTTGGCGGTGGACTGTCTATTGAGCACGGTAACAAGAAAACCTATGCGCGCACCGCAAGTGAGTTTGGTTACCTGCCGCTGGAACACACCTTAGCGGTGGCAGAAGCGGTGGTGACCACGCAGCGTGACTGGGGTAACCGTACCGATCGTAAAAACGCCAAAACCAAATACACGCTGGAGCGGGTAGGTGTCGAGACGTTTAAAGAAGAAGTTGAACGTCGTGCGGGGATCAAATTCGAGCCGATTCGTCCGTATGAGTTTACTGGTCGAGGCGACAGGATTGGTTGGGTGAAAGGGATCGACAATAAATGGCACCTGACGCTGTTTATTGAAAATGGCCGTATTCTGGATTATCCGGGGCGTCCGCTGAAAACAGGCTTGCTGGAGATCGCGAAGATCCACAAAGGCGAGTTCCGTATCACTGCCAACCAGAACCTGATCATTGCCGGTGTCCCGGAAAGTGATAAGGCGAAGATTGAGAAGATTGCGCAGAAAAGCGGCCTGATGAATGCGGTGACCCCACAGCGTGAAAACTCAATGGCCTGCGTATCGTTCCCGACCTGTCCGCTGGCAATGGCCGAGGCAGAACGTTTCCTGCCTACGTTTATCGACAACATTGATACGTTGATGGCGAAGCATGATTTAAGCGATGAAAATATTGTCATGCGAGTCACGGGCTGCCCGAACGGCTGTGGTCGTGCCATGCTGGCGGAAGTGGGGCTGGTGGGTAAAGCGCCTGGGCGCTATAACCTGCATCTGGGCGGAAACCGTATCGGGACTCGTATCCCACGGATGTTCAAAGAAAATATCACAGAGCCGGAAATTCTGGCTTCGCTGGATGAACTGATTGGGCGCTGGGCGAAAGAGCGCGAAGCGGGTGAAGGCTTCGGTGATTTTACAGTGCGTGCGGGCATTATTCGCCCGGTGCTCGATCCTGCGCGTGATTTCTGGGAATAACCCGAATTGCCGAATGGCGGCATAAATGCCTTATCAGGCCTACGTAGACTGTAGGCCTGATAAGCGAAGCGCCATCAGGCAAAGACATACAGCGAGGAACTTATGTCCAGACTCGATCTAAACGGCTTAAACGCACTGCCAAAAGTTGAGCGTGTTATGGCACTGGCAGAAACCAACAGCCAACTGGAAAAGCTGAGCGCGGAAGAACGCGTGGCGTGGGCGCTGGAAAATCTACCCGGCGAATATGTCCTTTCATCAAGTTTTGGTATTCAGGCGGCGGTCAGCCTGCATCTGGTGAACCAGATTCGCCCGGATATCCCGGTGATCCTCACCGACACTGGCTATTTATTTCCGGAAACTTACCAGTTTATTGATGAGTTAACGGATAAACTCAAACTCAACCTGCAGGTCTACCGAGCGAAAGAGAGCGCGGCCTGGCAGGAAGCGCGCTACGGCAAGCTGTGGGAGCAGGGCGTTGAAGGCATTGAGAAATACAATGACATCAACAAAGTCGAACCCATGAACCGGGCGCTGAAAGAACTGAATGCACAAACCTGGTTTGCGGGTCTGCGCCGCGAGCAGTCCGGTAGCCGTGCACATCTACCGTTATTGGCTATTCAGCGCGGCGTATTTAAAGTGCTGCCGATTATCGACTGGGACAACCGTACGGTATACCAGTATCTGCAAAAACACGATCTGAAATATCATCCGCTGTGGGATCAAGGCTACCTGTCAGTCGGTGATACCCACACGACGCGTAAATGGGAGCCAGGCATGGCAGAAGAAGAGACGCGTTTCTTCGGGCTGAAGCGCGAGTGTGGATTACACGAAGGATAACAGGAAAGTGGTCCGGTAAGATTTACATCCTACCGGACCACCTCTTCAGGATTTACCCGCTTTTGCCAGTTCTTTCACCAGCGGCAGCATAATGCGTACGACGTCTCGGCTGCGATGTTCAATCCGCCCTGGAAGCGCTTTATCGATATGCTGCTGGTTGTCCAGACGCACGTCGTGCCAGCTGTTACCGGCGGGGAAAGAGGCAGTTTTGGCTCGTTGCTGATAGCCGTCTTTTTTACCCAGGCTCCAGTTGGTTGCTTCTACCGAGAGCACGGCGATTCCCGCTTTGTCGAAGACCTCGGCATCGTTACAACATCCGGTTCCTTTCGGATAGTCTTTGTTCAGGCCCGGGTTGGTACTGGCGACGATACCGCGGCTGTGTGCAATTGCCAGCGCCCGGTCGCGCGTCAGTTTTCGTACGGCTTCCGGGGTTCTTTTCCCACTATTGAAGTAGAGCTTGTCCCCGACGATCAGGTTATCGAGGTTGATAACCAGCAGCGTATTTTTCTTTTCTGCCGCACTCATGCGTTTAAGGATATTTTCTGCACCCAGTTTGCCTTCTTCCTCACCGCTGGTGGCGATAAACCGAATGCCGTACTGTGTCGGCACATTTTTTAGTTTTTCAGCCAACTCCAGCATGACGCCCAAACCTGCGGCGTTATCGTCGATGCCCTGCAAGGTTAATCCGCCCAGATTAGCATCGGAATCGGCATCGCTCTGCGCAGCGTAAGTGTCGAGATGCGCCATGATAATAATCTGCTGCGGCGCTTTGCCTTCATGCGCTGCAATGACGGTGCTGCCCGTAACGTTATGCCAGTTCTTACGATTGTCTTTAGCGGTATAAATATAACGGCTATTAAACGTCCGAATATCACTGCGATAGCCCATCTGCTGAAATTGCTGACGTAAATAATCAGCAGAGAGCATTTCTGCCGGAGAGCCCGTCACGCGGCCAGGGAAGAATGTTGCGATATATCGGGCCTGAGTATTTGCCATATCTCCGGGCTTCGAAGAGGTTGCCTGTGCGGGAAGGATAAAGCACGCGCCGAGCGCCAGGGCGGTAGTCAGGTGGCGCAATGCGGAAAACATAGTGAGTCCTTAAATACCAAGCAGAAATTTTCAGCCGTTAGTATGAAACCGTGATCGAGGTAAAACAATTTCATTTGCTCCTAAATGCCCGAAATCCGGCGGCTTAAGCACTTTTTGATATTTGCTTTTCCAGATCGTTATTCCTTTGAGGAACTACTCATTCCAATTCGTAATTTCATTCGCTCTCTTGCCCTCCCTATAGTCAGGTTATCTGAACTTCGTTAGCAAAATAACGGCAATACATAGGAACGGTTATGGATCAAAAACGACTTACCCACCTGCGGCAACTGGAAGCGGAGAGCATCCATATCATTCGTGAGGTGGCCGCCGAGTTTTCGAATCCGGTGATGATGTATTCCATCGGCAAGGATTCCAGCGTAATGCTGCATCTGGCGCGCAAAGCGTTTTATCCTGGTTCACTGCCGTTTCCTCTGCTGCACGTTGATACCGGCTGGAAATTCAGCGAGATGTATGAGTTTCGTGACCGCACGGCAAAAGCCTACGGCTGCGAACTGCTGGTGCATAAAAACCCGGAAGGGGTGGCGATGGGGATAAATCCATTTGTCCACGGTAGCGCCAAGCATACCGACATTATGAAAACCGAGGGGTTGAAGCAGGCGCTGAACAAATACGGTTTTGACGCAGCATTCGGCGGCGCACGCCGTGATGAAGAGAAATCGCGCGCGAAAGAGCGCATCTATTCCTTCCGCGATCGTTTTCATCGCTGGGACCCGAAAAACCAGCGTCCGGAGCTGTGGCATAACTACAACGGCCAGATTAACAAAGGCGAAAGCATTCGCGTATTCCCGCTCTCTAACTGGACGGAACAGGATATCTGGCAGTACATCTGGCTGGAGAACATCGACATTGTTCCGCTGTACCTCGCCGCAGAGCGTCCGGTGCTTGAGCGCGACGGCATGTTGATGATGATTGATGACGACAGAATCGATCTGCAGCCTGGTGAGGTTATCAAAAAACGGATGGTGCGTTTCCGTACTCTCGGCTGCTGGCCACTCACTGGCGCAGTGGAGTCTAACGCGCAGACGCTACCGGAAATCATCGAAGAGATGCTGGTCTCAACCACCAGTGAACGTCAGGGCCGCGTGATTGACCGCGACCAGGCGGGCTCCATGGAGCTGAAGAAACGTCAGGGGTATTTCTAAGGAGCCGCCATGAACACGACACTTGCACAACAAATTGCTAATGAAGGCGGCGTTGAAGCCTGGATGATCGCCCAACAACACAAAAGCCTGCTGCGTTTTTTAACCTGCGGTAGCGTGGATGATGGGAAAAGTACCCTGATTGGGCGTCTGTTGCATGATACCCGACAGATCTACGAAGATCAGCTTTCATCGCTGCACAATGATAGTAAACGTCATGGTACGCAGGGCGAGAAGCTCGATCTGGCGCTGTTGGTTGATGGCTTGCAGGCCGAGCGCGAACAGGGCATCACTATTGACGTGGCCTACCGTTATTTTTCCACCGAAAAACGCAAATTTATCATCGCGGATACTCCCGGTCATGAGCAGTACACCCGCAATATGGCAACCGGTGCGTCGACCTGCGATCTGGCGATCCTGCTGATCGATGCACGTAAAGGCGTGTTGGATCAGACCCGCCGTCATAGCTTTATTTCTACGCTGTTGGGAATAAAACATCTGATCGTTGCGATCAACAAAATGGATCTGGTGGATTTTAGCGAAGAGACATTTAACCGCATTCGTGAAGATTATCTGACCTTTGCAGAGCAGTTGCCGGGCAACCTGGATATCCGTTTTGTACCGCTTTCAGCACTGGAAGGTGACAACGTGGCGTCGCAAAGTTTCAGCATGCCGTGGTACAGCGGTCCGACGCTGCTGGAAGTGCTTGAAACCGTTGAAATCCAGCGTGTTGTCGATACTCAGCCGATGCGATTCCCGGTGCAGTATGTGAACCGCCCAAATCTTGATTATCGTGGTTATGCCGGAACACTGGCCTCCGGTAGCGTGAAGGTAGGACAACGCGTCAAAGTGTTACCGTCTGGCGTTGAGTCGAGCGTCGCCCGGATTGTCACGTTTGATGGCGATTTGCAGGAAGCGCATGCCGGTGAAGCCATTACCCTTGTGCTAAAAGATGAGATCGATATCAGTCGTGGTGACCTGCTGCTTGATGCCCAGGAAACGCTGCCGGCGGTGCAAAGCGCTGCCGTTGATGTGGTGTGGATGGCGGAGCAGGCACTGTCGCCAGGGCAGAGCTATGACATCAAAGTGGCGGGCAAGAAGACGCGTGCGCGTGTTGATAGCGTGGAGTATCAGGTTGATATCAATAACCTGACCCAGCGTGAAGTCGAAGCCTTACCGCTGAACGGTATTGGCCTGGTGAGATTGACGTTTGATGAACCGCTGGTGCTGGATACCTATCAGCATAATCCGGTCACGGGCGGCCTGATTATCATTGACCGTCTGACGAACGTCACCGTTGGGGCAGGACTGGTTCGCGAGCCGATCGTCCAGGAGCCGGCCACGGCATCCCAGTTCAGTGCGTTTGAACTGGAGCTCAATGCGCTGGTGCGTCGTCACTTCCCACACTGGGGTGCGCGCGATCTGCTGGGAGGAAAATAATGGCGCTGCATGACGAAAACGTCGTCTGGCATGCCCATCCTGTTACGCCACAACAGCGGGAGCAACACCACGGCCATCGTGGTGTTGTGCTGTGGTTTACCGGACTCTCTGGTTCGGGTAAATCCACGGTAGCGGGAGCGCTGGAAGAAGCGCTGCACAAGCAGGGGGTTAGTACTTATCTGCTGGATGGCGATAACGTGCGCCACGGTCTGTGCAGCGATCTCGGATTTAGCGATGCCGATCGCAAGGAGAATATTCGCCGGGTTGGGGAAGTGGCTAACCTGATGGTGGATGCGGGGCTGGTGGTACTGACTGCCTTTATTTCCCCTCATCGTGCTGAACGACAGATGGTTCGCGAACGTGTGGGTCATGGGCGTTTTATAGAGGTGTTTGTCGATACACCGCTGGCAACCTGTGAATCACGTGATCCAAAAGGACTATATAAAAAAGCGCGGGCGGGTGAGTTGCTCAATTTTACTGGAATTGACTCGGTATACGAAGCGCCTGAATCGCCAGAGATTCATCTGAATGGTGAACAATTAGTAACAAATTTGGTCTCTCAATTATTAGACCTGCTGAGGCAGGAAGATATTATCAGATCCTGAGACACCACCGGACTCCTCGCGATTTTAAAACAGGTACGCCCGGTCAGTCATGGTCACAGGATTAGATATGCGCAACAGCCATAACATTACTATCACAGAGTCAGAGACTTTCGCCGCCGACGACGAAACCACCTGGTCACTACCGGGTGCCGTTGTCGGTTTTGCGGCGTGGTTGCTGGCGCTGGGGTTCCCGTGCCTGATGTATGGTCCTAATACGCTGTTTTTCTTCCTTTATACCTGGCCTTTTTTCCTCGCGTTGCTGCCCGTCGCCATTGTGGCGGGTATTGCCCTGCATTCGCTTTTGAAGGGACGGCTGCTGCTAAGCGTTACGTTTACCCTGCTGGTGGTTGGGTCGATGTTTGGCGCATTGTTCCTGTGGCTGCTGGGCTAGGTTCTCTTCCCTTTTTCCATGGTGAGTGGTGCTGCATACCAGCAGCTCTAATTCAAACCGTAACCAACAATGAGATTATGTTCTCCTTACACGGGGTATACGTAACAACGGGCAAATGTGGTACATTTGCCCGCGTTGTCGCGGCATTCCCGCCCGCAGACGTAAAATCGTCGACGGAAGTTATGGGATGTTAATGCCGTTTTTCAGGGGGCAGGATGGGTAAACTAACGCTGCTGTTGCTGGCTTTATTGGTCTGGCTACAGTATTCGCTGTGGTTCGGTAAGAACGGCATACATGACTATAGTCGCGTCAACGATGATGTTGCTGCGCAGCAAGCTACAAACGCGAAACTTAAAGCGCGTAACGATCAGCTCTTTGCTGAAATTGATGATCTCAATGGCGGTCAGGAAGCTATCGAGGAACGCGCACGCAACGAACTCAGCATGACTAAGCCGGGCGAAACGTTTTATCGCCTGGTCCCTGACGCGTCTAAACGCGCACAGACCGCAGGGCAAAACAATCGATAAACCAGCCAAGGATTTAACATGGCAGCCACTTTATTGGACGTTTGCGCCGTGGTACCGGCTGCCGGATTTGGCCGCCGAATGCAGACGGAGTGTCCTAAGCAGTACCTCTCAATTGGCAATAAAACCATTCTTGAACACTCGGTTGATGCGCTACTGGCGCATCCCCGGGTGACGCGTGTCGTCATCGCGATCAGTCCCGGCGACAGCCGCTTTGCCCAACTTCCACTTGCAGCGCATCCGCAAATTACCGTGGTGGATGGCGGCGATGAGCGTGCCGATTCTGTTCTTGCCGGTTTGCAAGCCGCTGGAGACGCTCAGTGGGTACTGGTGCATGATGCCGCGCGGCCATGTCTGCATCAGGATGATTTAGCCCGCTTACTGGCAATAAGTGAAACCAGCCGTATCGGCGGTATCCTGGCGGCCCCCGTACGCGACACCATGAAACGTGCGGAGCCTGGTAAGACCGAGATTGCTCATACGGTCGAACGTACCGATTTATGGCATGCGTTGACACCGCAGTATTTCCCACGCGAACTGTTACACGATTGCCTGACTCGAGCGTTAAACGAAGGCGCAACCATTACGGATGAGGCTTCGGCACTGGAATATTGCGGCTTTCATCCGCTGCTGGTTGAAGGACGCGCTGACAACATTAAAGTCACCCGTCCGGAAGATCTGGCGCTGGCGGAATTTTATCTGACCCGAACAACCCCTACACAGCATCATTCATGATGTACCGAGGCGGCCAACATAAAGGCGGCTTGAAGGATGATGTGTCTATCAGGAGAATGCATAATGCGAATTGGACACGGTTTTGACGTACATGCCTTTGGAGGCGTTGGCCCAATTATCATTGGTGGTGTGCGCATCCCGTATGAAAAAGGACTGCTGGCACATTCTGATGGCGATGTGGCGTTACATGCGCTAACCGATGCCCTGCTGGGTGCAGCGGCGTTGGGTGATATTGGTAAACTCTTCCCGGATACCGATGCCGCGTTCAAAGGTGCCGATAGCCGCGAGTTATTGCGTGAGGCCTGGCGGCGTATTCAGGCTAAAGGTTATACGCTTGGTAATGTGGATGTCACTATTATTGCCCAGGCACCGAAGATGCTGCCGCACATTCCGCAAATGCGGGTGTTTATTGCCGAGGATCTCGGCTGCCATATGGATGATGTTAACGTGAAAGCGACCACCACGGAAAAACTCGGTTTTACCGGGCGTGGGGAAGGGATTGCCTGTGAAGCGGTGGCGTTACTCATTAAGGCAACGAAATGACTGCGTTTGAAAATCTGACCTATCTCCATGGTAAACCACTCGGCCACGGAGTTCTGAAAGCAAATCCGGAAGACTTTGTCGTTGTCGAAGATTTAGGCTTCGAACCGGATGGCGAAGGCGAGCACGTTCTGGTGCGTATTCTGAAAAACGGTTGTAACACCCGTTTTGTGGCTGACGCGCTGGCCAAATTCCTTAAAATCCACGCCCGCGAAGTAAGCTTTGCCGGACAGAAAGATAAGCATGCTGTCACCGAGCAGTGGCTGTGCGCGCGCGTGCCGGGCAATGCAATGCCCGATTTAAGCAAATTTGAGCTGGAAGGCTGTAAAGTGCTGGAGTACGCCCGCCACAAGCGTAAGCTGCGTTTAGGCGCACTGAAAGGCAACGCTTTTACGCTGGTGTTGCGTGAAGTGAGCGAGCGTGATGATGTTGAAGCGCGTTTACAGGCGATTAGCGAGCGCGGCGTCCCGAACTATTTTGGTGCCCAACGTTTTGGTATCGGCGGCAGCAACCTGCAAGGTGCGCTGCGCTGGGCACAAAGCGATGCGCCGGTGCGCGATCGCAATAAACGCAGTTTTTGGTTGTCGGCAGCCCGTAGCGCGTTGTTTAATCAGATAGTCAATGAACGCTTGAAAAAAACAGACTTTAATCAAGTTGTTGACGGCGATGCGCTACAATTGTCGGGACGCGGAAGCTGGTTTGTCGCCACACGGGACGAACAGACCGAATTACAGCGTCGTGTTGATGAAAAAGAATTGATGGTAACAGCGGCACTACCGGGCTGCGGTGAGTGGGGAACTCAGCGCGATGCTCTGGCGTTTGAAGAGGCTGCTATTGCTGACGAAACCGCGCTACAGTCTCTGTTATTGCGCGAGAAAGTTGAGGCATCGCGCCGCGCTATGTTGCTGTATCCACAACAATTAAGCTGGAACTGGTGGGATGACGTAACCGTTGAGTTGCGCTTCTGGCTACCGGCAGGTAGCTTCGCCACCAGTGTTGTAAGGGAACTTATTAACACAATGGGTGATTATGCGTATATTGCTGAGTAACGATGATGGGGTCCACGCACCCGGTATACAAACGCTGGCGAAAGCGCTGCGTGAGTTTGCTGACGTACAGGTGGTTGCCCCGGATCGTAACCGCAGTGGCGCGTCTAACTCGCTGACGCTGGAATCCTCGCTTCGCACTTTCACCTTTGATAATGGCGATATCGCCGTGCAAATGGGGACACCTACCGATTGCGTCTACCTGGGCGTGAACGCGTTAATGCGTCCGCGTCCGGACATTGTCGTTTCCGGGATTAATGCGGGTCCAAACCTGGGGGATGATGTCATCTACTCCGGTACCGTGGCGGCAGCAATGGAAGGTCGTCATCTCGGATTCCCTGCGCTGGCGGTCTCGCTCGATGGGCATAAACACTACGAGACCGCTGCGGCGATAACCTGCCGGATTTTACGCGCGTTAAGCCGCGAACCGCTGCGCACCGGACGTATTCTGAATATCAACGTTCCGGATTTACCCCTGGATCAGATCAAAGGTATGCGGGTCACCCGCTGCGGCAGCCGTCATCCGGCGGATCAGGTGATCCCACAGCAGGACCCGCGTGGTAATACGCTGTATTGGATCGGGCCGCCGGGCGAAAAGTGCGATGCCGGTCCGGATACGGATTTTGCTGCCGTTGATGAAGGTTATGTTTCAATCACGCCACTGCATGTTGATTTAACCGCATACGGTGCGCATGAGGTTGTTTCTGGCTGGTTAGACAGCGTGGGAGTCGACACGCAATGGTAAGCAGACGCGTACACACTCTCCTTGAACAATTACGTGCGCAGGGCATCAGAGATGAACATGTCCTGGATGCGCTCGCCGCCGTGCCGCGTGAAAAGTTCGTTGATGAGGCGTTTGAACATAAGGCCTGGGATAATATCGCCCTGCCGATTGGCCAGGGGCAGACCATCTCACAGCCCTATATGGTGGCTCGCATGACCGAGCTGCTGGAGCTAACGCCGCAATCCCGGGTACTGGAAATTGGTACTGGCTCTGGCTACCAGACGGCGATCCTGGCGCATCTGGTGCATCACGTGTGCTCTGTTGAGCGCATTAAAGGCTTGCAATGGCAGGCGCGTCGTCGCCTGAAGCAGCTTGATTTACATAATGTTTCGACCCGTCATGGTGATGGATGGCAAGGCTGGCAAGCTCGAGCGCCGTTTGACGCTATCATTGTGACGGCAGCACCGCCTGAGATCCCAACGGCATTGATGATGCAGTTAGATGAAGGCGGCATTCTCGTCTTGCCCGTGGGCGATGAGCACCAGTTTTTGAAACGGGTTCGTCGTCGGGGAGGCGAATTTATTATCGACACCGTGGAGGCCGTACGCTTTGTTCCCTTAGTCAAAGGGGAGTTAGCGTAGCTAACGCTGCTGAATACCTGGAGTTTTCCTGGATATTCTGGAATTAGTAAGCGTATCGTGGTCACGTTTTCCAGTGTCCAGTCCGATGCCTTGCACGGTGATTACGTCACTGGGTATTAACCAAATTTTCCTGGGGGATAAATGAGCGCGGGAAGCCACAAATTTACCGTTCGCCGTATTGCGGCATTGTCACTGGTTTCATTATGGCTGGCAGGTTGTTCAAACACCTCGAATCCACCAGCGCCGGTCAGCTCTGTTGGCGGCAACTCATCATCGAACACCAGCTCCGGTATGCTGATTACGCCTCCACCAAAAATGGGATCAACGGCGACAGTACAACAAACGCCACAGATCCAACCGGTGCAACGCCCGGCGACTCAGCCAACACAGGTTCAGCCGGTTGCAGAACAGCCTGTCCAGATGGAAAACGGGCGGATTGTGTACAATCGTCAGTATGGGAATATTCCGAAAGGTAGCTATACGGGTGGCAGTACCTATACTGTTAAGAAAGGCGACACGCTTTTCTATATTGCCTGGATTACCGGGAACGATTTCCGTGACCTCGCACAACGCAATAACGTTCCGGCCCCGTATGGCCTGAATGTCGGACAAACTCTGCAAGTGGGCAACGCGTCGGGTGCACCGATTACCGGTGGTAATGCCATCACCCAGGCGGATGCAGCACAGCAAGGAGTTGTGACCAACCCTGCACAAAATTCCACCGTTGCTGTTGCTTCGAAACCAACAATTACGTATTCTGAGGATTCAGGTGAACAAAGTGCTAACAAAATGTTGCCGAACAACAAGCCTGCTGGGACCGTCGTCACAGCGCCTGTAACGGCTCCGGCAGTTAGTGCAACCGAATCGACTGCAAGCTCAACTTCTACCAGTTCGCCGATCTCTACCTGGCGCTGGCCGACTGACGGCAAAGTGATCGAAAACTTCGCAGCTACCGAAGGTGGCAATAAAGGGATCGACATTGCAGGCAGCAAAGGACAGGCTATTGTCGCGACCGCAGATGGACGCGTCGTGTATGCCGGTAACGCGCTGCGTGGTTACGGTAATCTTATTATCATCAAACACAACGATGATTACCTGAGTGCCTACGCCCATAACGATACAATGCTGGTCCGGGAACAACAAGAAATCAAGGCGGGGCAGAAGATAGCTACCATGGGTAGCACCGGAACCAGTTCTACACGCTTGCATTTTGAAATTCGTTACAAGGGGAAATCCGTAAACCCGCTGCGCTATTTACCGCAGCGATAATTCGGCGGAACCAGGCTTTCACGTGCTAGTTCCGTTAGGGATCACGGGTAGGAGCCACCTTATGAGTCAGAATACGCTGAAAGTTCATGATTTAAATGAAGATGCGGAATTTGATGAGAACGGAGTAGAGGCTTTTGATGAAAAAGCCTTGAGTGAAGAGGAACCCAGTGATAACGACCTGGCTGAAGAAGAGCTGTTATCGCAGGGGGCCACACAGCGTGTGTTGGACGCGACTCAGCTTTACCTTGGTGAGATAGGTTATTCACCACTGTTAACAGCCGAAGAAGAAGTTTATTTTGCGCGTCGCGCACTGCGTGGAGATGTCGCTTCTCGCCGCCGCATGATTGAAAGTAACCTGCGTCTGGTGGTGAAAATTGCTCGTCGTTATGGCAATCGTGGTCTGGCATTGCTGGACCTGATTGAAGAGGGCAATCTGGGGCTTATCCGTGCCGTCGAGAAGTTTGACCCTGAGCGCGGGTTCCGCTTCTCAACATACGCAACCTGGTGGATCCGCCAGACGATCGAACGGGCGATTATGAATCAAACCCGAACGATCCGACTGCCGATTCACATTGTAAAAGAGCTGAACGTCTATCTGCGTACTGCGCGTGAGTTGTCGCATAAACTGGACCACGAACCAAGCGCAGAAGAGATTGCGGAACAACTGGATAAACCGGTTGATGACGTCAGCCGTATGCTCCGACTCAACGAGCGCATTACCTCGGTAGACACCCCGCTGGGTGGCGATTCCGAAAAAGCGTTGCTGGATATTCTGGCCGACGAAAAGGAAAACGGTCCGGAAGACACCACGCAAGACGATGATATGAAACAGAGCATCGTCAAATGGCTGTTCGAACTGAACGCCAAACAGCGTGAGGTGCTGGCACGTCGTTTTGGTTTGCTGGGGTACGAAGCTGCGACACTGGAAGATGTGGGCCGTGAAATTGGCCTGACCCGTGAACGTGTTCGCCAGATTCAGGTTGAAGGTCTGCGTCGTCTGCGTGAAATCCTGCAGACGCAGGGGCTGAATATCGAAGCGCTGTTCCGCGAGTAAGCACAAGTTCTATCAAGAAAGGCCAGTCTCATTGAGACTGGCCTTTTTCTTTAGCGGATATGCAGGCCAGATAAGGCGGAGCCGCTATCCGGGACATTACCCCATCATTTTACGCACCAGATACGTAAACTGCTCGCGTTCTTGCGCGCTAAGCCGCCCGAGAAACTCATTATCTATACCGTCTCCCAGCAGTGTCACATGGGTAAGCAATGTATCACCCTCTGGCGTGAGATAGACAAATCGTCTGCGCTTATCTGTCGGATCGTGCTCGCGTTTTACCAGCCCTCGACTTTCCATCCGGCTCAGCATTTCCGCAAGCGTAGCTTTCGTGCTCACCGCGGCCTCTGTTAAGTCAACCTGCTCGATACCAGGACGTTCAGCAATGGCCCGCATCACTGCGTACTGAGGTTTAGTCAGTTCCGGTAACGCATGCTGCCAGCGAGCCGTATGCTTTTGAAAAAGCTGGCGTAGTAAATGAAACGCGGTATTACGTAACTCCATGGGAACTCCGGGCAAACGATCGGTCTCTATCATAGCGGGTAACGCGCACTTTTTTAACAAGCGCGACTTTAGCTATCTGTGCCAGGTGTCCTTGCCCGGAGTCGGTTGTGGGAGTATGTTAAGCAAAATGTTCGTACACGAACAATATTGAGAGGTTGAATGAGACTCATCGTAGGAATGACCGGGGCTACGGGAGCGCCGCTTGGTGTGGCGTTGCTACAGGCGCTGCGGCAAATGCCGGAAGTGGAAACGCATCTGGTGTTATCGAAGTGGGCGAAAACGACCATTGAGCTGGAAACGCCGTACAGCGTTCACGATGTGTCTGCGCTGGCGGACTACTGCCACCATCCGGCGGACCAGGCGGCGAGTATCTCCTCCGGCTCGTTTCGGACCGACGGCATGATTGTTATCCCCTGTAGCATGAAAACGCTGGCCGGTATTCGGGCTGGGTATGCGGACGGACTGGTGGGGCGTGCTGCTGATGTGGTGCTAAAAGAAGGGCGCAAGCTGGTGCTGGTTCCGCGTGAAATGCCGCTGAGCACCATTCATCTGGAAAATATGCTCGCACTTTCCCGTATGGGCGTCGCAATGGTTCCGCCGATGCCCGCGTTTTATAACCATCCGCAAACGGTCGATGACATTACGCAGCATATTGTTGCTCGCGTTCTCGATCAGTTTGGTCTGGAACACCCAAACGCCCGTCGCTGGCAGGGATTACGGCAGGCGCAGAATTTTTCACAGGAGAATGAGTAATGGCATTTGATGATTTGCGCAGCTTTTTGCAAGCGCTGGACGACCAGGGACAATTGCTGAAAATCAGTGAAGAAGTGAACGCCGAACCGGATTTAGCGGCTGCTGCCAATGCCACCGGGCGTATTGGTGACGGCGCGCCTGCGCTGTGGTTTGACAATATTCGTGGATTTACCGATGCCCGGGTGGCGATGAACACTATCGGCTCATGGCAGAACCACGCAATCTCGTTGGGTTTACCACCGAATACGCCGGTGAAAAAACAGATTGATGAATTTATTCGCCGCTGGGATAAATTTCCGGTTGCACCAGAACGTCGCGCCAATCCGGCGTGGGCGGAAAACAGCGTCGACGGCGATGATATTAACCTGTTTGATATTCTGCCGCTGTTTCGTCTGAACGATGGCGACGGTGGTTTCTACCTTGATAAAGCCTGCGTGGTTTCACGCGATCCGCTGGATGTCGACAATTTCGGTAAGCAGAACGTCGGTATTTACCGTATGGAAGTAAAAGGCAAGCGTAAGCTGGGCCTGCAACCGGTGCCGATGCACGATATCGCGCTGCACCTGCATAAAGCGGAAGAACGCGGCGAGGATCTGCCAATTGCGATCACCCTTGGCAACGATCCGATCATCACTCTGATGGGGGCGACGCCGCTGAAGTACGATCAGTCTGAATACGAAATGGCGGGGGCGCTGCGTGAAAGCCCGTACCCGATCGCCACCGCGCCGCTCACTGGTTTTGACGTACCGTGGGGGTCTGAAGTGATCCTTGAAGGGGTCATCGAAAGTCGCAAGCGTGAAATAGAAGGGCCATTTGGTGAATTTACCGGTCACTACTCTGGCGGGCGCAACATGACCGTGGTGCGCATTGATAAAGTGTCTTACCGTACGAAGCCGATTTTTGAATCACTCTATCTCGGCATGCCGTGGACGGAGATCGATTACCTGATGGGGCCGGCGACTTGTGTGCCGTTGTACCAGCAACTGAAAGCAGAATTCCCTGAAGTGCAGGCGGTTAACGCCATGTATACCCACGGTTTGCTGGCGATTATCTCCACCAAAAAACGCTACGGCGGCTTTGCCCGTGCGGTGGGGCTGCGGGCGATGACGACGCCGCATGGCCTGGGCTATGTGAAGATGGTGATTATGGTTGATGAGGATGTTGATCCGTTCAACTTACCGCAGGTGATGTGGGCGCTGTCGTCGAAGGTTAACCCGGCGGGCGATCTGGTGCAGTTGCCGAATATGTCGGTACTGGAACTGGACCCAGGCTCCAGCCCGGCAGGTATCACTGACAAGCTGATTATTGATGCCACTACTCCGGTTGCCCCGGATAACCGTGGCCATTACAGCCAGCCGGTATGTGATTTACCTGAGACTCAAGCCTGGGCTGAAAAGCTGACCGCCATGTTGGCCAACCGTAAATAAGGAGATGCAGATGATTTGTCCACGTTGTGCTGATGAACACATAGAATTGATGGCGGTCTCGCCGGTGAAAGGTGTCTGGACGGTATATCAGTGTCAGCATTGTCTGTACACCTGGCGTGATACCGAACCGCTACGTCGTACCAGCCGTGAGCACTACCCGCAGGCGTTTCGCATGACGCAGAAGGATATTGATGAAGCACCGATGGTGCCAAGTATTCCACCGCTGCTGGCAGAAGATAAGCGCTAATCAACATTGCCGGGTGCGGCTTCGCCTTACCCGGCCTACATTTAGCGGTATTTGTAGGCCCGACAAGCAAAGCGTCATCGGGTAATGACTCTAACTTACTGATAGTGTTTTATGTTCAGATAATGCCCGATGACCTTGTCATGCAGCTCCACCGATTTTGAGAACGACA